>DATDMG010000203.1:0-9478 GCA_036518955.1 Kineosporiaceae bacterium | reverse complement strand
GCCGGCGATGCTGACCACGGCGCAGTACTGGTCGGGGTGGTTGAACACCACCCGCGCCGCGCAGTACGCCCCCGCCGAGGCCCCTGCGGCCCCCCAGCCGGTGCGGTCGGGCAGGACCCGGAGGTTGTCCAGGACCATGCGCCGCACGTCCGTGGCGAGAAAGGTGCCGATCTTGGGCTGGCCGGGCAGGTCGGCGCACTCGGTATCGCGATGCTCACCCGGCTGCATCTCCGGCATCACGAACACGAACGGGGTCAACCGGCCGGCCGCGGCGCCGGCGGCGTCCTCCTCCCGGGCGTGGTACTGGGTTCCCGCCCAGGTGTTGTACCCGGCGCCGGAACCACCGGGATAGAGCATCAACGCCGGGAACGCGCTATGGGCGTAGGCGGGCTCGTCATACTGCGGGGGCAACCACACCCACACCCGCAGGCTGACCCCGGACGCCGGACCGGTCAGCCGGGTGACCACCAACCGGCCCACGTCGGTCGGCACCGAGGTGAACGTCTGGCGTCCGGTCGGAGACGTCGCGGCGACCGACGGCGTGGGCGGCGTTCCCGCGGACGAGCCTGCTCCGGCCGTCACCGTCGCGGTCGCCACCGCGGACGAGCCCGACGCCGAGGCCCCGGTCGGACCGGCGGTCCTGGTCTGACTGGTGGGACCGGGCGAGGTCCCAGAACCGGTGTGCCCGTCGGAGCCACACCCCGCGACCAGCCCGAGGCCCGTCATCACCCCCGCGAGGGTCACCACGATCACGCCCCTGCCTCGCCGCGACATCCCGTGCACGACCGGCGCGATACCACGCGACACACGCGAAGGCGACAGTTCGGACGTCGACGGTCCTGGACCGCGCCGCGACCCATCACCCGACCGACAGCACGTCCTCACCCCATGCCCCACCTGACCAACCTACGGCCCACGCCAAGGTCCTCACGAGCGTCGGCCGGGACTTTCGGGACTATCCCCGGGAGGGTGGTCGTCACAGGAGGACGCAGAGGGTAGCCGTACGGGCGCCCGCCGGCGCCCGGCGTTGGGTTGGTGCGGCGATCGATCGGACGGTCCGTCGACTCCGCTGGTCGCCCGCCAGGCTCATCCCGGATTCTGGAACCCAACCCGGTTCTGATGCCATCTTCAAATTCTCGACACGTCACCCAGCAGTCGTCTCCCCGATCCCCACCTGACGCCTCCAGGAGCGCCTTTTCCACATCGCTCACCACGGCGGCCTTCAGCCTACGCGGCATGTGGTGGTTTGAGACCGTCCCCCCGAGGACGATCCCGGAGGGCCTTCTGTCCTCCATTTCCCGTAGAGCACTGCTTTGATCCCGAGACTGGCCTACCGGCCGTCCTCTCCGCATATGTTGCGTACATTCCAGACCTTGTGCAGATTGCTCTTGAGGTCCGCCTCGAAGTCCGCGATCGAGCACCCATCCACCCCTGGTGCACCCCTATTGTCCTTGACCTTTCTCCCATGCCTCCCAGACTTCCCGCTTCGAAATGTCGAACGTCCTGCCCGACGACTTCAGCTCGCTCACGCGACTCCTCCCGAGGACAGCGCCCCGGTTGATCGAACGAACATGCCACGAATGACCTGACCCCTTCGCTCCACTCCCATTACAAGAGCTTCATCACGACCATGGGTCAGTCCGACTTCGCGCCCGCCACCCGGCACGGGATCGCGCTGATCGGGCCACTGCTGGCCGACAGGTCCGCGCAGGCCCGCCGGCAACGGCTACGCCCGCGCCGACTCCACCATCGACTACGACGCCACGACCGTCACTTGCCCTCAGGGCACAACCGCGGCGTCCTGGACGCCATGCACCCAACGCGGCAAGGACGGCGACCGGTGACCTCCGGATGGATCGTCGGTCCTCCCGGCGTCTCGCGAACCAGGTCCTCCCAGGTCGGACCACGTCAACCATGACGACGCAATGGCCTGCTGTCCAGTCGCACTCTGGAATCGTTGGGGTCGGAGCCCAATGCTGGGACGCACCGCGGGATTCTACTGTTTCTCCGCAGGCGCAGGGAACACGAAAACCTTCCCTGCGCTGACAGGCCATCCGCAATCGTCCAGGAGGAGAGCATCATGTGGTAGGGACAGCCTGAGGTCGAGACCGAGGTCCTGACCGAGCACCAGCTTTCCGCCATTGTCGGCACCGCATTCGTGCCGCAGACCGACATCGGCTCGAGCGTGGGTTGAGGCTGGGCCTTCAGCCGGGTCTCAGCGCGTGCGGGCACCGCGAGTCCGTAGTCGAAGACCATGGAGCCGCAGTGCGGTCTCCGCTGCCTGTGCCGCCTTGAAGATCCGTTTGCCGTAGCCGCTGTACCTGCTGCTCCTGACGACGCCACGGGGTGGCGTCCCAGTCGGGCAGGTCCTCCGGTCCGTTCGCCGCGTCGTCGATCGCCCCGAGATCGACCATCACGGCCGTGGGGTCGCGTCGGTGCGAGTATGGATAGTTCCACCATGTTCTACCGCTCGCCACCGAGGTGCTGCGCCAGGGGCTGGTCGCCGCTTCGGATCCACGACGCGATGCGTTTCTCTCGCGGTTTTCTCCACCGCTTCTGATGTTCATCCGGGCCGGCCGGGGTCTCGACGCGTGCGTCCAGGCAACCACCGCCGAGGCCTGCCGTAGCTGCCTGCCCTTGCCCTCACGCGTCTCCACCCCGGTGGAGGCATGTCCTCGGGAGTTCCACCATGCTCACCCTGCGTACCCGTCCTGTGATCTCCGCCACCTTCCTGCCGGCCGACGGCGACACCCCGTCCTCGGCCGACGACGACGTGCTCGGCGTCGTCACCTACGGGACGACGTCGGGCCCGCCGGCGAACGTCGACGGCCGCCTCCTGATGCCGGTGCACATGGCCCGGTCGTCCGCGGCGGCTTTCCGCGAGGTGTGGCGCGGCCGCGGCCCTGCGACCACGGGCCGCCGTGGTGACCTGCACTACGCGCAGGACGGCGCGTTCCTGCTATGCGCTGGCTGGCTGCCGCCCGCCCCCCGCTACGCCGACGCCGCCCGACGTGCCTACCTGGACGCCTTCGCCCTGACCGTGGACCTGGGCTACCCCAATATCTTCCGGATGTGGAACGTCATCGCCGACATCAACGGCGACAATGCCGACGGGCTGGAGGTGTACCGGGACTTCTGCCTCGGACGGGCGACGGCCTTCGAGTCCTTCCCCGGACGCCTCGAGATGCCCGCCGCCACCGGGATCGGATCCCTCGGCGGGGGCATCGGCTTCTACTTCCTGTCCTCCCGCGACACCCCGAGGGTCAACGTGGAGAACCCCCGGCAGCAGCCGGCCTACCGGTACTCGCAGCAGTACGGCCCGAAGCCCCCGAGCTTCGCCCGGGCCACCTGCCTGCTGCCCGGAGGCCCGGACTCGCCGGAGGACTGCAGCATCTTCGTCTCCGGCACCGCGAGCATCGTCGGCCAACGCACCGTCCATCCCGACGACGTGCGCCGCCAGTGCCACCAGACGCTGGACAACATCGCCGAGCTCGTCGGCGGCCCCAACCTCGCCCGGTACGGGCTCGCTCGCAGGCACGAGCTGGAGGAGCTGACGAACATCAAGGTCTACGTCCGGCACGACGCCGACCTGGACACCGTGCGGGAGATCTGCGGGCAACGCTTCTCGCCGCTCGCCGCGATCGCCTACCTCAACGTCGACATCTGCCGCTCCGACCTGCTCATGGAGATCGAGGGGATCGTCACCGGGGGGTGACCGCCCGCACGCGGGCCGGTGCCGCGGCTGCGCGGGCCGCCACCCCGGCAGCGGGCCTCCCGCCGTCACGACGACGCCGGCCGCCGCGGCCGCCAGCAGGGTGAGGGACCACGCCCCGGCGCAGCGCCAGCAACAGGACGGCGGCGGCGCCCAGGACCGCGCACTGCCACGGCTGCGACAGCGCCAGGGCCAGCGGGACATCACTTCCAGGACCACCGCGTCCGCCCACGCCAGCCAGCCCGCCTGACCATGCCCGGTCGCCGCGTCATGCACAGGCGTGAAACTCGCCGCCCCCGCCGCCGCACCGATCGCCGCCCGCACCAGCCCGCGGTGCAAGCCCTCCTCCCCACCGGTGGCCGGGTCGGCACACCCCTGTTCGTCGTGAAGCACGCCACGGACTCGGCTGGACCGGCGACCGAATAGGCCCCAATATCAAGGGCAGTGGGGGACGGATCGGGGAGGTCCGTGTTGGAATTCGGAATCGATCTTGGTACAGCCAACACCGTTGTCTGCAACGACGTGCAGGGCATCGTCTACGACCAGCCGTCGGTACTGCTGCGACGGGGCCACGGCCGACGGCGCGGAGGGGTCGTGGCCGTGGGCCGCGAGGCGGCGGAGTTGCTCGGGCGGGTGCCCGCCGGCGTCGTCGCGTTGCGTCCGCTGCAGGACGGCGTCATCACCGACCTGGAGGTGGCGCGGGCCTATCTGCGCGCCGTGATCCATCGAGCGGTCCGCAGCCCGTGGCGGCGCAGCCACTCCCGGGTGGCCATCGGCGTGCCGACGGGCGCGACCGAGTTGGAGCGACGGGCGCTGCTCGAGGCCGCTGATGAGGCCGGGCTGCGGAAGACGGTGGCCATCGACGAGCCGATCGCCGGTGCCCTCGGCTGCGGCATCGATCCGTTGGAACGCCGGGTGCACATGGTGGTGGACGTCGGCGGCGGAACGGCCGAGGTCGTCGCCTTCTGTTTCGGCGGTATTCTGACGTCCCGGTCGTGCCGCGTCGCCGGCGACGAGATGACCTTGGCGGTCTTCCGGCACCTGCGTGAGCACCACCACCTCGTGGTGGGCGAACAGACCGCCGAGGACGCCAAGATCCGGATCGGGTTCGAGACGGAAGCGAGCTTCGTGGTGCCGGGCCGGGACGCCGGGACAGGTCGGGCACGGCTGGTGACGGTACCGGTGGACGAGATCCTGGAACTCCTGGCCCCCATCGTCGACACGATCGTCCAGACTCTCGCTGCGTGCCTGGACGACCTGCCCCCGGCAGCCGCGGGGGACGTGCTGGCCGACGGGGTCGTCGCGTTCGGAGGAGCCGCCCTGACGCGGAGCCTCGACCAACGACTCGAGCGGGCGCTCGGCTTCCCCGTGAAGGTGGCCGAGAACCCGCTCAGCTGCGTCGCCGAGGGTGCTTCGATGAGCCTGCGCAGCCCCCGGCTGGCCGGGGCCTTCGGCTGGAGATGATCACTCGGAGGGCAGCATCTCGGCTTGATGGCCCATGACGTGCTGCAAGCCCGCGGCCACCACGTCTATCGCGTTGTTCGCGCCGGCCCCCGGGCCTTGGACGAGAGCCGTCACCACCACCTTCGGGTTGGGCCACGGGGCCACGGCCGACAGCCAGTGGTCGTTGCTGCCGTCGGCCAGGCTGCCGTCCTGCGCGGTCCCCGTCTTTCCCGCCGCCGGGAACGGCAGACCCGAGAGCCGCGAGGCCGTCCCGAACGTCACCGCCCGGCGCATCCCGTCCTGGACCGGGCCGAGCCGGGCGTCGAACGGCAGCGGGCTCGGTCCCGGGGCCAGCAGCGGGGTGTACCCGCTCCCCGGGGTCCCGGTCGCGAGACCCAGCCGTGGCGTGACCAGCCGTCCGGTAGCGACGCCAGCGGTCCACCGGGCGTCCTGCAGCGGCGTGACCTGCAGGTATCCCTGTCCGATACCGAGAATCACCGTCGACCCTCCGTACCAGGTACCACCGCTCCTGGCGACCGACGCCGGGGTGCCGAGATAGCCCGGCGACTCACTCGGCAGGTCGATGCCGGTCCGGGCGCCGACGCCCAGGGCACGAGCGACGTTGATGATCGGACCAGGTCCGAGGGCGTTGGCGAGCTTGTAGAAGTACACGTCGTTGGACCAGGCGATGGAATCAGGCAGATCCATCGGGCCCATGGCCTGCCAGTTGTTGAAGGTGTGGTCGCCCAGGGTGAAGCTGGCGCCGGTGGAGATCACCTCGTGCGGCGAGATCACCGGGTCCGTCACCCCAGCCGCGGCCACCACCAGCTTGAACGTCGACCCCGGTGGGAGTGCCGCCTGGGTCACGCGCTCGAGCATGGGGTGACCGGGTGCCTTCGTGAGGGCGTTGAGCGCCGCGACGTCGACCGGCGGGCCGAAGACGTTGTTGTCGTAGGTCGGCGCGCTGGCCATGGCCAGGATCTGCCCAGTGCGGGCGTCCATCGCGACGGCGGCCCCGATCATCTTCGGGTTGTGCGCGGCCTGCGTGGCGGTCTCGAGACGTGTGGCGAGTTCGTGCTGCAGACCGAGGTCGAGCGACAACCGCACGTTCGCCCCCGGAATCGGCGCCACGCGTGCGCCCATCGCCACCGGGGCCCCTGCCGGGTTGACGTACACGCACTGCCGCCCGTCCACCCCGCGCAGGACGGCGTCGTACTGCTGTTCCAGCCCTGCCCGGCCGACGATCTCGCCGGAGGGCAGATCCGGCCACCGCCGTGTCTCGTTCGGGGTCGCAACCCCGACCCATCCGAGCACGGGGCCGAGCAGCGAGCCGGTGGGGTAGCTGCGCCATGGCCGGGGCGTGACGATCACGCCTGTGATCCTTGCCGCCGCGACCGCGTCGCCGGTGGTGCGGGGTACGTCCGACACCCGTAGCGCGAGGGTGGTCGCGGGGGCCGCTCGCACACGTCGCCGCAGCTCCTCCGTGGGCGAGCCGACCAGGGCAGCCAACCGGGCGACGTCCGCCGGCCGAGACCGCACGATCGCCGGTATCGCCAGCACCTGGTCGACGTCGTTCCGGGACGTCGACGTGGTGCTCGCGGCGAGCAGGGCGTCGTGCCGGTCGAGGATCGCTCCGCGCGGAGCCGGGATGCGGATGCAGCGGGTCATCTGGTCCTGCCCGGCGGCGTAGAGCTCGTCTCCGTTCGCGGACTGCAGCCCCCAGCCGTACACCCCGAACGTCACGAGCAGCCCGGTCACGCCCAGCGCGATCGAGCGAACCAGCCGCGGCCGCCGGCTGCGCCACCTGGGCACGTTCCACAGCAGCCGGCGGGCCCCGTCGCGCCGGACGCCGAGCGCGACACCGAGCGCCGCCAGGTGCACGAGCAGGGCGGTGCCCCCGTAGCTGAGCAGCGGAAACGGCACGCCTGCCAGGGGAAGAACGCCAAGGCTCCCGGCCATCGACACGATGACCTCCGCGCCGATCAGGATGGCGAGGCCGCCGGCGACGAGCGCGCCGTGAGGGCTCCTCGGCACGCGGCTGGCGATGGCGAGCCGCCAGACCAGGACGATGGCCATGACGACGGCGAGCCCGCCGATGACCAGCCCGAACTGTTCCACGACGCTGGCCAGCGCGAGGTCGGTCTCCTTCTCCGGCAGGTACTGGGCGACCAGGGGGGTCAGCGGGTCATGTGAACGGCCGAAGAGCGATCCCCAGCCGAGCGCGATGTGGGCCTGCTGCACGGCCCACCCCGCCCCCGTGGGCGACCCTCCGGCCCCGACCAGGAAGCTGCCGAGCCGCTGCACCTGGTAGGGCCGCAGCAGTCCCACGGCAAGAGGCGTCACGACGGCGAGGGCAGCGATCAGGGGTTGCAGGAAGCGCGCCGGCACCCGTCCGATGACCAGCATGGTGACCGAGACGGCGGCCAGCAGGAGGGCGGTACTCAGGTCCGGTTGGAGCACGGTGAAGCCGATCGGGACGGCGGCCAGCCCGAGGGAGATCGTGAAGCGTTGCCAGGGCGGCCGGTTCGATCCGAGCACCGCGGCGAGGACGAGGAGCACCCCGAGCTTGGCCAGCTCCGAGGGTTGGAAGGTGAAGCCGAGGATCGCGATCCATCGCGTCGCGCCCTTGGCCGTCACGCCGGCGAGGTGCACGACCCCGAGCAGGAGCACCGCGGCGACGTAGGTGACCCAGCCCAGGATCAGGAGAATTCCGGTCCGGAACCGCCACAGCACCGTCATCAGCACGGTCCCCGCCGCTGCCATCCCCGCCTGGCGGGAGGCCAGATCGCGGCCGTCGACCACGTAGAGGTTGGCGAGGCCGAGACCGACCAGCACCAGCGCCGCGATGAAGGCGATCACGTCGAAGGCGACACCACGGACGTCCTTGGGCCGCAGCGGTTCCCGACCCCTCGACCCGTCGGGGACCGGGTGGTCCCCGCGCTCCACGATCAGCATGTCAATCCCCCTGGTGGTCTTCAGTGGCTGCAGGCGGCGCCATCGGACCGCACCTCCACGGGTGCGCTGGCGGCGGTGGCCGGCCGGCTGGTCACGGCTCGGACGACGAGTGCCCTCGGCCGTGGGGTCGCGAGCGCGGTGACCACGTCGGCCCGGTCCACCTTCGGCGGTACCGTGATCGTGCCGCCGGGGACCGTCGTCACCGTTCCGGTGCAACGGTCTTGGACCTGGTAGGCCCAGGTGACCGCCTGCGGCTGGGCCTGCGGCTGAAGCATCACCTGCAACCGCACGCCACAGCTCGGCCCGGATCTGCAGCGCTCGAGCAGGCGGAGACCGACGCTCCTGATCGTGCCGCCTGCCGCCGGGGCGGAAGGGAGGGCAGGCGCAGCGACAGGCCCTGCCGTGCTCGCCGCACCCGACCTGCCGGCGTCCAGCACGACCTGGACGTCGCGGCCGATGTCGGCCCGGAGAAAGACGATCTCGACCGTGATCACCGCAACCAGCGCCGACGTCGACAGCGCCCACTTCCAGGTACGGCCGACCAGGGCGCGACCGATCCCGCGGGGCGAACGCCGCAGGGGCCGTGGACCGGGTCGGGGGACGGACGACGCGGGCGGCAAGCCCCGTTCGGCTCGTTCGCCGGCGATGCCACCGGTTGCCGCGCTGACCAGCCGGGCAAGCTCGGCGCGTGCGCCCACCCCCTGCTGCGCGTCGACGGCGCGCAGGAGTGCTACCACGACAGCGACCCGCCCGTCGGGACGTCGCGCCTCCAGCACCGCCCGATCGAGTGTCGTGACCTGGTCGGAATCCGCGGCGAGGGGGCGGACGGCGGCCGCGAGTTCGTCGAGCAGCGGGGCGGCCGCGGCCAGGCAGCCCGGCCGCGCGGTGGGATCGCCGACCCCTACCGCGGGGCCAGCACCGTGGGTGGCGTCCTCCCCTGTGGGCCCGTTCTCCGCCAGGCGGGCCCTGCCGTCACCGCAGACCCGCACCGCCTCGGCGCGGAGCGGACCGCAGGGCCGGTTGGCGGCGTGCCGTGTTTCGAGGTCGCCGAGAACATCGGCCGCGAGCGCGCCGGCCTGAGCGGGTGTGAGCCGGGCGATCGACAACAGCCGGTTCAGTCCGATACCACCATCAGGTTCGGCACGCGACTCGACAGCGGCAATCGGCGCGGGCATCGCGAACTCGGACATCCTTGCCGCCCCCCACTATTCACGTCCGGCAGCGATGGCTCGCGCGCGCCTCGCATACCGACGTCGGTCGTCGATGTCGACGAGTAGCCTGGCGCTGGACGAGTACCCTGACGTTTCGCAGTCATGCGGGAGATCCTTGGCCCAAGGGTGCTTCACCCAGGCTTCACCCCGGCCTGAC
>DATDMG010000202.1:0-2233 GCA_036518955.1 Kineosporiaceae bacterium | reverse complement strand
CTCCTCATTCGCGGTGACAGCGTCAACCGGCTGGTGATCGATATCGCCCGCTGAGTCCGCGACCCGCGGCGACCGGCAGGGAGTGCTCATCCGATCTCCGGCCTGCGCCGCAGCGGCCGCGTGGGTGGCCGACGTGGCGGGGTCGGTCCGACAGGCCGCTGGGCACGGCTCGGGTCGGGCCCGGTGCGACACCACGAGCGTGTCCGAGCAGTGTCACCACGCCGTTGCCGACGGCCGCGTGGGCGGTCACGAACGCGCGGGTGACGTGCCGGTGACCTGGGCGGACGATCCTGGCACCCGGGGCGGATGCCGCGGCGCCGGCTCGGCCGACCGCCGGAAGGGGTCGTGGTGAGCGATGGGACGGTTGGGACCAGGGCAGCCCGCCGCCGCGGATCGGACGGCGGTATGTGTGGTGCGCTGCACCATTGCCAACGGACGGCTTGTGGTGTCCGTCACGATATGCCCCGACGTTCAGCGGCCCGACGTGACCGAAGGGTTCTCCACCCTCGACGTGGAGGAAGCGCTCGCTGCCGTGCGGAGAGTCGCTGACGACGTGCTGACCGGGGCGGGAGCCCCGAACCCGCCGGCTCGCCGACGCGGCTTCCCTGCGGGACCTGAGGTCAGCGGCAAGGGCGGGCCGGAGCGTCCCGGGCCGGGGGGGTGACGCTGGTGGAAGCTCGAACCGCGCCTCGGTATCTGCTCGGCTCCGGATTCCCTCTTGGTGACGTTCGGGTGACGACCTTTCTCCTAACCTCACATGAAGATCACCATGCTGGGGGTGCCCATGTCTACCGCCTTGGTCCGCTCGCTCATCCCCCCACAGTCGACCGACGTGGCCGTCGTCCATCTCTTCGGCGGCCCGTACGTCAGCGTGGACGGATGCCGGACGGAGGTGCCGGACGGCAGCAAACGCCTGCTGGTGTACGTGGCACTGAGCGAGGGTCACGTGGACCGCCGGACCACGGCGGGCATTCTGTGGCCCGAGGGCGGAGATCCACGCGCGGCGGGGAACCTGCGCTCGGCGTTGTGGCGCCTTCGGGGGGCAGGTCTGGACGTGGTGGACTCGGACAAGAGCACGCTGTTCCTGCGCGGCGGGACCGTCGTGGACGTCGAGCTCATCTGCCGGTGGGCGAGCCGCCTGATCGACGGCACGGCGCGCCGCGAGGAACTGTTTCCGGTGGAGGCGTTCCGGGAACTGACGGACCTGTTGCCCGGCTGGTACGACGACTGGATCATCTTCGAACGCGAACGGATCCGGCAGAGACTCCTGCACGCGTGGGACGCCCTCGGCAGGCGTCTGATCAGCGAAGGTCGTCACGCGCAGGCCATCGACGCCGCGATGGCGGCCCTGGGGACGGACCCGTTGCGGGAGAGCGCGGTGCGCACGCTCATCGAGGCGCACCTGGACCAGGGGAACATCGGCGAGGCCCGGCGGGCCTACACCGCCTTCTGCCGGACGCTCCACCGGGAACTGGGTATCGGGCCGAGCGCGCAACTGGAGTCGTTGATGGCCTTGGGCCGGCAGCCGGGCAGCAGGCCGACGGCCGCGGCCAGCGGTGCCACGACGAGCACGCGCACCGCGCTTCGTGCCCTCGGACGGCGGCGCAGCGCCTCGGCGACCGGGGGTGACGTGCGGTAATACCACCGGACGAACCGCCGGCCGCTGGCGCGCGGCAGCAGCACCCGGTCGCGGAAGCGGCGCAGGACGAGCACGGGCCCGGCGTCCGGGCTGCCGTAGCAGGCGGTCGCGATGAAGCAACCGGACGCCCGGGACGCCGGGTCGACCCCGAACTGGTTGACCAGTTGCTGGTAGGTCGGCGGGATGGCCGGGAAGTGGATCGTCTGGCGGAAGCGGGTGGAGAACCGGTCGCCGAGCAGGGGCAGGGTGTCCTCGGCGACAAGGGCGTCGGCCGACTCGGCCACCGGCGTCTCGTCGACCCGCACCTGCAGATCCTCGAGGCTGTTGAAGGACAGGTCGAGGATCGACTCGGGAGGCCCTGAACCCTGCCCGGTGAGCAGGTTCCAGGACCGTTCGAACCGGACCGTCACGGTGGTGTTGACGTAGGGTTGGCCGTCCCGGTCCTCGATGGCCCTGATCCGCTCCGCCAGCGCCAGCACCCGGTTCTGGGCCTGCGCGGCCATGTTCTGCTCGTAGTACCTGCGGATCTGCTCCTGCAATCTGGCTCGATGTTCCTCCTCCAGCTTGCGCTGCAGCTTCTCCAGGTACGGGACG
>DATDMG010000201.1:0-12405 GCA_036518955.1 Kineosporiaceae bacterium | reverse complement strand
ATGGGCGCCGCCTACGCCGCCAACGGGATCATCACCCTCGCCGGCTCCCGGCTCTACACCTCGATGGCCGACACCGACGAGGTGATCGATGACGCGCTGTCCCGGTTCGACCAGGTCTTCACCCAGGTCGAGGGCATCTGACCGCCCCTGAAGGACCACATCGCCCAGGAGAAGCTACCGGCAGAAGGGTTACGGCACATGAGCATCCCGGTTCTGGTCACCGGTGGCAGCGGGTTCGTCGCCAGCCACCTGGTGCACACCCTGCTGACCCGCGGCTACACCGTCCGGGCAAGCGTGCGCCGGATGACCGATCCCGCCAAGGTCGACCCGCTGTACCGGCTGGCGGCCGGACAGCCGGGGACGCTCGAGCTGGTCGAGGCCGATCTCTTGCAACCCAAGGCATTCGACGACGTCATGGACGGCTGCCGGTACGTGTTCCACGTCGCCTCGCCGTTCCTGGTCCCCCAACAGATCCGCGACGCCCGGCAGGACGTGCTCGAGCCCGCCCTGGACGGCACCCGCAACCTCCTTGACAGCGTCAACCGGACATCAAGCGTCCAGCGGGTCGTGCTGACCTCGACGGTGGGGGCCATCTTCGGCGACTACGCCGACGTCCTCGCCATGCCGGACCGAGTGCTGAGCGAGGACCACGTCAACACCAGCAGCACCCTGGAGAACAACCCCTATCACTATGCCAAGACCGTCGCCGAGCGCGCGGCCTGGGAGGCCGTCGGAGCCCAGGACCGGTGGGCCTTGGTGACCATCAACCCCGGCCTGGTGCTCGGCCCGTCGCTCACCCCGGCGTCCCGTTCCGGGAGCCTGTTCCTGATGAACGAGTTGATGAGCGGCTACTTCTTCTTCGGCGCGCCGAACTTCAGCTTCACCGTCGTGGACGTGCGGGACGTCGCCACCGCGCACCTGCGCGCCGCGGAGTACCCGACGGCGGCCGGTCGCTACATCCTGGCCCGGCCGGAGATGGTCTCGTTCGCGCAGATGGCACGCATCATCCGGAGCCGCCACCCGGCTCGGCTGCTCGTGCCACGGCACCGGGTCCCGGACCGGGCGGTGCGCGTTCTGGGGCCGAGGTTCGGGCTGAACCAGGACTACATCCGCAAGCATCTGGGGATCCGCTTCACCGTCGACAACCGCCGCAGCGTCCAGGACCTGGGGATCTCCTACCGTCCCGTGGAGGAAACGGTGCTTGACCACTACGAGTCCTGGCACGCGCACCGTCGGTCCGGGCAGGGCCGGCCGTGAGAGTATCCGACAGCACCCGCTACGTCCTGGGAGTAGACCTCGGCACCGGGGGGCCGAAGGTCGTGCTGGCCGACACCGACGGCACCCTGCTGGGCCACGAGGCCGAACGGGTCGACCTGATCCTGGTGCCCGGAGGGGGCGCGGAGCAGGACCCGGACGCCTGGTGGCGGGCGATCGTCACCGCCACCCGCCGGCTGTTGGCCCGCGACCTCGTACCGGTCCAGGACATCACCGCGATCTGCATGAGCAGCCAGTGGGGCGGGCTCGTGCCGGTAGACGCCCAGGGGCGGCACCTGCACCACGCGATCATCTGGATGGACGGCCGCGGCGCTACCTACTCCCGCGCCCTCACCTCCAACGGCCTGCGGCTGCCCGGCAGCGGCTACAACGCCCGCGGGCTGCGGGAGTGGCTGGTCAAGACGGGTGGCGCGCCGTCCCGGACCGGCAAGGATCCCGTCGGCCAGACGCAATGGTTGCGACACGCTCGCCCCGACGTGTATGCCGCCGCTGCCTATCTGCTCGACGTCCCCGAGTTCCTCACCATGCGGCTGACCGGCCGCGCGGTCGCCGCCTTCGACACCGCGACCCTGCGATGGTGCACCGACAACCGCGACCCCGCCGCCGTCCACTACGACCCGGCACTTGCCCGGCGCGCCGGCTTCGACCTCGCCAAGCTGCCCGAACTGTGCCCGCCCGCCAGCGTCGTCGGCCAGCTGTCCCCCGGGGTGGCCGCCGAACTGGGTCTCAGCCCCCAGGTTCGGGTAGTGGCCAGCACCGGTGACACCACGGCCGCTGCGGTCGGCGCAGGCGCGGTCGAGGACTACGCCGGCCACCTGTACATCGGGACATCGTCGTGGCTCAGCTGCCACGTCCCGTTCAAGCGGACCGACCTCCTCCGGAACATCGCGTCGCTGCCCTCCGTCGTCCCGGACCGGTACTGGGTGGCAACCGTTCAGGACGTCGCGGGCAAGGCGATCGACTGGCTCATCGATCACGTCGTCTACCCCACCGACGGATCCGAGGACGCCGGACCGGGACAGGAAGACGCACTCGCCCGGCTCAACACGCTGGCCATGACCGCGCCGCCGGGCAGCAACGGCGTCGTGTTCACCCCCTGGCTCAACGGCGAACGCACTCCCGTGGAGGACCCGTACCTACGCGGCGGCTGGTTCAACGTGTCTCTCGGCTCGACGCGGGCCGACCTGGCCCGCAGCGTGTTCGAGGGGATCGCGCTGAACGCCCGCTGGATGAAGGAAGCAGTGGAGAGGTTTGTCCACCGCGAGGTGCCCGGAGGGTTCGACGCGCTGACGTTCATCGGCGGTGGCGCCCGATCCGCGCTGTGGTGCCAGACGTTGGCGGACGTCCTGGGTTGCACGATCCGCCAGGCGGAGGAACCGAAGCTGGCCAACGCCCGGGGCGCCGCGCTCATCGCCGCCGTAGGCATCGGTGAGCTGACGTGGGCGGACGTCCCGAGCCGGGTACGGATCAGCGCCTCATACGAACCGGATGCCAGGTGCCGGGCCGTCTACAACCGCCAATACCGGACGTTTACGGCGCTCTACCGCAAGAACCGCCGCCTGTACGCCGCACACAACCGCCGGAGCATTGGATGACCGAGCACCGGGACAGCCACAGCATCCCGGTTCGGGGCCGCCCGCGACAAACCGCCTTCAGGACGGCCCCTGGCAGCACCCGTCTTCAAGCGCACCCGTCGCTCGACCCGAGCTCTGGGAATCGTCTGGAGGGCCACCCCTGGCGGCCGGCGCTCAGCGCTTGCGCGTCCGTCCCCACCCATTCGGTACCGTGACTGTTGGGCTATTGCCCAGGACCCTTGGCCAACATATCTTCAGACGTAGTTGAAGCCTTACGGCAGCAGGGAGAGGGATCAGCATGCCCGCCGATGGCGACGCCGGGGCGGTGGTGGCGTACGCGCTGCCGCCCGACGGTCACGTCCACAGCGAGTGGTCCTGGGATGCTCTCGCCGGGTCCATGCACCGCACCTGCGCCCGAGCCGTCGAGCTCGGACTGCCGGCGATCGCGTTCACCGAGCACGCCGATTTCACGCCCTGGACGATCGACGTCACCGACCAAGCTGCCCAGGAGTTCCCGCCGCAGTGGGCACGCTGGTACGCGGACGGCATCTTCACTCCCCCGCCCCTCGACCTGCAGGGCTACCGCACGTGTCTCGAGGCCTGTCGGGACGCCTTCCCGCGCCTGCGGATCCTTTCCGGTGTCGAACTGAGCGAGCCACACTGGCATCCCGACCGGACGCGTCAGTTTCTGGCCGAGGGCGGCTTCGACCGCATCCTGGCCTCGCTGCACGGCCGCCCGGACGGCTCCGTCATCAGGCCGATCGACGGTGACACCTACCAGCGACACACCCCAACGCAGTTCATGCACTGGTATTTGGCCGAGGTCGACCGCATGGCCGAGGAGTTCGACGGGTTCGAGGTCCTGGCGCACATCGACTACCCAGTCCGGTTCTGGCCCGGTGGACCGGAGTCCTTCGACCCCGAACCGTTGGAGGCCCCGTTCCGCGCCGCGCTGTCCGCGCTGGCCCACGCCGGCCGACTACTGGAGATCAACACCCGAACCCCGCTGACGCCCACCCTCCTGCGCTGGTGGCATCAGGAAGGCGGCGCCGCCGTCACCTTCGGCAGCGACGCGCACGACCCCGACAGCCTGGCCCACAACTTCCGCGAAGCCGCCGCCATGGCTGAGGCACAGGGATTCCGACCCGGGCGCCGCCCCCACGACCCCTGGCCACGATCCTCACCCCCGACCACAGCCCCCGGGACGCGGGGTGTAGGTCTTCTGAAGTGAGCCGAGAGATGTGGTGGCCCTAGGCGACCACCTCGCAGTGGTGACGGCGCCGGAACGCAGCCCGCCGGACGACGCCGCCCGGGTGGACGGTGCGACCACCTGGCAGGTCTTCTGACGGATCGGCTTCCCCGGTCGGCCCCGTGATGCCGACCGCGCCCACCATCAGGCGGCGGGGTGGAACGGTCGTCACTGATCGGTGGCGGAGCCGGACTGGCGGTGACTCTGGCGGGCGGTGTCGATATCGATGCCCGGACCCGCTCAGCCTCGATCTTGCGGCGGGTCAGGACCTCCTCGGCGAGCCAGTCCGCCTGCGCCCCTGGGCCGCGTTCGACCGGGCCCATCCTCTGGTCCCGTTCCTGTGCTGGGTCCCCGACCTGGCCGTGGCCGAGCGGGTCATTCGCGGGCCGCGGCCCGACGGCGGCACATCCTCGTCACCTCACGCAATTCCCGTTCCGTGGTCGCCCCAACTCGAACTGCTCCGGCAGCGGCAAGGACGGACGCCCAGACCGAGCACGCGCTGTTCGAGACGTACGCCGCGGCCGCCCGCGCCGGAATCGGCCGTGGCCTGGTCACGGTGCTGGTGTCCCACCGGTTCTCCACCGTCCGGTGCGCCGACCGGATCCTCGTGCTGGCCGACCGGCAGGTGGCCGAGTACGGGACGCATGCCCAGCTGATGGCCGACGAAGGTATCTATGCCGACCTGTACCAACTGCAGGCGCGGTGGTACCTCTCCGGGTAGCACGGCCGCCGGCAGGGCGCCGCGTGCGCGGCGTCCTGCCGGCGGGTCAGCGGCGGCCCTGGCTCCGCGCGACAGCCGGGCCGTTCCCGAGCGGCATGCGGGGGTAGGGGCGATAGCAGCATCGCACGCCGGTCCGGATGCTCTGCTGCAGGTGCTCGCCGATCTGCGGATTCGCCCGGTGGATCCGCGCGATGGCACGGTGAATCGCCCGGGTGACCGCCAGTCGCGCCCGTTCGTTGTTGCCGGTGAACCCGCGGTGCCGCCCGTTGATCCCGGTGGCAGCCGCGAGCTCACCGACCAGCCAGTCGAGCTCGGTGCGGCGCTGGTGTGCCTGCGCGGTCCGGCCGCGACGCTCGAGGGCGTCGACCTCCTCGCCGAGCTCCTCGATGCGCCGGCGGTACTGCCGGACGGCGGCGTCATCCAGGATCCGGTGCGTGGAACGATCGGCGGCAGCGCGGTGCACCGCGGCCACGCCGGCCGCGAGGTCGACGCAGGGGATGTCTTCGTCGGGGTTGGCCAGCAGCACCGCGAGGTGCAGCATGCCGACGCTGTGCCCCACGATCACGGTCCGTTCACCGTCGTCCAGCCGCCACCCGTTGCCGTGCCGGACGCAGCTGACCGTCGCGGGGACGCGCGCCCCGTCCCGAGGTCCGGTGCCGCCGGCTGCAGGCTCGGTGCCGCCGTCCGTGCCGCCGTCCGCGCCGCCGTCCGCGGGCTCGATGCGGCCGTCCGGAGGCTCGGTGGGCTGCCCGGCTGCGGGCAGGCCGGTGGCGGGCGGGTGGGCGGCGGGCAGGCCGGCGGCGGGCGGGTGGGCCGCCGACGGGTCGTCGAGGGCGGCCAGCTGGGCCCGGACACCGGCCGCGGTGACGTCGTCCGCCGCGGGCACGCGGAGGCTGCCGAGTAGCTCGAGAGCGGTCTGCCAGTGCCGGCGGGCGGTGTCGGGGTCGCCCAGCGCGCGGGCGGCGGCGGCGATGCCGTCGTGCGCGCGGACCTGGTCAGCGGGCTGCCCCAGCGCGACCGCGAGGGCGAGGGCCTGTTCGTGGGCGGCCATGGCGAGGTCGGGGTGGCCGCCGCCGTGGTACGCGCGGCCGAGCCCGAGGTGCGCCTCGTACGCGTAGTTGCGGTTGCCGGTCTGCTCGGCGAGGTCACGGACCTGGGCGAAGTACTCCACCGCGCGGGGGTGACGTGCCTCGGCGAGCTGGACGTCGCCGAGCCCCGCCAGCGAGATCAGCTCGCCGAGCCGGTGCCCGATCGCCCGGGCCAGGTCCAGGGCCTGCGCGTGGTACCCATGGGCCGGCTCGTAACCGCCCTGGGCCGCGCTCACCCAGCCGAGGCCGTTGAGGGCGTTCAGGGCACCCACCTGGTCACCGCTGGCGCGGGCCGTGGTGAGAACCTCGGCGTAGTACCGTCCGGCCGGCTCCGGCTCACCCCGGACGAAGTGGATATGGCCCAGATTGACCAGGATTCCGACCTCGCCGGCCCGGTGCCCGATCTCGCGGGCGATCGCCAGCGCCTGGGTGAGGTGCTCCTGGGCAGGGACCAGCGAGCCCTGGACGTAGTCCACCCGGCCAAGGCCGGTGAGCGCCTGCATCTCGCCGAGGCGATGCCCGGCCTCGCGGGCCACCTGCAGCGCGTGGCCGTGGGCCTGGGCGGCCTCACCATGCCGGCCGAGCATGAGCTGGTTGTGCCCGATCCCGTTGCGGGCATCCGCCTCGCCGGCCTGCTCACCGACGGCCCGGGCGCGGTCCAGCGCCTGGGTGTGCAGCTCCAGCGCGACGTCGTACTCGTCCCGCAGGTAGCGAATGTCCGCGAGATCATTCAGGATCCTGATCTGGGCGCGCAGGTCACCGGCCTCCCGGGCAGCGTCGAGGGCCCGCTGGTGCAGCTGGGCTCCGACGGTGTAGTGCCCCTGGGTGCGCAGGTGCTGGTGGAGGGCGTGCGACTGGCGCAGGGCATGGCCGAGCCGGTGGTGCTCGGCCGCGTACTGTGCGACGGCGATCAGGTTGGCGCGTTCGGCGTCGAGCCAGCTCCTGGCGCCCGCCGGGTCCGCGAACGGCGGGATCGGTGCGGCGTACCGCCCTCCTGCGGACGCCTCGCCGCTCTGGTGCGGATGGGCGAGCGCCACCGCCGCTCCGGTGAGGTGGCCGTAGAGGTCACACAGCCGGTCCAGAGCTCGCTGCCGGTCGGGGTCGGGACAGTCCTCCGCCGCCGCGCGGGCGAATCCCCGGATCAGGTCATGGAAGCGGTACCGGCCGGTCTCCGGCTCGTCGACGAGATTCACCCGTTCCAGCCCCGCCAGCACCTGGCCGGCGTCCTCGGGTGTGGTACCCAGCAGCGCGGCCGTGGCGAACCGCTCGTAGTCGGTGCCAGGGTGCAGCGACAGCAGGACCAGCGCCTCATGCTGTCCGCGGTCCAGTTGCTGGAACGACATCGCGAAGGCGGCGCTGACGCTGCGCTCGCCATCGTCCAACTCGGCGAGGCCGGTGGTGGCCGAGGCCAGCCGTTCCAGCAGGTCCGGCCCGGTCCAGCGGGCACTGGTCCGGAGCCGGGCAGCCGCGATCCGCACGGCGAGCGGGAGGCAGCCGCACCGGTGCACGATCCGGTCCACCGTGTCAGGGTCGCCGACGTACCGTCCGGGACCGGCCACCGCGTGGAACAGTTGCGCCGCCTCGGCCGGGGGCAGGGCGTCGAGCGTGAGGTGGTCGGCGTCGTCCAGGCCGGCCAGCCGGCTGCGGCTGGTGACCAGGACGGCGCAGCCAGCAGCGCCGGGGAGCAGGGGCCGCACCTGTGCCTCGTCGTGGGCGTTGTCCAGCACGATCAGCACGCGGCGCGGAGCGGTGACGCTGCGGTACAGACCGATCCGGGCGGCCAGGTCGGAGGGGATCTCCGCGTCCGGCACCCGCAAGCCGTGCAGCAGCACCGCGAGCGCGTCGGCAGGGAGGGTCGGTCCGGAGCCGCTGTAGCCGTGCAGGTCGAGGAACAACGTGCCGTCCGGGTAGCGGCCGGACTCGGTGAGACGGCGCGCGGCGAGCACGGCCAGGGCGCTCTTGCCGATCCCGGGCATGCCGTCGATCACCGAAACGGCCGGCCGGTCCGGGTCCGACGGTGGCTCCAGCAGGCGGGCCAGATGATCCTGGCGACCGATGAAATGGCCGGACAGGGCTGGCAACTGATCGGGAGCGGTGACGACGGATCGCCGCGCGCGGGCAAGGGCGGGCTCGGCGTCCTGTGCAGACCTGAGGACGGCCTCGGCGGCGCGGTTCAGCCCTTCGCGTCCACTCCCCACCCGGCCACCCCTCGCCCGCCGCGAGCCCGCAGCCCGCTCTCCGGCTCACCGCATGCCCGATGCGGTGCCGTCGGCGGCGCGTCGTCCCTCGCGGATCTTCGCTCCCTGATCACCGTCATCATGCCGCCTTTCGCCGGGATTATCCCCCACTCCCCGGCTCCCATGGCGCGGACCGCTCCCGCGAGCGACCCGGACACGTGGTATCGGAGCGACCTCCGGATCCCCGGGCCGTGCCGGCAGTCAGCGCACGGCCGCATCGGAGATCGCTGCCCGGACGGCCGGGACGACGTCCAGGGCCCAGCGAGCCAGCCCTTCGGCGGGATCGCCGTCGGCGCCGCGGCCCAGGCCGTGGTGACCTTCTCCGCCGGGAGGCCGCCGGCGGCCGGGTAGGTGGTGGCGGTCCGCCGGCCCATCCCGTCGTACTCGGTCGAGTCCAGCAGCGCCCCGGTGGTGTCGGTGCCGGCGTAGGTGGCGATCGGCCTGCCCTGCGCCGGAAATTCGCCACATAATTTGGTAGACTGGTGGGATGGCGCGTACCGGGCGACCCAAGGCTGAGCTGACATTGACGGAAGCTGAACGCTCCCAACTGGTTTCGTGGTCTCGGCGGGCGAAGTCGTCGCAGGCGTTGGCGTTGCGGTCGAAGATCGTGCTGGCATGCGCCGACGGCGCGGACAACAAGAGCGTGGCCGCGCAGGTGGGCTGCAACCCGGTGACGGTGGGCAAGTGGCGCTCCCGGTTCATCGCGAAGCGTCTGGATGGCCTGGCCGATGAGGACCGGCCGGGGCGCCCGGCGTCCATCACCCTGGACCAGGTCGAGGACGTGGTGGTGGCCACGCTGGAGTCCATGCCGAAGAACGCCACGCACTGGTCGCGGTCCTTGATGGCCAAGCGATCGGGGCTGTCGGAGTCGACGATCGGGCGGATCTGGAAGGACTTCGGCCTGCAGCCCCACCGCGGCGACGGGTTCACGCTGTCGTCCGACCCGCTGTTCGTGGAAAGGGTCGTGGACGTGGTCGGGCTGTACCACAACCCGCCGGACAAGGCGGTCGTGCTGTGCCTGGACGAGAAGAGCCAGATCCAGGCCCCGGACCGCTCCCACCCGGTGCCGCCGATGATGCCCATCGATCACAGCATGCCCGAACGCCGCACCCACGACTACGTCCGCACCGGCATCACCGGCCTGTTCGCCGCGTTCACCATCGCCGACGGCACCGTGATCACCGAACTGCACCGCCAGCACCGGGCGATCGAGTTCAAGAAGTTCCTGACCATTATCGACAAGACCGTCCCCGAAGGCCTGGACATCCGCCTCGTCTGCGACAACTACGGCACCCACAGAACCCCCGCGGTCAAGGCCTGGCTCGCCAAGCACCCTCGCGTCCACCTGCACTTCACCCCCACCGGATCCAGCTGGATGAACCAGGTCGAACGCTGGTTCGCCTACCTCGCCGGGCAACTGATCCGCGGCGGCGCCCACCCGTCCGTCCAAGCCCTCGAGGACGACATCGGCACCTGGATCACCGCCTGGAACGACGACCCCAAACCCTTCGTCTGGACCAAGACCGCCGAGGAGATCATCGACTCCCTCAAGCGATATCTTCAGCGAATTTCAGGCGCGGAGAACTAGCGGTGGGCCAGGGACGGGATCCGCACCACCGTCCACACCAGGCACGCCACACCAGGCACGCCACACACACGCCGCGGAACCCGGAAGCGGCCACCTCCAGCGACACCGCTGGGGCCGGGGAGGACGCGAGGGGTCGCGGCCCCGCCCACAGGGCCGGCCCTGATCGGCAACGGAGGCCCGGGAACTGCCCGTCATCAGCCACGAACGCGTGCGCGGCGGCCGCGATGTGGTGCACTCGGGCGGTGAGCTTCCGGCCGGACGACGAACGGATCTTCCGGGTGACCGGCGAGCGGTTCCGGGTGCGGCTGCGCGACGGCGACCGGCGCCGCTTCGTCTACGACTACGACTGGCTGACCGGCCCGAACGAGGGCTACGGATTCACCGCCTCAGGAGGGGTCGAGCTGAGCGACGACCGACACGTCGAGCAGATCAAGGCCTTCCTTGAGCGCATCGGCCCGGCGATCGCACCCCGGCCCGACCGCTAGACCGCCAAGGGACCGAACCGGTAGGTGCCGGCGATCGGACGCCGCCGGAACTCCTGCCACCGGGCCGCCAGGGCGCCGTCCGGATCCCCCATGACGATGAGCCACTCGACGAGGATCGCGGGGGTATGCGCCTCGCCGTCCCAGGCCCGTAACTCGGCGATGGTGTCGCTGACCTGCCGGAGCCGCTCGCTGGGTGACCCGAAGGCGGGCCCATCCGCTCGGCCCGTTCCTGCGCTGCTGGGCGGCCGGTGCCGATCCCCAGCTCGAACCTGCCCTCGGTCAACACCGACAGGGCCCCGATGTGATCCGCGAGTCAACCGGCGAGCTGGACCCCTCGTGACAGATAGATTAACCTGGGTTCACATTCATGTTTCCCGCGCCAAGCGCAGGTTCCGGCAATGGAGGCGGCCATGACCAGCCGGCAGCAGACCCCGTCCACGATGACCATCGGCGAGCTCTCCCGGGTGAGCGGCCTGTCCGCCTCGGCGATCCGTTTCTACCAGCGCCGCGGGGTCCTGCCCGCGCGGGAGGGTGAGGGCAGCTGGCAGCGGTTCGACCACTCGACCCTCGACCGTCTCGCCCTGATCGAGCTGGCCAAGCTGGCGGGCTTCAGCCTTGATGAGGTCGTGCGTATCCTGGACGCCTTCGACGCCGACCCCGACACCGTGCCCGCCGAGCAGCCGGTCTGGCAGGGCCTTGCCGAGGTCAAGATCCGGCAGATCGACACCACGCTCCACCGCCTCGGCCGGCTGCGGGATCTGCTGCAGGGCGCGCTCGACCTGGGATACCTGCCCGCCGACCGGGCACGAGCAGTGCCCGGCGTCCTCGGCTGGACCGCCCCCGTGGAGGCCGTGGACATCCCGACCGCCGCGGACGACGCCCCCCAGGTGCCCGGGTCACAGGCCAGGTGGTGACGCCGGCACTCGCGACCAGCGGGCGAGCGAGGCGCGCAGCCCGCGGACGTGTTCCACGCCCTCCGCGACGAGGGCGGCCGCAGTGCGGACGTCGGCCTCGGAGGTCGTGGACCCGAGACTGAACCGCATGCTCTCCAGGGCCGTGGGGCGGTCCAGGCCCATCGCCGTCAGCACGTGGGACGGTTCGCCGGACCCGCTGCCGCAGGCCGCCCCGGGAGACATCGCCACCTCGGGCACGCAGGTCAGCAGGGCGTCCGCCGGCGCGCCGGCGAACCGCAGGTTCAGGGTGTTGGGCAGGCGTCCGCGGACCGGGCCGTTGAGGTACACGCCCTCGAGCCGGTCCGTGAGCAGGTGGTGCAGCAGCCGGGTCAGCCGCCCCACCCGCCGCGTCCAGGCGTCGCGCTCGGCGGCCGCGAGCGCGGCCATGCAGCCGAAGCCGACGATCCCCGGCGTGTTCAGGGTTCCCGGGCGCAGCCCTCGCTCCTGTCCGCCGCCCACTGCCAGCGGGACCAGGCGTGGCAGCAGCTCGCGGCGCACCAGCAGCGCCCCGACGCCCTTGGGACCGCCGAGCTTGTGCGCACTGGCGACCGCGAGGTCGACGCCCCATTCGGACAGTGCCACATCGAGCTTGCCTGCGGCCTGCGTGACGTCGCAGAACACCAGGGCCCCGGCCTCGTGGGCGAGACGGGACACCCGGCGCACGTCGGTGACCGCCCCCGTCTCGTTGTTGGCGGCCATCACCGCGACCAAGGCGGTGTCGGCGGCCAGCAGCCGGGGCAGGCGGTTCAGGTCGAGATGGCCGTCCCGGCGGGCCGGGATCTGAACCAGGACGCCGCGGCTTCGTGCCACCGCGACGCGGGCGGCCTCCAATACCGCCCTGTGCTCCGTGGCCCCCACCACCACCTGGCTCCGGCCGGGCGTCAGGGCGGTTCCGGTGAAGACGCCCCGCAAGGCGAGGTTGGCGCTCTCGGTCGCGCCGCTGGTGAACACGACCTCGTAGCCCTGGGCCCCGGTCGGGGCGCCCACCAGAGCGCCGACCTCCTGCCTCGCCCGGTCGACCAGGTCCGCGACCACACGCCCGGCCAGGTGCGGGCTCGAGGGGTTGGCGTAATGATCCCGGAATACCGGGAGCATGGCCTCGACCACCCGCGGGTCGAGCGGGGTGGTGGAATTGTGGTCGAGGTAGATCGTCGTCATCACCCGGTTCCGCAGTCCGGGCAGCCGGGGCTACGCCGAACCTGAACCGTCCGGAACGACATCTCCCACAAGTCGCC
>DATDMG010000200.1:0-4756 GCA_036518955.1 Kineosporiaceae bacterium | reverse complement strand
AGGTCATCTACACCGGTCTGCACCAGACGCCCGAGCAGATCGTCGAGGCGGCGATCCAGGAGGACGCGAACGCCGTCGGCCTCTCGGTGCTGTCCGGGGCTCATCTCACCCTGTTCGCCCGCACGGTCGAGCTGCTGCGGGAGCGGGAGGCGAACGACATCGTGGTCTTCGGCGGCGGAATCATCCCGGATGCCGACCTCCCGGAGCTGGAGGCGCTGGGCGTCGCGAAGATCTTCGGCCCGGGCACCTCGATGCACGAGATCGTCGACTGGGCCCGGGAGCACATCGGGCAACGGGTCTGACGGCGTTCCACAGGTCACGGCGCCGGCCCGCAAGGCGGGACAAAGGTCACTCGACGACGTGACCGGGAGCACTGTCATGCGGAGTCGGCGGGCGTTCGTCGCGGGCTAGGGTGGCACCAAAATTCGCCCGACGCTGAGGACGGCTCGTGGATCTGTTTGAATACCAAGCGCGCGACCTGTTCGCCGCGCACGGCGTCCCGGTGCTGGACGCCATCGTGGCCGCCACGCCTGACGAGGCCGGGACCGCCGCCGAGAAACTGGGCGGCGGTCTCGTCGTCGTCAAGGCTCAGGTCAAGACCGGCGGCCGGGGCAAGGCCGGTGGCGTCAAGCTCGCCCGGACGCCGGACCAGGCGAGGGCGCACGCCGAGGCCATTCTCGGGATGGACATCAAGGGCCACACCGTCCACCGGGTCCTGGTGGCCAAGGGGGCCGAGATCGCCGAGGAGTACTACTTCTCGATCCTGCTCGACCGCGCCCACCGCACCTACCTGGCGATGGCCTCCCGCGAGGGTGGCATGGAGATCGAGCAGCTCGCCGTCGAGCGGCCGGAGGCTCTGGCCCGCATCCCGGTCGACGCGATCGAAGGGATCGACGCCGCGAAGGCTGCCGAGATCGTCGCCGCCGCGAAGTTCCCGGACGACGTCGCCGATCAGGTCGCCACGGTGATCACCACGCTCTGGGGCCTGTTCGTCGCCGAGGACGCGCTCCTGGTCGAGGTCAACCCTTTGGTGAGGACCACGGACGGCGAGATCATCGCCCTCGACGGCAAGGTGACCCTGGACGACAACGCGGCCTTCCGGCACCCGGGCCACGAGGCGTTCGTGGACCACGGCGGGACCGACCCGATCGAGGCGCTGGCGAAGGCCAAGAACCTCAACTACGTCAAGCTGGACGGCGCGGTCGGGATCATCGGGAACGGCGCCGGCCTGGTGATGAGCACCCTCGACGTCGTGGCCTACGCCGGCGAGGACCACGGCGGCGTGCGGCCGGCGAACTTCCTGGACATCGGCGGCGGCGCCGGCGCTGAGGTGATGGCCAACGGGCTGGAGATCATCCTGTCCGACCCGCAGGTGAAGAGCGTGTTCGTGAACGTCTTCGGCGGCATCACCGCCTGCGACGCGGTGGCGAACGGAATCGTCCAGGCGTTCGCGCTGCTCGCCGAGCGGGGCGACGAGATCACCCACCCGCTCGTCGTCCGGCTCGACGGCAACAACGCCGAGTTGGGGCGGCGGATCCTGACCGAGGCGAACCTGCCGTACCTGGAGCAGGTCGACACCATGGACGGCGCCGCCCGCCGCGCCGCCGAGCTCGCAGCCCGGGAGGCCTGAGCAATGGCGATCTTCCTGACCGAGTCCAGCCGCGTCGTCGTCCAAGGGATGACCGGTTCCGAGGGGATGAAGCACACCCAGCGGATGCTGCGCGCCGGGACCCAGATCGTCGGAGGGGTGAATCCGCGCAAGGCGGGGGCGAGCGTCGACTTCGCCGACGGGGTGCACGTTCCGGTGTTCGGCTCCGTCGCGGACGCCGTCGACGCCACCGCGGCGGACGTTTCGGTGATCTTCGTTCCGGCGCAGTTCACCAAGGACGCCGTCTACGAGGCCGTCGACGCCACGATGCCGCTCGTCATCGTCATCACCGAGGGTGTCGCCGTCCACGACTCCGCGGACTTCTTCGAGTACGCCCAGGACGCCGGGACCACCCGGCTCATCGGGCCGAACTGCCCGGGCCTGATCTCGCCCGGCAGGTCCAACGCCGGCATCATCCCGGCCGACATCTCCGGTCCCGGCCCGATCGGCCTGGTCAGCAAGTCCGGCACGCTGACCTACCAGATGATGTACGAGCTGCGGGATCTCGGCTTCTCGTCCGCGGTGGGGATCGGCGGCGACCCGGTCATCGGGACGACGCACATCGACGCGCTGGCCGCGTTCGAGGCGGACCCGGAGACCCAGGCCATCGTGATGATCGGCGAGATCGGTGGGGACGCCGAGGAGCGTGCGGCCGCCTACATCGCCGAGCACGTGACCAAGCCGGTGGTGGGCTACGTCGCCGGCTTCACCGCGCCCGAGGGCAAGACGATGGGCCATGCCGGCGCCATCGTGTCGGGTTCCTCCGGGACGGCGCAGGCCAAGAAGGCGGCCCTCGAGGCGGCCGGCGTCAAGGTCGGCAGGACCCCGAGCGAGACCGCCCGGCTGATGCGGGAGATCATCGAGGGCCGGTGACCACGGCGCGGGGCCTGCTCCGGCCCGGGGATCACGCCACCTGCTCAGCCAGGTAGATCACCGGGCCGGACACCGGCCCCCGTGCCCGTTTGATCCAGATGCCCGGGTGCTGGTTGGTGGCCAGTAGCGCGCCCGTGATCCCGAGGAACTCGTCGAAGCCGAGCCGGCGGCGGTTCGCGTTCTGCTGGTCACCGAACACGAAGGTGCCCCAGAGCGCGGCGTCGTTCGCCAGGACCAGCTCCTCGACCTGGGCGTCCTGCCGAGGAACCACCGCCCGGTCGCGGCCCTGCTGGCCCTGCGCCGCGTAGTACGCCTGCGCCTGCCCGCCGGTGAGCAGGTCCGCCCGCCGGATGTAGATCAGGACGTGGCCGTGGTCGGCGGAGTTCATCGACTCCAGCCTCGCGAGGAACAGCGTGCGGTCGTTCTGCGGGTGGTCGACGTAGCCCTGCGGCACCGGGAAGGCCGCCAGCGTCGTCGTCCTGACCGGCTTGAGCCTGGTGACGGTCGGGCTCGGGGCGGCGCCCACCGACGTCGGGATCGCGGCGGCGGCGGCCACGGACGACGGGGTGGCGCCGGCCGCGGTGTTCGCCGTGCTCTGCGTCCCCATCGACATCGGTGCCAGGATGCCGATGACCAATCCGAGCACGGAGCCGCCGGCGAGAGCCCCGACGAGCGACCCGATCATGACTCGCCGGTCCGGCAGGGCGGACCAGTCCAAGCCAGTGCCTGTCATCCCTCTCCTCGATCCCGGCGGCTCGGGACGCCGGCGGCGTCCGAGCCCGCCGGCGCGTCGTCACCGGTCCGCCGATCGGCCGATGGCATGCCCTCCGAATGGCATCCTGCCTCGACCGGCGCCCGACCGGGGCGGCTTCTCGGGGTTTGGGCGCGTCCTGCACGGTTGCCGCCCGGCGCCGGGTGACGATGGACGGCGATGAATCGCCTCCTCGACCGCGAACCCGCGCGCGCCGGGCCGGCCGGGCGCCCCCCGCCGTCCACCGCCGTCGCGGCGGTTCAGGCCGCGTTGCGCGCCACGGCCGGGGGGCTGGTGCCGGTCGCCGCGCCCGTGGTGGTCGCCTGGGTGCTCGGCGCCGGGGGACAGGCCACCTGGTCCCAGGCGGTCCGGCTGGCGCTCGGCCTGTGGCTGCTCGCCCAGCACACCGGCCTGGTGGTCTCCGGGGGGCACGTCGGACTGGTCCCGCTCGGGCTGGCCCTGGTCCCGTTCGCCTCCACCTGGTTCGCCGGCCGCTGGCTGGCGCGCACGATGGACCCGCGTGGCGACCGGATCGCCGCCGGCGCCACCCGGGCCGCCCCGGCCATGCTCCCGTGGCGCTGCCTGCTCGGCTTCACCGGGGCGTACTGCCTGCTCGCGACCCTGGTGTCGGTGGCGGCCGGGATGCCCGGGCTGCGCCCGATCTCCGCCCAGGCCGCGCTCGGAGCCGCCGTGGTGGCCTTTCTCGGCGGTGGCGCGGGCGCCGCCGTGTACCGGTTCCGGGGGCCGCGCGCCGCCGTCCGGGAGGCGCTGCGCCGGGTCCCCGACGTCGCCCGTCCCTGGATCCGGCCCGCGCTCGCCGCGCAGACGGTGCACGTGGCGGGCGGGGCCGCGGTGGTCGCGGCGCTCGTCGCCGGCCACGTCGAGGGCGTGACGCAGCTGCATCGCGCCCTTGCCCCCGGCGTGGTGGGCGGCGCCGTCCTCACCCTGGGTGAGGTCATGCTCGTGCCGAACCTGGTGGTGTGGGCCTCCGCGGCGCTCGCCGGGCCGGGGTTCGCGATCGGCGCGGGAACCTCGGTGACCGTCACCTCGAGCCAGCTGGGACCGCTCCCCGCGGTCCCGGTGCTGGCCGCGCTGCCGCCACCGGGGTCGCTGCCGCCGACCGCCGCGGCGCTCCTCGCCGTGCCGGTTCTCGGCGGCGTCGTCGGGGGTGTCGTGGTGTGCCGGGCCGGCGCGGGCACGCTCCGGGCCCGACTGGGAACCGCCACGGGGGCGGGTCTGCTGTGCGGGATCACGTCCTCGGTGCTCGCCTGGCTCTCCGGCGGCCCGGCGGGGCCGGGCCGGCTGGCGGTCACCGGTCCGGATCCGCTGCTCACCGGCGCTGCGGCCGCCGCCGAGGTGACCGTCGGGGCCGTGCTCACCGTGCTCGCGGTCGCCGGGGTGCCACCCTTGCTCCGCCGGATGGAGCGCCTGGAGGACCTGGCCGACGACCGGACGCCGAGCGGCTCGCGCCCGGACGGCGGTGC
>DATDMG010000199.1:0-2590 GCA_036518955.1 Kineosporiaceae bacterium | reverse complement strand
AGCGCCGGATCGAGCAGCGCCGGATCGAGCAGGGCCGGATCGAGCAGGGCCGGATCGAGCAGCGCCGTCGAGCTGAGCTGCGCCGGGCTGTCGGTCCGCGCGATCAACGCCGCGCTGCGGGAACTGCCGGACGGGACCGCGGTGCGGCTGACCGAGGCGCGCGGCCAGCACAACCTGGCCGTCGGCCTGTCCGCCCGGCTCGACATCACGATCGGCGGCAACGCCGGCTACTTCACCGGCGGGCTCGGCGACGGCCCGGACATCACCGTCGAGGGCTTCACCGGCTGGTCGGCCGGGGAGAACCTGATGTCGGGCACGCTGCGGGTCCGCGGCAACGCCTCGGAATCGGCGGGCTCGTCGGCGCGCGGCGGGCTGATCGTCATCGAGGGTGACGCGTCCTCCCGGGCCGGGATCTCCCTCAAGGGCGGCACGGTCGCGGTGGCCGGCGACGTCGGGCACATGAGCGGGTTCATGGCCCAGGCCGGGACCATGCTCGTCGGCGGCGACGCCGGCGACTCGCTCGGCGACTCGCTCTACGAGGCGGTCATCTACGTGGCCGGCCAGATCCGCTCGCTGGGCTCCGACGCCCAGGTGGAGGAGCTGACCGCGGAAGACGTGGCCCGGGTCCGCGAGCTGGCGGCCGCGGCGGGCTTCGGGCACATCCGGGCCGAGGACGTCACCCGGGTCGGCTCGGCGCGCACGCTGTACCGCTTCGACGCGCTGAAGGATCAGGTACTGATGGACCCCCGGACGGAGTGCTGATGGATCCGTGGACGGAGTGCTGATGGACCCCTGGGCGGAGTGCTGATGGAGCCCTGGACGGAGCCCAGCCACACCTTCGGGGCCGAGGTCATCGGCCAGATCCACCAGATGGCCGACGAGGGCCGCTACGAGATCCGCGGCTGGGGCGCCAAGCGGGCCCTGCCCACGTTCGACGACCTGGTCTTCCTGACCGCGTCGCTGACCAGGTACCCGCTGGAGGGCTACCGGGAGCGGTGCGACACCACGACCGTGCTCGGGACCAGGTTCGCCAGCAAGCCGCTGGAGCTCGCCATCCCGATCACGATCGCCGGGATGAGCTTCGGCGCGCTGTCCGCGCAGGCCAAGGAGGCCCTGGGCCGGGCGGCGACGGCCGCGGGCACCTCCACCACCACCGGCGACGGCGGGATGACCCCGGAGGAGCGCAAGGCCTCCCGGCTGCTCGTCTACCAGTGCCTGCCGTCCCGCTACGGCTTCAACCTGAACGACCTGCGCGCCGCCGATGCCATCGAGATCGTCATCGGCCAGGGCGCCAAGCCCGGCGGCGGCGGCATGCTGCTCGGCCAGAAGGTCAGCGAGCGGGTGGTCGGGATGCGCACCTTGCCGCCCGGCATCGACCAGCGCTCCGCCTCCCGGCACCCGGACTGGACCGGACCCGACGACCTGCGCATCAAGATCGAGGAGCTGCGCGAGGCCACCGGCTGGGAGAAGCCGGTGTACGTCAAGCTCGGCGCGACCCGGGTGGAGCACGACGTCAAGCTGGCCGTGGCGGCCGGCGCGGACGTCGTGGTGGTGGACGGGATGCAGGGCGGTACCGGGGCGACCCAGACGGTGTTCATCGAGCACGCCGGGATCCCGACGCTGCCCGCCGTGCGGCTGGCCGCCGAGGCGCTGCGCGACATCGGCATGCAGCACGAGGTCCAGCTGGTCGTCTCGGGCGGCATCCGCTCCGGCGCCGACGTGGCCAAGGCGCTGGCCCTGGGCGCGGACGCGGTGTCGATCGGGGTCGGCGCGCTGATCGCGCTGGGCTGTAACAAGCCGGTGTACCGGCAAGGCGAGGAAGACCTGGACGCGACCGCGGGGTACGCTGCGCTGGGCACCGTGCCCGGGCGCTGTCACCACTGCCACACCGGGATGTGCCCGGTGGGGGTGACCACCCAGGACCCGGGGCTGAGCGAGCGGCTCGACCCGGAGACCGGTGCCCGCTGGGTGACCAACTACCTCAAGGCGCTGACCATGGAGCTGACCTCGCTGGCGCGGGCCTGCGGCAAGTCCGACGTGCACCACCTGGAGCCCGACGACCTGGTCGCGCTGACGGTCGAGGCCGCCGCGATGGCCGGGGTCCCGCTGGCCGGGACGAACTGGATTCCGGGCCGGAACGGCTGACCCTGGACCGGCTGGCCGATGCCCTCGAGAAGTACCTGCTGCCGCTGGTACTGATAGTTGCGGCGCTCGGGGTCGCCTTTCCGGCTCCTGGTCGCCGGGCCGAGGCGGCCGACGGCATCCTGATCGCGCTCGCGGTCCTGGTGTTCTGCACCGGCACCTCGATGACGTTCGCCGAGATGGGCGCGGTCCGGACGGCCGGGCGCCGCCTGGCCGTGGTGCTCCTGGTCACCACCGCGGGGCTGCCCGTGCTGGCCTGGCTGGCCAGCCACCTGGTCAGCGGGGCCGCCGCCCGGGGCGGCATCCTGTCGGCCGGGGTGGCGCCCGCCGAGGTCGCCTCGGTCGCGCTGACCGGCCTGGCCGGCGGGGACGCCGTGCTGGCCGCGGGCCTGCTGGCCGCTTCCACGATCCTGACCGTGCTGCTGGCCGGGCCGATCCTGTCCCTGGC
>DATDMG010000198.1:0-11847 GCA_036518955.1 Kineosporiaceae bacterium | reverse complement strand
CGTTCACCGTCGCCCGGGGCTGCGGCCGGGGGCCCCGGGTCATCCGCGGCGCGGCCCCCCGGCTCGGCGGCCTGACCGGTGGGCTGATCGGCCGGCTGGGGGATGCTCAGGTGAGGGTAGGTGGTCGCCAGGTGACGGGCGAGCCGATCGATCGTGCTGTACTCGAACAGCAGGGTCGGGTACAGGGCGCTTCCGGTCAGGACCTCGAGGTCGCGGCCGATCTGCAGGATCGCCAGCGAGTCCAGCCCGAGGTCGTAGAAACCGGTGCCGCTGGGCACCTGCGCGGCGCCGCGTCCGAGCATCGCGCCGACCACGCCACGCAGGTGGGCGACCAGGGCGTCCCCGGTGACCGTCCCCGTCGGCACCGGCGCGGCGACCGGTGCGGCGGCGACCGGTGCGGCGGTGACCGGTGCGGCGGTGACCGGTGCGGCGGCGACCGGCGCGGCCACGGCGACGGGGGGCGCCGCGTGCTCGGGGGCGACCTCGGCGAGCAACCTGGTGATCAGCCCGGGGAACCGGATCCGCTTGCAGCTGATGCCGGTGAACCGGGCGAGCAGCCGGCCGTCGTCGTCGTGCAGGGTGTAGTCGCTGGTGAGCACCTCACCCGACGCGGAGAGCACCTCGGGTCGCTGCGCGTACACCCAGCAGGTGCCGACGAGCGGTGCGACCGCGCGGAACTCGCGGATCGACAGCGGGATGAACGGATGGTCGCCCGACACCGCGGTTTGCGCGAACCCGGCGAGGGTCGAGGCGTCCATCTTCGCCGGGTGCAGGTGGAACCGCTGCTCGTGCCCGGCACCGGGGTGCTCGAGGCGCAGCTCGGCCAGCAGGAACGGGTCGTCCGGGCCACCCCGCAGCACCCTGCCGGTGCACCGCATCGCGGCACCGTGCACGATCTCCTCGCGGCGGGCCCGGGCGTACAGCTCCGCCAGGTCGCCACGGACGGCGGCGCGGGCCGCACGCCCGGCCAGGTCGAGCGGCGAGTGCGGCTCCGGATCCCGGTAGACCAGTTCCGCGGTGAGGTTGCGGTGCCACCCGGAGCACGGCTCACCGTCCCGCGTCCAGCGGCTGTCGACGACGAGCGGCTGCACGCCGTCCACGTCATCGGGCATCACGACACGGATCTCCCGGTCGAAGCCCTCGCTGGTCACGACGGCCTCGGCGAACCGGATGTCGCGGACGACGGCCCGGGCGTGATCACGGCCGGACGCGGCGAGCGCGCGGTAGACGATGTCGAGGAACGTGACGCCGGGCAGCACGCTCACGCCGTGCACCCGGTGGTTGCGCATGATGAAGTCGCCGTCGGTGAGGGTGAGGCGGCACTCCAGTCCGGTCATCGTCGGCTCCTCATCGGGTCGGCGTGCTCAGCCGCAGGTCGAGGACGGACGCGACGAGCTCGTCGGCGTCCGGTGCGGGTGCCGCCTGCCGGTCGATCCACAGCCGGCGGCGGACGAACCGCGGCGGCCCGAGCCGGTCCCGGGCGGGGGGCAGCCCGGCCCGTGCCGCGGGGTCGAGCCCGCTGACGACGGCGTGGGCGTTGGTGCCGCCGAGCCCGAAGGAGCTCACCCCGGCGACCCGGCGGTGCGGTGGCACCTCCCAGGGCCGCCGCCGCAGCGCCGGCGCGAACGGCGACCGGTCGAGGGCCAGCCGCGGGTTCGGGGTGCTGCAGTGCAGCGTAGGCGGGATCTCGCCGTGCTCGACGGCGAGCACGGCCTTGAGCAACCCCGCGATCGCCGCCGCGCTCAGCAGGTGCCCGATGTTCGTCTTCACGCTGCCGACAGCGCACCAGCCGTGGCCGTGGTCCACCTCGCCGCCGAACGCCTCGGTGAGGGCCCGCAGCTCGATCGGGTCACCGATGAGGGTGCCGGTGCCGTGTGCCTCGACGAGTCCGACCTCGTCGGGACGCCGGCCGGCCAGGTCGAGAGCCCGCCGGACGACCCGGGTCTGGGCGGCCGGGTTGGGCGTCGTGACGCCCATCGTTCGGCCGTCGTTGTTGACCGCCACCGCCTCGATCACGGCGTGGATCCGGTCGCCGTCGGCGAGCGCGGCGGGCAACGGCTTGAGCAGCACCAGGCCGCACCCCTCGCCGGGCACGAATCCGTCGGCCGCCTGGTCGAAGGTCGCGCACCGGCCGGACGGCGACAGCGCCCGGGCGGCGCTCAGGTCGAGGTAGTCGGTCTCCTCCAGCAGCACCTCGACGCCACCCGCCAGGGCGACGGTCGACTCCCCCGCGAACAGGCTGCGGATCGCCAGCTGCAGGCTGACGAGCGACGACGAGCAGGCGCTGTCGACCACCAGGTTGGGCCCGCGGAAGTCGAAGTGGTGGGCGGCGTGGGCGGCGACGAAGTTCTGGTCCGAGCGCAGCGCGACCCCCGACCGGGGCACCCGGCGTCCGTAGTCGGACATCCGGGCACCGATGAACACCCCGACGTCCTCGCCGGCGAGCTCCTGGGGCCGGTACCCGGCGTCGCTCAGGCACACCGCGGTCTGCTCGAGCACCAGGCGGATCGCCGGGTCGAGCCCGACGGCCTCGGACTCGCCGATCCCGAAGTGGTCGGGGTCGAACTCCTCGATCCCCGGCACGAAGCCGCCCCACTTGCTGATGCTGTAGCCCACCTGCGGGGAGGGGCGGTAGTGGACGCGGTGGTCCCAGCGGTCGCGCGGCACCTCCCGGACGGCGTCGTGCCCGGCGAGCAGGTTGGCCCAGAACGTGTCGGCGTCCGGCGCGTCGGGGAACCGGCAGGCGAGGCCGATGACGGCGACCCGCTGATCCGGCCCGTCGAGCCGGCCGGGCGTACGGGCGCCCGCCGGCCGCGGGGCCACCGCCGGTCCGGCCGCGCCGGCCGCGCCGGCCGGACCGGCCGGTTCGAGGGCGCCGAGGTGGACCGCCAGGGTCTCGAGCGTGGGGTGTTCGAGCAGAGCACCCGGCTCGACGGGCCGACCGAGCCGAGCCTCGATGGCCACGACGAGCTCGCCGAGCATCACCGACTCCACACCGAGGTCGCCGAAGGTGGCCGTCGGGTCGAGCAGAGCCGGCGGCAGGTGCAGGGTCGCGGCGACGACCTCCCGCAACCACCGGGCCGGCACCTCACCCGTGACCGGACCCATGACCGGCCCGGTCGCGACCGGGGTTCGCTCCAGGACGGCCTGCGCGGCGACGCCCACCTCCGGGACGGCCGGCTCCGGCCGGGCGCCGAGCAGCAGCCGCGGATCCACCGGGCCGGCGACGCCGGGCAGGGGGACGATCCGGCCGCCCCGCGGCAGGGCCAGCACACGTTCGACGACGCGCAGCCCCGCCTCGTCCGACAGGGTGCCCAGGCCGAGGCGCTCGCCGGGGTTGGGACGCCGGCGTCCGCCGCCGGACTCGTGCCACTGCGGCCAGTCGACCGCCCACACCCGGTTCCCGGCAGCGGCGCGCTGCTCGGCGACGGCGTCGAGGACGGCGTTCGCGGCGGCGTAGTCGGCCACTCCGGCGCCGAGGGCGGGCACGACCGCGGCCGCGGAGGAGAAGAGCAGCACGAACCCGGGCACGTCGGGTGCGGTCAGGTCGAGCACGACCTCCAGGCCGTCGGCCTTCGGCGCCATCACCCGGCCGATCCGGGCGGCGTCGAGCCTGCTGGCGGGCATCGGGTCGCCCCCCATGGCGCCTGCGCAGTGCACGACGCCGGCGATCCGGCCGAACCGGCGCCGCACCTGGTCGAGGAACCCGGCCAGCGCCGTCCGGTCCGACAGCTCGCCGGCGTGCAGCATCACCTGCGCCCCGCGTGCCCGCAGGGCCGCCACCTCCTGCGCGGCATCGTCACCGGCGGCGACCGGGCGTCGACCGGTGAGTGCCAGCCGGCGTGCCCCGCGGTCGGCCAGCAGTTGCGCGACGCGGGCGCCGAGGCCCCGCACCCCGCCGGTGACCAGGTAGGCGGTGCCGGGGTCGAGCCGCAGCGGCCGGTGCGGCGCCGCCACCGGCGCGAGCACCGGCAGGTGGCGCACGCCGTCCCGGTGGCACACGTCCGGGTCCCCGCCCGTGCGGGCCCACTCGGCGAGCACGTCCCGGGCGAGCTGCTCCGGCTCCGCGTGCCCGTCGACGTCCAGGATCCCGGCCACGACCCGCCGATGCTCGGCGCCCAGGGCCCGGACGAACCCGGCCGTCCGCGCCGCCGCGAGGCCGGGAGCGACGTCCGGGGCGGGGCCCGGCACCACGTGCAGCCCGGACGTCACCTGCAGCACCCTCAGGCCGTGGGCGGCCCGGGTCGCGACGACGTGTTGCAGCAGCTGCAGCCGGGCCGACCACAGGCCCCGCTCGGCGCCGGACCGGTACAGGTCGGCCAGGTCCAGCCAGCCGTCCAGGTCCGGGTGCCGGTCGAGGACGGCGCCGGCCAGCTCCCGCGCGTCCGCACCGGTCAGGTAGCCGGGGACACCGTCCCCGAGGTCCCCGCCCTCGCGGACCAGCACCACCCGGTCGCCCAGGATCCCCACCAGGGCACGGGCCACCGGTTCGGAACGGTCCGCGAAGACGCACACCAACGGGCCGCCGGGCCGGGCGGTCCGGTCCGGCCCGTGGACCGCACCCGCGGCCGCCCAGCCGGCCTCGTACAGCGGCACCTCCACCCGGTCCGCGGGCGGCGTCGGCTCCTCGCCGTCCGCGGGCCAGCAGGGCAGCCGGGCGAACGGGTAGTGCGGCAGGTCGACGATCCGGGGCGTCACGCCCCGGTGCAGGCGTTCCCAGTCGACCCGGCCGCCGGCGACCCACCGCCGGGCGAGGTCGGCCACGTCGTCGCCGGCCGCACCGTGCGGCCCCGGCGCAGCGGGAGCCCGGCCGCGCAGCACGCCCGGCCCCGGCCGGCCCGCCGCCAGCATCGCCAGCACCGACTGCAGCTCGTCGAGGTCCCGGACGACGGCGGCGGCCCGCTCGCGCAACGCCTCGCGGCCGACCTGCAGGGTCCAGGCCACGTCGCCGAGCAGGTGCGGGTCGGCCTGCTCGCGCCGCTCGGCGACGGCCGCGAGCAGGCGCTCGGCCAGGGCCGCCAGCCGCTCGGCATCGTACGCCGACAGCACCACCAGGTGGGGCCCCGGGACGGCGTCGGGCCGGGACGGCGGCGCCGGCGCCTCCTCGACGACGACGTGGGCGCTCGTCCCGCCGGCGCCGAAGGAGCTGATCCCGGCACGCCGCGGGCCGTACCCCGCCGGCCAGGGCTGGTAGGTGCGCTGCACCCGGAACGGCACCCGGTCCCAGGCGATGTTCGGGTTCAGCTCGGCCGTGTGCAGCGTCGGGACCAGTTCGCGGTGGCGCAACTGCAGCACGACCTTGGCCAAACCCGCCATCCCGGCGGCGGCCTCCAGGTGGCCGAGCGCGGACTTCACCGAGCCGATCGGCACCGCCCCGGGCGGCAGCCCGGTGAAGACCTGGCTCAGGCCGCCGACCTCGACCGGGTCGCCGAGCGCCGTGCCGGTGCCGTGCGCCTCCAGGTAGCCGATCCCGGCCGGGTCGACCCCCGCGTCGTCCAGGGCGGCCCGTACCGTCGCGGCCTGCGCGTTCGGGTCGGGCACGAGGTAGCCGTTGGTGCGTCCGGCGTGCGCCACCGCGGTGCCGCGCACCACGGCGAGCACGCGGTCGCCGTCCGCGAGGGCAGCAGCCAGCGGCTTGAGCAGCACCGCGCACGCCCCCTCCGCGGGGGCGAAGCCGTCACCGCCGGCCCCGAAACTGCGGCAACGGTGATCGGTGGAGTGCATCCGCATCCGGTGCTGCTGGACGAACTTGTTCGGGTGCACGGAGAGGTTGACGCCGCCGACGACCGCGGCCGCGCACTCCCGGGCGCGCAGGGCCCGCACGGCCAGGTGCATCGCGGTCAGGGACGAGGAGCACATGGTGTCGATCGTCAGGCTCGGGCCGTTGAGGTCGAGGTGGTACGACACCCGGTTGGCGATGCCGCCCAGCGTCGCCCCGGTGTCCTGCGGGGTGCCGTCCCGCACCGACCGTTCGACCCCGAGGAACGGGAACTCGTTGTGCATGGCGCCCACGTACACCCCGACCCGCCCGCCGAGCCGGCGGCGCAGCCGCTCGCGTGGGTACCCGGCGCTCTCGAGCACCTCCCACACCACCTCGAGGAAGATCCGCTCCTGGGGGTCCATCAGCGCCGCGTCCCGCGGCGTGATGCCGAACAGCAACGGGTCGAAGCACTCGACGTCCTGGAGGAACCCGCCCCACATCAGGTCGACCGGCCAGCCGGGACGCGCCCGGTACGCCGGCAGGGGCCGCACGCCGTCCCGGCCGGCGACGAGGTTGTCCCAGAGCCGTCCCAGGTCGGGTGCGTCCGGGAACCTGCCCGCGATCCCGATGACGGCGATCGGCTCCCCCGCCGCGACCGCCGGGGCGGCCGGGACGGCGGGGGCCGCCGGGACGGCGGGGGCCGAGAAGCGGTCCGGACGTCGCCGGGCCAGCTCCGCCCCGACCGCGGCGAGCGTGGGCAGCTGGTAGAAGAGTGTCCGGTCGTCCTCGCCGAGGTCCTGCTCGAGCCGTACCCCGAGCCGGGCGACCACGAAGGAGCTGAGCCCGATCTCGTCGAGCCGGGCCCGGGCGTCCACCGTCCCGGGCGGCAGCCCCGACACCTCCGCGTAGCACTCCACCAGATACCGGGTCGCCGCCGCGGCGAGCGCCTCCTGGTCCGCCGTCCCCGCCACCTGCCCGGGCACCTGGCCAGGCCCCTGCCCAGGACCGGGCTGCGCATCCGCGCCCGCGTCCGCGTCCGACCCCGGCCACGGGTGAGTGGGCAGCGTCAGGCGGGTGGCCGGCACCGGCCAGGCCGGCGTCCAGTCGACGTCCTCGCCGGCCAGCCAGCGGACCGCCGCCCCGACGGCCGGGCCGTCCATCGGGCCCGGCACCGGCCCGTCGAACGGTTGCTGCGAGGTGGCGACGGCGGCGTCCGGACGGTGCGCCAGGTAGCTGTCGAGGCCGGCGACGGCCGCCTCCAGGTCGGCGGCGAGCACCACCAGCCGGTACGGCAGCGGCACCCGGCCGGTCTGCAGGGTGAACGCGACGTCGGCGACACCGCCGGCGACCCGTCGGGCCCGGTCGGCGAGGTCGTCCCGCAGGGCGGCGGCGTACCGCCGCAGGGCCGCCGGGCTGGTGGCGGACAGCACCACGGCGTGGCGGTGCGGAGTGGTCTGCATGGTCCGTCCTCATCGTCCAGGGCCGGAGGGCCGGCCGGCGGGCCGTGGCCCGGTCAGCTCTCCCAGGGGTAGCGGCCGTGGTCGGCGAAGGCGGCCAGCCGGCGTCGCACGGGGGGCTCGGCGAGCAACCGGCCGAGTTCGGTCAGGGCCGCCGCCCGGGTGTCGGCGGGCAGCGGGTTCATCCGGTGCGCGTAGCGCTTCAGGTCACCGATCGTGGCCGGGTCGAGGCGGGCCGCCCGGTACGCCAGCTGGCGTACCGCCTGTCCCGGGTCGGCCCGGACGTCGTCGGCGAGGCCGCAGGCGAGCGCGCCTCCGGCGTCGATCGGCTGGGTGGTGAGGGCCAACGAGTACGCCTTCTGGAAGCCGACCCGACGGGCCAGGAACGGCAGCACGACGCACGGCAGCAGACCCCACAGCGCCTCGGGCAGCGCGAACGAACTGCGCTCCCCCGACAGCACCAGGTCGGACGCCGCCACCAGCCCGAGGCCGCCCCCGGCGACCTGTCCCTCGACGAGGCTGACGACGATCCGGGGGGTCCGGGTGAAGCGTTCCAGCAGGTCGAAGAACGCCGCGCCGGTGCGCCGGGTGGCCTGGCCGGCGTCCTCGGCGCGGGCCGCGCCGACGAGGTTCATCCCGGTGCTGAAGACGCCGGCCAACGGCGAGGACAACAGGACGATCCGGCACCGCTCGTCGTCCTCGGCGTGGTCCAGGCCCCGGGACAGCCGGGCGACGAGGGTGTCGTCGATGACGGCGCCCCCGTCGTCCCCGGCCACCGGCAGCCGCAGCACCAGTCCGCGGTCGGTCAGGTCCATCGGTACTCCCGGTGGTAGGCCTCGATCCGGTCGAGCACCAGCAGCCCCCGGCCCTCGAAGTGGCTGCGGTACAGCGCGGCGAACTCCTCGGGCGGGAACACCGCGTCCCGGGTACCGAACTCGCGGCGCCCGACGGCCGCCACGATCGCGTCGTAGTCGTCCAGGTCGAGCGGGTGCCGGTCGTCCAGCGCCGCCCCGACGCCCTTGCCCGGGACGGCGGCTGCCGCCCCCGCCGGCACGACCGCGCTGAAGAACTCCGACGCGCAGCCGGACCCGTACGAGAACATCCCGACCCGGCGCGGCGCGCCGCCCGGGGTGGACTCCAGCAAGGACAGCAGGGCCAGGTAGAGCGAGGCGCCGAAGAGGTTGCCCACCCGCCGCGGGTACGTCAGGGTCGGCATCACCCGGCGGGCGAAGTCGGCGTCCACCGCGGGACCGGTGAGCCCGCCGACCCGGCGCAGCAGGGTGCGGTGGGCACCTTTGACCATGCCGGCGAAGGGGGTGTGGAACACCAGCTGGTCGAAGGTCGTGGCCAGGTCCGCGCCGTCCACCCGCTCCCGGTAGTGCGCGTAGCACTCCTGCAGGCAGGTCAGGTACGCGAGCAGCGACAGGTCCGGGTCGACCACCTCGGTGTCGACGGCCGGGCGGGCGGTGTCCATCACCTCGTAGGTGTGCAGGCCGCTGGCCCCGGCGTCGGGCACCAGCACCCGTGGCCGGCGGCCGACGAGCATCGCCACCGCACCGGCCCCCTCCGACGGCTCCCAGGTCGTCCCCAAGGCCGCGGCGGTGGGCGCGTCGGTGGCGACGACGAGACCGAGAGCCCGCGGGTCGGGGCTCTGCGCGACGATCCCGAGGGCCGTCCGCAGCGCCGCCGTGCCGCCGTAGCAGGCGTGCTTCACCTCGAACGAACGGCACCGCGCGGGCAGGTGCAGGTGGTGGTGCACGTAGGTGCTGACCGGCTTGCCCAGGTCGATCCCCGACTCGGTGCCGACGACGAGCAGTTCGATCCGGTCGCGGTCGGCCGGGTCGAGGGCGTCCAGCAACGGGCGGGCGGCGTTCACCGCGTTCGTCACCGCGTCCTCGCACGGCAGGTTGACGGACTTCTCGTCCATCATCAGGTTGTCGAACCTCGCCGGGTTCAGGCCCCGGTGGGTGAACAGGTCCCGGACCCCGACAACGGCGCGCCCCACGTACGCGTTGATCGCCTCGATCCCGGTGGTGTCCATGGCCTCGCCGTCAGCGCCGCGACGCCCGCGAGCCGGCACACGGCACGAGGAGGGTGTCGTGGATCGTGCCGTCGAGGAAGAGCTTCTCCCCGGTGCCGCCGCCCTTGGCGTCGTGGATGCGCTGCCTGGCGTGGATGCGCTCACGCATCGCCGGGCTGCGCTCCAGATCGAGCAGGGCCTGGTGGTCGCCGAGGTCCCGCAGCTGGATCAGGCAGTGCAGGGTGTCCTGGTGGCCGAACGTCTCCTCGTAGAGGAAGCAGGTGACGCTGCCCGCCAGTTCCCGGTTGACGAATTCCTGCCAGTCGTACCAGTAGAGCCGGCCCTCCTCCCGGAAGGCGTAGCGCACGACTCCGGTGCGCAGGACGACGGCCCCCGCGGTCGCCGAGTTCAGCTGCTGGTCGAGGGGTTGGGCGGTCTGGTTCTGGGCAGGTGCCGCGAAATAGCCGTCCGGGTCGAACGGGGCGTTGGCGAACTGGGTGAGTCCGTGCTGCGGCACGAGCACCCGCTCCCTGATGCTGGACTCGACGAAGATGCGTTCCCAGTTGCCGTGCCCCTTCTCGGGAAGGCGGTCGACGCGCGAGATCTCCTGCAGCTCCTGGTCGTGGTCGACGGCGTGGATCAGCTTCTTGTACTCGTCCAGCGAACGCAGGTGGACGAACCAGTGCACCCGGTCGCGGGAACCGAGCACCTCCGCGTAGCACAGCGTCGTCGCCACGCCCGCCTGCGTGCTGTTGAGGTGGGCGAGCAGGTCGACGCTGAATCGGTACCCCTCTTCAGCGAATTCGTAGCGGAACGCCCCGGACCGGTGGATCAGAACTCCGGAATTCCCGGAGTGCAGGATCCTCCCCACCGGCGACGACAGCTGGTCGAGACCTGTCACGACCCGCCGCTCGGTGACCGTCGCCGGCTCGGAGATCTGGCTGGGGTTCATCACGCGATCCCTTCCTTGCCCGCTGGTGGCCGTATCGTTTCTATCCGCTACCTGGTGGGTGTTCTGCCCAGAATTGAGCGCCGGGGAGGCGGTGGAGCACCGGCCCGAGGTATCGGCGCAGGTCCGACCTCACCGCCGCGACGACCTCGGGCGGGGCGCCCTTGAGGTAGAAGTGCTCACCGCGGAACACCCGCAGCGTGAACGCTCCCGAGGTGACCGCCCGCCAGCCCGCGATCTCGTCGAGGTCGACCTGCGGGTCCGCGTCGCCGGTCAGGCTCGACACCGCGCAGCGCAGGGCGGTACCGGGCAGCGGCCGGTAGGTCTCGTTGAGCGCGAAGTCGGCGCGCAGGGTGGGCAGGAAGAGCCGCAGCAGGTCGTCGTGGCGCAGCACGCCGTCCGGGGTGCCGTTGAGCTCTGCCACCGCGGACAGCAGTTCCTGGTCCGGCAGACCGTGCAGGGGCGGACGCCGGGACGGCAGGTGCGGGGCACGCCGTCCGGAGACGAACAGGCAGCGCGGTCCGGGCACGCCGGACGACTCGAGCCGGCGCGCCACCTCGTACGCGACGGCGGCCCCCATGCTGTGTCCGAACACGGCGTACGGGCGGTCGGTGAGGGACGCCAGCGCCTGCGTCACCGGATCGACGACCTCGTCCATCCGGGTCGCGGCCCGCTCCCCCGCCCTCGCCTCGCGGCCCGGCAGGGTCACCGGGCACACCTCGACGTCGGGCAGGAGACCGGCTCGCCACGGGTGGAAGAACGCCGCCCCTCCGCCGGCGTGCGCGAAGCAGAACAGCCGGGCACCCGCCGCCGTCTCCCGCGCCGACCGCCCCAGCCAGGAGGCGGTCACCGGCCCGGCGCCTGGTCGTCCGGACCGGCCTCACGCAGCAGCACGTGGGCATACGAGCCGGTGGCGCCGAGGCCGTTGACGAGCGCCCTGCGCGGGAACCCCGGCCGGGCGGTCCACGGCTCGGCACCGCTCGGCACCCGCAACACGGCGGGGTCCCAGTCCACCAACGGGTTGCGGTGGACCGCCGCCACGGTCGGGGCCACCAGCCCGTGCCGTAGCTGCAGCAGCACCTTGACCAGCTGCGACATCCCACTGGCCGACTCCAGGTGGCCGACGTTGGGCTTGACCGTGCCGACCGGCAGCGGCTCGCGCCGGGGCCGGAACACCTCCTGGAGTGCCTGCAGCTCGGCGGCGTCCGCCAGCCCGGCGCCCGACGCCGCGCACTCCACGTAGCCGACGTCGTCCGGGGCCAGGCCGGCGTCCCGCAGCGCGGCCCGCAGCGACCCGGCGAGCGCTGCCGCGCTCGGTGCGGGGAAGCGTGGGGTGCGGCCGGAGTGCCCGATCCAGGTGGCCTCGACGACCCCCTGCACCGGGCCCACGGCGACCGCGGCGCGCAAGGGTTGCAGCAGCAGCGCCCCGACACCCTCCCCCGGGTGCCAGCCGGAGTCGCCGGCGTCGAACGCCGCCCCCGAGCCGTGACCCAGCAGCCCCAGGTCGCCCAGCAGGGCCAGGTGGTAGGGATGGCTGACCAGGTTGACACCCGCCACCACGGCCAGGTCGCACTCCCGGCGCCGCAGGGCCTGGCTGGCCAGGTGCACCGCCGTCAGGGACGACGAGCAGGACGTCGTCACCGCGACGCTCGGCCCCGTCAACCCGAGCGCGTGGGAGAGCCGGTTCGGCAGGTCCGACGCGATGCCCGAGCCCTGCGCC
>DATDMG010000197.1:0-6727 GCA_036518955.1 Kineosporiaceae bacterium | reverse complement strand
CCGGTCAATCCTCAGCGCCCGGCACCCTGGTCTTCCGCATCGTGGGACGGTCCCGTCCAGGACTCGTCCGAAGCCGGACCTCCAGGACGCAGACACCGGACGGCAGCGGCCGTCCAGGCTGGGCACAGCCTCGGGCGACCGGCGATAGGTACGTAGGGCGACCCGCTCGGCATGCCATGACGTAGTGCAGGCACGAGTCTCGACGATCATGGAGCTCTCAACGCTCAGTGACCACGGAGAGCTCGTGCCTGCCGTCCACGAGGGCGACCCAGCCCCGGACGTGGCCGGGATCGCGGCGGGTGGCCTGGCGAACGCGGCCGCGATCACCGAGGGGATGTCTACCTCTCCCTCGCCGCCGCCCTCGTCACGGTCCGTCAGCTGATCCAACGAGCCCGCAAGCGCTGCCCGGACTGCTCCTGCCGACGGACTTCACCGTGGAGGCCGCCAAACTCACCCAAGACCTCCCGCTCACAGCTTCAGGTACAGGGCAGCTTCCCCGAGCTGATCCGTCCCCTGTCCGTCGGGTTCGCCGCAGGTCATTCATCACCGATAAAGCGGTAGGCTCCCGATCAGCCGGTTGACTGCTCTCGTGGGGCCAGCCAGACCAACCCCCACATAGGTGAGGTCTGCGGTCCCAAGGTCCCTCAGTTGGGCCGCGTATTCCCCATAAGCGCGCGCCGCTTGCGCTACCGACGTAAAACTCGTCGCAAAGATGTCGTCAACCTTGGCCGCCTCGAGAACGAGGTCGCGAAGGAGATCAGCAGAGCCCCGAAGAATGGGTACGTTGAGAGTAGTGATGCCCGGATGAACCAGCCCGTCCCGGTCAGGGACGTCAGCGCCGATAACGCCCTCCATGCGATTCCCGAGCGTCATGGCCAAGACTGCCGCGGCATTGATAGCAAGCCCCGACGGCAGTTCGCCGTCGATAACGATTGATATCCTCTCAGGCCGCATAGACGCGCCCTCCTCCCTCCACTGGTGCTTGGAGTCCATCTAAGTCGCACCAACTCGGTAACGACTCCCCTACGACCAGTGACCGCCCGGCACCGGCCCGGGCAGCAAGCGCTCCCCATTCGGGATCACAGCATAGCACAGCGAGCATCGGCACCAGGTCAGGAATGTTGACTGAAGCACCAGGCGGCAGCGACTGCAGGCCAACTCTGTGGAGGACAAGCGCAACCAGCGAGCACCCCCGATCGCCAAGAATGCCACCCAGCGCAGCCCCGCTTCCAGCTGCACTGGTCTCTGGCGACGACACCACCAAGCGGTCGCCCGTGCATGCACTACCGGCGGCGAGTGGAGCAAGCCAGTTGATCAATAATGAAGTGTCGCTGGAGTATTGGAAGGCACGGCGTCACGGCCCACGCTTGAGGTGCCATTATTGCCAGGATGCTCCGACACGGCGTGGCGCACGAAGATGGACCACAGCATCCGGATAGGTCTGCTGGAAGAGATGAAGCTCAGCCCATGCTCCGCAGCAGCGGGCTGTGTGGTGAGAGCGAGATCGACCTCCCTCCTCTGTGCGGCTGCGGCCGCCTGACTCGTCGAGGAAACGAGTACGACCTCCCACGTACGCTGTCCGAGCAGGAGTTCATTCAGGAGCGGCACAGGGGCAGGGTGGCTGGCTATCACTGGTCGGGCGGGAATTTTGGTGAGCGGAGGCGCGGCCACCCCGTATGGGGGGGTGTCGTACACAAAAGCCCCTGCCAACTCCAATTCTGAGGACATGTACAGCCGATTTATCTCAGCATAAGCATTCGCTACGACTATGTGACTCACGCGCCGACGAACGAGTGCGTCTGCCGCGATCTCATAGGTGTCGAAGAGACGCACAACAGGTACTGATGCCTCGCGGTCGAGCGAACGCCACAAGGCAAGGGCTGCATGCTCGCTACTGGTTCCTGTCGGGCCGAGCGTACCGATGCCGCGAAGCGGGGTGTTCTGCAGGGCGGACAGTTCGATGGATCGGTCCGAGGCGACCAAATTAGTCATGGCCTCTCCCACCTGCCAACGCACCGCATCGTCTGGTCATAGCGTCCTCCCACTGTGCTCGACGAGCGACGGTTCACCACCGAGTTCGACCGCTGCAGCAGTCTCGGTGGGCACTGCTGGGGCGTCCGGGGCTGCGACCGGGACGGTGGTGATCCACGCTTGCGCCTCGTGGAGGCGGCCCGTCACTGCTTCGCGATAGAGCTCGCGCAACCGCATGCCGACAGGGCCGGGACGCCCTGTTCCTACGCGCCGACCCTGAATCTCCGTCACGGGTACCACACCAAGCCCCGTGCCGGTGAGGAAGATCTCGTCGGCGTTCAGGAGGTCGGTCCGGCCGAGGCTTGCCTCGGCTACAGGATATTCGAGAACGTTCCGGGCAAGTGTAAGGATCGTATCGCGGGTGATTCCAGGGAGGATGTCCGCCGTCAGGGGTGGCGTTCGCACGAGGCCATCGTGTACGGTGAACACGTTCGAAGTGGTGGCTTCGGCCACTTCTCCCTGAATAGTGAGCTGAATTGCGTCGTCGTACCCGCCAGCAGCGGCTTCCTCCCTGGCCAAGGCCGAGTTGACGTAGGCGCCTGTCACCTTGGCCTGAACTGGTATCACGCTCTGGGGCGGACGTGTCCAACTGCTGATGCAGCAGCGTAGGCCCTCGCTGGGAGCATAGTCGCCAAGTGGAAAGGTCACGATCGACAGTGACGTCGAGATACCACGCAATCCCACGCCTGGACGCTGCCCTGGCAGGAGGGCTAGCTTGTGCAGGATCGGCCGCACATAGGTGGCTTCTCTCCTGCCGATTCGGCGCAACAGCTCACTGGTGAGCTGCACGAGAGCGGGCACGTCAAGGTCGAGGTCCAGCAGAAGAAGTCTCGCGGAGCGGTGGAGCCGCTGATAGTGGTCATGGGCCCTGAAGAGCAGCAGACTATCCCCCACTGAATTGGGGTAGGCACGGATGCCTTCAAAGACGCCTGTACCGTAATGCAGTGCCTGCGTTGTGAGCGGCAGCGATGCGGTACTGGCGGGTGCCAGTTTCCCGTTGTGGACCAACCAGGCCGCCGGCCTTGCCTGCTGGCTCACCGCGCCTCCCGCGCACCTGTAATGCTTAGAGCGGCCTGTCGCTCGTGATCTACACCAGCCTCCCGGTTGTCGACAATTCGAGCAGCCTTCCAGCTCACCATCGCCCCGGTGCTGGTGATTTGCCCCAGCTCAGCCTGTTCAATGTCGATCTCAATCCCGAGTCTCTCGCCCGCACGTTGCGCAACGGCCTCAGACCCCTCTAGAGGAACACCGAAGCGCTCCGGGACTGGCTGAAGGCGCAGTGTCACGTGGTCTCGTCCCCTCCATTGGTCAATGACGATTTGGAAGTCCATGTAGCCGCGTAGGTCCCGCAGTAGCGTGTCCTCCAAGTCGTAGCCGGTAATGCTCTGTTCACCCAGCCACAGCTCATCTCGAATGCGCCCGAGCACCTCGATTATCGGCGCGCGAGCGGACACGGGAGTGGTCCCACCGCTCATGCCGGACGGAGCCTCGAGTCGGACCAGGTCACCCGTGCGGTAGCGGACCAGCGGCTTGGCGCCCTGATAGAGGGCCGTCACGACAAGTTCCCCCCGCATTTCACCGTGCGAGTCGGGCGTCAACGCCTGACCGGTAATGGGGTCTAGAACCTCGTACAGATTGGTCAAAGAGGCACAACGCATTCGTCCGTCCGCATGTGAGGCACCTAGCACCGATGCCTCTTGTGACGCGTAAAGAGCGTTGTAACTCTGGGCGCCCCACAAGGTCCCGATGCCTTCGAGGAGCGCGGGCGAGGCTAGCTCACCCGTCAGCATCAACACGTTGACGCCAAGATCCCTCGGATCCAGACCACGGGAGAACACCTTTTTGGCAAGGGTCAAGGCCATTCCCGGAGTGCAGAACATTGCCCGAATCGGCAGCTCCGTCAAGAGGTCGAGTGCTCGGTCGAATCCGACCATGGGTGAGTGCGGCCACAGCTTCACCGAAGATAGTCCCAGATTGTGGCACACATCACCGAACGTGTCTCCGAATGCGTGTACCTCGGTCGGACCTGAGATAGCGACGATGCCGTCGGCGGCAGCACTTTGAAGGATCTTCCCATACGCGGACGTGAGGACGAAATCGTTGACCAGCATGTCAATATCATCCCGTGGGCAGGGGGTCGTTCGGCCCGTTGTTCCAGTGGTCTCGTAGAAGATACGGGCTGCAGACAGAGGTCTAGAAACGATGTCGTACATTGCCTCGCGCAGATCGCTCTTGGTAGTCGGTGGTACTGCGCTGAGGCTCTCGGGCGTTGTCCCGCAGAGCACGTCCGGATCCACTCCCGCCAGCCGTCGAGCATAGAAGGGAGAGTTTCTCTTGACGTAGGTGATGGTCTTGCGAAGTTGCGCCAGCTGGTAGGCCGCTAGATCCTCAGTCGTCCACCGCCCGTTGTCGAAATCCTGCTGTCGCGCCCAGAGCTCTCTTGCCGTCCGATCAAGATCTTCATTGAAGATGGTCCACATGCCAGTGCTCCCTTGAGCCTGCTAGATGAGCCGTGAGTGTGGAATATGGCCAGCTAGGGGCGGCCTGGCTACTCCGCGATGTCAGCGATTACCCAAGTGCTGACGCCGCGCCATGCTTGAATTGCCTCTTGATGGAACGGGTCATACATGTACTTCTCCAAGTCATCCGCGCCTGAGACCAGTCCAATGACTACATAGTCGTAGGCCATAGGCCTATCACTAATATTTCGGCCTGCCTGCCAATACTTCAGAACGGACACCTTCTGGCCGACAGCCTCTGCCATTTGCTCCGCCTCCCGAACCTGTGGGTCGTCGAAGCTGAGCCCCGGATTCAGTTTGAATAGGACGATGTGTCGTATCACAAGGGCCTTCCCAATTCCAAGACACGCTCCTGGTGCCGCTCGTCCAGCAGGGAAATAGGTCTGGTCGGGCAGATCCTCTCCACTCGCTCGAGTACCTCTCGGCCGCTAGGTAGAGCACCATCCCTCATAGCTTCCTCGGCGAATCGCCGTATGCCGTTGACCTGGTCCGGACCTAGACGGTAGTCGAGGACGCGGAAGTACTGGCGAAGCGTCGCCGGCTTTATCGGTCTGCTGGCAGAGGGCGGCAGGACGAGTGCGCCAGTTCGTAAGCGCGCCTCCTCTGCAGCACGGGCCAGTGCCGTTCCCAGTGCACATACCTGTTTCTGACGGGATGCGACGATTTCTGCCCGTGCGGCCCACACAGCGAAGACCATGGGCGCCCCGGCCCATCGACGCCACCACGAGCCGAGGTCCACCACCTTCGTGCCTGCAGGTGGGCGCTCGTGCGCGGCTAGTGCTTCGTCCCCGATGATGACTGCCGCATCCGCACCTCTGAGGAGATCCATCGTGTTCCCTGTGCCTGATTGATAGACAGGGCGCACTCCCGCATCATTGGACAGCAGGATTCTGGCCAGCGTCACGCTCGTTCGGCTGGCGGTCGAGAGCGCCACCACCCGGCCCTCCAGCTCCTCAGGATCACGACGGGTCACCAAGACGCACGACATCACTGGTCCGTCGCTCCCTATGGCCGCGACGGGGAGAGGTTGGAGGCTGTCAGCGGCACGCAGATACTCAATAAGACTTATTGGCGCCACGTCCACTTGTCCTTGAAGCATCATCTCGGCGAGCTGGTCGGGCGGAGCGATGACCTCATTGACTGCCACCTTGGTTCGCCAGAAGGCCCGTAAGGGCAAGCAGTTCAGGTAAGAATACCAGCCCAACCGAACTGGCGCTTCCGCATCCATGGCGCCACCTTTCCATCTAGAATGCCGACATGAGCACACATTCCTCAAGCTTTCCAAAACAAGTGCGCGGACTAGACGGCGCTCGGTTGACATGGACTCCGTCAAGAACTCGCGTCGCGGCGATGGCTGCGGGACGAGTTCGTTCGAAGTTCCGTGATGATTCCTCCAGAAGGCTCGCGCAAGGACCCCCTCACCCTGTAGATGTCGCGTCCACCGGGCCTGACGCAGCCCGGAGGGTCATGGACTGTATGCTGTGATCTGATCCTCTCACTGAGGCAAGTTCGTGGCCGAGAACGGTGACACCGCGCCCGACCGACATCATCGGCTGCCGGAACAGCAGCCTAAGAAGCAGCGGTGACAGTGGCCTGACCTATCGTTGACGAGCTGTGCGGAAGTAGGGCTCAAGGGTGGCGTCAACTCGGTGTCAGCCGTCCCGGCTCGACCAGCGCTCGCACGTGCACCGAAGTACTCGGAAGTCCCGTCACGTGGCAGCTCGGGTGGGGACAGCTGGCAGGGGTGCAACACGCCGATCGTGTCGGTGCGTGATCGGCGGCTTGTGGTGGTGTGGGCTGTTCCGCGTGTGGGTTGCGGCGGGTCTTGCCCCGGTTGCGGGGGATGCGGAGGCATCTGAGGTATCGCTGCGGGATGCGCTGGCTGCCGTGTTGGAGGAGAACCGGCAGTTGCGTGAGGGCAACGCCGAGCTGCGTGAGGACAACACGCGGCTGCAGGAGCGGCAGGCGGAGCAGGCGCAGGAGTCGGAGCGGTTGCATGCGGATCTGGCGGTGTTGCGGCGGTTGCTGTTCGGGCGGTCCACGGAGCGGTCGCGGCCGGAGCCGGCCGGCAGCGCCGACGGCCCCGACGCTGCTGGTGAGGGCGCGGGTTCGGTGCGCGGCGATGGCGAGAAGGGCGAGGGGTTCGTGGGCCCGGACACCCTCTGCTTCGTGATGGA
>DATDMG010000196.1:0-10622 GCA_036518955.1 Kineosporiaceae bacterium | reverse complement strand
TCACCTACGACACCGGCGGCCTGTCGATCAAGACGCGCGAGGCGATGCTCCCGATGAAGACCGACATGACCGGCGCGGCCGTCGTCCTGGCGGCTCTCGCGGCCTGCCGGGAGCGGGGGGTCCGACGGCCGGTGACCGGGCTGCTGGCGATCGCGGAGAACAGCGTCGGGGCGACCTCGTACCGGCCGGGCGACGTCGTCCGGCACCACGGCGGTCGGACGGTCGAAGTGATCAATACGGACGCCGAGGGGAGGCTGGTGCTCGCCGACGCGCTCGCCTACGCCGACGACCGGCTGGACCCGGACTACCTGGTGGACGTCGCCACCCTGACCGGGGCCGCGACGCTCGGGCTCGGCCGGCGGCTCGCCGCGCTGTTCACCTCCGACGACCGGTTGGCCACCGCGCTGGAGGCCGCCGGAGCGGCCGCGGGGGAGAGCATCTGGCGGATGCCGCTGGTGGAGGAGTACCGCAGGGTGCTGGACTCCTCCGTCGCCGACCTGCGCAACACCTCGTCGGACGCCAAGGTCGGCGGGGGCGCCGTCGTGGCGGCGATGTTCCTGCGGGAGTTCGCCGGTAGTCGGCGCTGGGCACACCTCGACATCGCCGGACCGGCGCGGTCCGACAAGGACGAGCACGAGATCACCCGAGGTCCGACCGGGTTCGGCGCCCGACTGTTGCTGCGCTGGCTGGAGAGCCTGCGCTGACGGCGTTCATGCCGGTGGCGCGGCGTCGGGCATGACCTCCCAGGTGCTCAGGTAGTCCGGGTCGGTGACGACCGCGCCGGACGGCAGGCGGTAGGTTCCGGGCCGGGCGGGCTCGTAGGCACGGGGATCCGCGGGGAGCAGCGTCTCCACGCCGTCCGCGGGCCGCATCACGACGACGCCTTCGGCGACCTCGACGACCGGCCCGTAGAACTGGCGCCGCTCCAGGATCCCGCCCGCCCGGTCTCGGATCGTGACGCCCACCAGCAGGTGCTTGCCGACCAGCGCCTGGAGTTGCTCGGCGCCCCGCAGCAGGCGTCGCGGCACGCCGCCGCGGCCGCTGACGACGGCGCGCCGTGGCGGTGCCTGGTCGGGCCCGCCGACCGGGTCGGCGGGGCCCGGCGGGCCGGTCAGCGCAGGACCGCCAGGAGCAACCCGTCCCCGCAGGGCAGCAGGGTGCAGGAGAGCCGCTCGTCGTCCCGGATACGCTTGCCCAGCTCACGCAGAGTGGTGGTGGTCGCGTCGCGCTGGGCGGGATCGGCCACCCGGCCGTGCCAGAGCGCCGACGTCACCGCCAGTGCCCCTCCTCGTCGCAGCAGCCGGATCGCCGGGTCGAGGTAGGCGTCGTACTCGTTCTTGTCTCCGTCCACCACCACCAGGTCGTACGCGGAGTCGGTGAGCCGGGGCAGGACGTCGAGCGCCCGGCCCGGGATCACCCGGGTGCGATTGGGCCGGACGCCGGCCTCCGCGAAGGCCTCCCGGGCCGCTCGCTGGTTCTCCACCTCGACATCGATGGTGGTGAGCACGCCGTCCTCCGGCATGCCGGCGAGCAGGTACAGGCTGCTGACCCCGGTCCCGGTGCCGATCTCGACCGCGGCCCGGGCGGGCAGCATGGCGGCGACCAGGCGCAGCGCGGCCCCCGCCCCGGCTGGGAGCGGCACGCAGCCCAGCTCCTCGGACCGCGCCCGGGCTCGGGCGAACACGTCGTCCTCCGGGACGAAGTGCTCCGCGTAGGCCCAGCTCGCTGGGGTAGGTGCGCTGATCATGGCCTCCTCACTCGATCCGGTGCCGGTCGACGAGTACACCCTAGCTACCTGCGGCGGGCCTCCGGCGTCCACGTGGAATGCGTCCGTGCCACGGACCGTTCCTTCGGGTGCCGGTCCCGGTGCCCCGACGTCCCCGCGGCGTCCCGTTGGGACGATGGAGGGGATCCTCACAGCTGGTTTTCAGAGTTGGGCGGGACGCTGGTGGGAACCGGCTCCGAGCCGGCCTCGTTGGGGGAGGAGAGACGCTCATGCTGGTGCCAGCCCCAGGGCGGTACCGGTGGGCCTGCGCGAGGATGGAGGGACCAGGTGTCCTACGCGATGCCGATCATGATGCCGACCACGGGCATGGCGACGCGCCGCGCGGCACCCCTGCTCCGAATCCGGCGCGCAGGAAGGGGTGGCGAGGTGGCTGAGCCCGAACGCGGGCAGGCTGCAGAGGCCGCCTGGACGCCGCCGAGCTGGGAACAGGTCGTCCAGGAGCACTCCGCCCGGGTCTACCGGCTCGCCTACCGCCTCACCGGCAACCGCCAGGACGCCGAGGATCTCACCCAGGAGGTGTTCGTCCGGGTCTTCCGGTCGCTGGGTTCGTACACGCCCGGCACGTTCGAGGGCTGGCTCCACCGGATCACCACGAACCTCTTCCTCGATCAGGTGCGCCGCAAGCAGCGCATCCGGTTCGACGCGCTCCCCGACGACGCGAGCGACCGGCTCGCCGGCAGCGGCGACCTGGCCCCCGAGCGCGCCTGGGAGCACAACAATCTCGACCACGACGTCCAGCAGGCGCTGGACACGCTGCCCCCGGAGTTCCGGGCGGCGGTCGTCCTGTGCGACATCGAGGGCCTGTCCTACGAGGAGATCGCCGCGACCCTCGACGTGAAGCTCGGCACGGTGCGGTCCAGGATCCACCGTGGTCGGGCCCAGCTCCGCCAGGCGCTCGCGCACCGCCGTCCCGACATGCCGTTCACTCGTGACGGCGACCCCGCTCCGGTCGGCCCGGCAGGTCCGGCGATGGGCGGGGAGGGTAGGCGGTGACCCATCTGGGTGGGCGCGTCTCCGCGCTGTTGGACGGCCAGCTCAGTCTGGAGGCCACCGAGCGTGCGATGGTGCACCTCGTCGGCTGCCGGGACTGCCGCGACGCGGTGGAGATCGAGCGGCTGACGAAGGCGCGGTTGGTGGCCTTGTCCGGCCCGGCGCCGTCCGGGGAGCTGGTCGGGCGGTTGCTCGCCCTGGGCGGCCCGCACGGGCCGCTACCGCCGCGGCCCGGGTACGTGCCCGGCTCACCGCGGCCCAAGACCGTGGCGGTGGCCGCGCCGGCGCCCGCGCGGGCTGCGGCCGTGCGCGAGCTGGTCCGGGCCGCCTCGGTGCGACCGCCGATGCGCCGTCCCGGCACCGGGCCGGGTCGGGCGGCCACCGGGTCGCCGCGGTACCGTCGCGCCCGGCTGGCCGGCGCGGTGCTGGGTGCCCTCGGAGTGGTCGGGGTCGGCGGCCTCATCCTGGCCGAGCGGACCACCGCCGGGGTGGGGTCCGGCGCGGGCGTCGACTCGTTGAGGGTGCAGCAACCCGTGGCCACCCCCGGCCTGCTGGGCCGCGGGCCACGGTTCGTGCCCCCGCTCGTCACCGCCGTGCCGGTCGCCTACCAGGGCCCTCACTGACGGTCACCCGCCAGGCCACATGACGCTGCGGCGAGCCTCGCGTTAGGGTCAGGACGTGCTGGGTATCAACGGGAGCGAGTTCATCGTGCTCCTCGCCGTCGCCGCCGTGGTGCTGGGGCCCGAGCGGCTGCCCCGGTACACGCAGCAGCTGACGCAGCTCATCCGCGAACTGCGGCGGATGGCGACCAACGCCCAGGAGAAGGTGCGCGAGGAACTCGGCCCCGAGTTCGACGAGGTCGATTGGCGAGCGCTGGACCTCCGGCAGTACGACCCCCGCCGGATCGTCCGCGAGGCCCTGACCGACGCCGTCGACCTGAACGACCCGCTGGGCCTCAAGGAGGTCTCGCCCGGCGGCCCGACGAGCAACGGCTGGCCGGCGGCCGTTGCCCGCCAACCGGCGGGCCGCACCCCCGACGTCCATCCCGAACCGGACGACGCCGAACAGCCCGCCTTCGACCCCGATGCCACCTGACCCAGGCAGGGACCACCTGACGTAGGCCCCTGACGTGGGCAGGGACCATGCACGGTGCTCACCGCCCGGCCCGGGACGTGTCGGGTCAGGGTGCCACGGGCGTCAGGCCCAAGGAGCGGCCGGCCAGGCCGCGGGCACGGCGGCCGAGGGTGCGCGCGATCGCGCGCAGGGCGACCGCGGACGCCGAGTCCGGTGCGGCGAGGACGACGGGCGTGCCGGCGTCCCCACCCTCGCGGAGGGCCACGTCGAGGGGCACCTGACCCAGCAGCGGCACCGGTGCCCCGACCGACCGGCCCAGCGACTCGGCCACGAACCGGCCGCCGCCGGCGCCGAACAGGTCCATCCGGGAGCCATCGGGCAGTTCGAGCCAGGACATGTTCTCCACCACGCCCACGATCTGCTGCTTGGTCTGCAGGGCGATCGATCCGGCCCGCTCGGCGACCTCCGCGGCCGCGGTCTGCGGAGTGGTGACGACGAGGATCTCCGCCGTGGGCAGCAGCTGGGCGGTCGAGATGGCGATGTCTCCGGTGCCCGGCGGCAGGTCGAGGAGCAGGACGTCGAGATCGCTCCAGAACACGTCCGTCAGGAACTGCTCCAGCGCCCGGTGCAGCATCGGGCCGCGCCACACCACGGGCTGGTTGCCGGGCACGAACATGCCGATCGAGATGACCTTCACCTCGTGCGCGACCGGCGGAAGGATCATGTCGTCGACCCGGGTCGGCGGCGCCTGGACGCCGAGCATGCGCGGGACCGAGAAACCGTAGACGTCAGCGTCGACGACGCCGACGGCCATGCCATCGGCCGCCATCGCCGCCGCCAGGTTCACCGTCACGCTCGACTTGCCCACCCCGCCCTTGCCGGATGCCACGGCGTACACCCGCGTCAGTGACCCGGGGCGGGCGAACGGCACCTCACGGGTGACCTGACCACCGCGGAGCTTGGTCTTCAGCGCCTCGCGCTGCTGGGTGTCCATCACGTCCAGCGTGACGGCCACCTCGCGGACTCCCTCGAGGGCGCCGACGGCGGCCTCGACGTCCCGGGTGAGCCGGTCCTTCATCGGGCAGCCCGCCACGGTGAGGAGGATCGTCACGGCCACCCGGCCGCCGTCGATCTCGACGGACCGGACCATGTCGAGTTCCGTGATCGGTCGCCGGATCTCAGGATCCTTGACGCCCGAGAGTGCGGTGTGGACGGCGTCGCTCGTGAGGGTGCCCATGCCTGGCATCGTAGGCGGCAGCCGAAGCCGCCGCGCCTCCGGCCGAGATCCCGCCGGCCACGCCGCCGGCTCAGCCCCACGGCTGCGGGTAGCCCTGCTGGTGGTCCGGCGGGTACGCCTGCTCGTAGCTCTGCCGGCCGGCCGGCTCCGGATACCCGGGGGTGTACTGCTCGGCGTACTCGGCGTCGCCGTCCGGGGGCGTCCGGCCGGCGACGTGCCTCCGGACGGCGGGGGTGCGGCACCAGGGGCAGATGCGCCAGTCCGGGTCGAGGCCGCGGGAGCAGCTCGGGCACTGGCCGCGGTCGAGGCTCGCCGCGCACCACGGGCAGGCGACCATGTCGGACCCCACCGGCCGTTCGCAGACCGGGCAGGAACTGCCGCCGGTGTGGTCGGCGTGGGTGACCCGGACGGCCTCCTCGAACGTGGTCTGGCCGCGGAGGGCCTTGATGATCGCGGCGGCCCGTAGGGTCACCATCCCCGCCGCGCGGGCCTGGGCGGAGATCGCCGCCTCGCTCGGCTCCTTGATCAGGACCTGCCGCATCGTGGCATCCACGCTGAGGATCTCGTACACGCCCGTCCGGCTCCGGTAGCCGGTGTTGCCGCAGGCGGAGCAACCGGCACCCCGCCGGGGCGTCGCCCCGGCCAGGTCCGTGGGGACCAGACCGAGCATCGTCAGGGTCAGGTCGTCGGGCAGGTACGGCTCCACGCACGACCCGCACGGTCTCCGGACCAGCCGCTGGGCGACCGACGCCGTCAGTGACGACGCGACCATGAACGGCTGCGCACCCATGTCCACCAGTCGCGTCAGGGCCGCGACGGCGGAGTTCGTGTGCAGCGTCGTCAGCACCAGGTGGCCGGTCATCGCGGCCTTGAGGGCCAGTTCCGCGGTCTCGCCGTCCCGGACCTCGCCGACGAGGATGACGTCCGGGTCCTGCCGCAGGATCGCCCGCAACCCCTTGCTGAACGTCATCCCGGTCTTCTCGTTGACGCCGACCTGGGTGATGCCGGGCAGTTGGACCTCGACCGGGTCCTCGAGGGTGACGATGTTGAGCTCCGGCGAGCGGATCGCGGCGATCGCCGAGTACAGCGTGTTGGTCTTGCCGGATCCGGTCGGCCCGGTGATCAGGATCAGGCCCTGCGGCACGGACAGCGCGGTCTCCAGCAGGATCAGCTGCTCCGGCTCGAGGCCGAGATCACCGAGCGACGGGACGGCGTCGCCACGGGTCAGCAGCCGGATGACGACCTTCTCGCCGTGCAGGCTCGGCAGGGTACTGATCCGGGCGTCGACCGCCTGGCCCTCGACCGCGAACCGGGTGCGCCCGTCCTGGGGGATGCGCCGTTCCGCGATGTCCAGGCCGGAGATGATCTTGATTCGGCTGATCACCGAGGTGGCGAGCCGTTTCGGGGCGGTGGTGACGTCGCGCAGCAGCCCGTCGATCCGGTAGCGCACCTTGAGGGCGTCGCGCTCCACCTCGATGTGGATGTCGGACGCCCGGGTGCGGACGGCGTCCCCCAGCACCTGGTTCACGAACCGGACGATCGGGGCGTCCTCGGCGATGCCCGCGCCGCTGGTGTCGTACTCGTCGTCCGCCGCCCCCGCGGCGGCCTCCTGGACGATCCCGGCGACCCCGCTGCTGTCCTGGCTGAGCGACCAGGCCCGGTTGATGTGCTCACGGATCTGGCTGTCGGTGGCGACGAACACCTCGATGTCCGTGCTCCGGGTGTAGAGCCGGACGTCGTCGAAGGCCAGCACGTTCGTGGGATCGGCGGCCGCGACCGTGAGCAGCCCGGTGTCGGACCGGTCCATCACCAGCACCCGGGTCCGCTCCGCCACCGCCCGGGGCAGCAGGCGGACGTGCTCCGGCAGCACCGTGATCCTGGACAGGTCGACGAGTTCGAGGTTGAGCAGCCGGGCCAGGCACTCCGCGACGTCCCGCTCCGAGGCGAACCCGAGGTCGGTGATGACCTGCCCGATCCGGCGCCGAGGCCCGTCGACGTTCTTCTGCTCCCACAGCGCGGCCGCCAGTTGCTCGGCAGTGATCAGCCCGGACTCGACGAGGACGTCGCCCAGCCGTCGTCGCTCCGCGGTGGACGCGTCGAACCGCCGCGACTGCCGCGGGGGCAGGTCCTCCCGCGAGGACCGGTCAGCGAGTGCCACCTCCCGACTGTCGGCAGGCCGCCGGGTCGGGTTGACCGGATCGGAGCATCAGCGGCGGGCCGTCCTGGCCGGCTTGCCCGGGGCTCTGCCCCCGGGCGCCGGCCGGCCCCCCAGCGCCGACCCGTCCGCCGGCCCGTCGGCGGCCGGCTCGGCGTCCCGGGTCTCCAGCAGTTCCTCGAGCAGGTCGCGCAGCTCGGAGCGGAGGAAATCCCGGGTCGCCACGTCCCGTAGCGCGATCCGCAGGGCGGCGACCTCCCGGGCCAGGTACTCGGTGTCGGCGAGATTGCGTTCGCCACGCTGCCGGTCCTGCTCGAAGGCCACCCGGTCCCGGTCCGCCTGTCGGTTCTGCGCCAGCAGGATGAGCGGGGCGGCGTACGAGGCCTGCAGGCTGAGGATCAGGGTGAGCAGCGTGTAGTTCATCGATCGGGGGTCGAACTGCCACGCCAGCGGGGCGAAGGTGTTCCAGGCGAGCCAGATACCGACGAACGCGGTCATCCAGGCCAGGAAGCGGGCCGTTCCCATGAACCGGGCGAACCGTTCCGAGCCGCGCCCGAACACCTCCGGGTCGACCTGCGGGGTGGGCAGGACGGCGCGGCGCATCTCCAGCGGGGTGTCCAGCGAGGCGATCCGGGTGCGGCGCCGGTCCGGGCGGCGGCGACGATGCAGGCTGGGCCGCAGAGCGTGCAGGGGGCCGACGTCATCGGACACGTGACACCTCCCCGGTGGTGGTCCTGGTCACCGCACCGGGCTCGGCACCCAGCTCGGCCGCCAGGTCGTCGTCCACGTCGCGCCAGTCCTCCGGCAGCAGGTGGTCGAGGACGTCGTCGACGGTGACGACGCCGATGAGCCGGCCCAGCTCGTCGGTCACCGGGGCGGCCACCAGGTTGTAGATCGCCAGATGCCGGGTGACGAGGGGGAGCGGGGTCTCGGCGGCCAGCGGCTCCACGTCCCGGTCGAGGAGCGTGCCGACCAGTTCCTTGGGTGCCTCGCGCAGCAACCGCTGGATGTGCACGAGCCCCAGGTAGCGGCCGGTCGGTGTCTCCAGCGGCGGGCGGCAGACGTAGACCGCGGCGGCCAACGCCGGGGAGATCTCCTGCCGGCGGACGTGGGCGAGCGCCTCGGCCACGGTGGCGTCCGGCGGGAGGATGACCGGCTCCGGGGTCATCATGCCGCCAGCGGTCCGCTCGCCATAGGCGAGCAGCCGCCGGACGTCGTCCGCCTCCTCGGGATCCATCAGCTCCAGGAGTTGCTCGGCCTGCTCCTGCGGGAGGTCGGAGAGCAGGTCGGCGGCGTCGTCCGGCTGCATCGCCTCCAGCACGTCAGCGGCGCGCTCGCCGCCGAGCACGGAGAGGATCTCGACCTGGTCGTCCTCGGGGAGCTCCTCCAGGACGTCGGCCAGCCGCTCGTCGTCCAGCGCCGCCGCCACCTCGAGCCGCCGCTTCGGCGACAGCTCGTGGATCACCTCGGCCAGGTCCGCGGCCTTCAGCTCCTCGAAGGCGGCCAGCAGGTTCGCCGCGCCCTGCCGCTGCTCGACGATGCCGAAGCCGGTGACGTCACCGAAGGCGGCCACGAACGTCTCGCCGCCCCGGCGGCGCAGCCGGCCCCCGCGGCGGCGGCGGACGAACACCCGGGTGACCTGCCACTCACCGCGGTGGCCCTGCTCGATGGCGACGTCCTCGACAGTGACCGGCTCATCGCTCTCCCGGAGCTGGACCGTTCGGTCGAGCAACTCGCCGAGGATGAGCGTCTCGGTGGGGCGTTGCTCGAACCGGCGCATGTTCACCAGTCCCGTCGTGATCACATGGCCGGCGTCCATACTCGTCACCCGGGTCATCGGGACGAACACCCGACGCCGTCCGGGTACCTCGACGACCAGCCCGACAGCCCGTGGCGAATGCCGCCGCGCGCTGAAGACGGCGACCACGTCACGTACCCGCCCCACCTGGTCGCCGAGTGGGTCGAAGACCGGCAGGCCGGCGAGCCGGGCGACGAAGACCCGGGTCGGGGTGCCGCTCACCATGCGGCCAGGCTACTCCGCGCCCTCCGGCGCGCAGTGGGGTGGATCTGCGGCTCACCCGTGCTGGGCGCGGCCCGCCCGGCGCGCCCGCCAGGCGGACGCGCGGCCCCGCAGGTGCCACGGCTGGTGGCTGGTCACCGTGGTGGCGCCCTCCGTCGGCGCGGTGACCGCGAAGGCCTCGGTGGCGTCGTCACCGGCTCCGCTGGCGGCCAGGTACAGCGGGGTCAGCCGGGTGACCAGGGTGCCGGACGCCCAGCGGTCGCGCTGGGTGGCGGAGTCCCGGGTGTTCAGCCGGGCCGCGGCGAGCGCGTCGGCGGCGGCCTCCCACCCCGGCGAGCGGGCCGGGAGGATGTCGGCCTGGGCCACGAAGGTCACCAGCCGGGCCCCGGTGTCCTTGCTCGGGACGACGGCCTCGACCTGGCCGCTCACCAGCGGCAGCATCTGCTCGTCGACCCCGTACACCACGTAGGCCGCGTCGTCGTGCCAGACGTGCCAGGCGAGCGAGTGCCGGGTCGAGCCCGCGGTGCGCAGCCACAGCACGGAGCTCTTGCTGCACGCCTCGGCGATCAGCGCGGCGTGCTCCGGGGTCAGCGTGACGGGCGCCTTACCGGGGATCGGGGTCGCGGGGGCGGCGGGGATCGGCGAGGGGTCGGACATGCTCACCGTCCGAGCGTGGCACAGTCCTGGCCTGCGTGGGTGGGACCTGCCGACCGGTTCCCGCGCGTCGGCGCGGGGGTCAGCCGCTCAGGGCCGCGGTGAACGAGACCTCGCTGAGGGCGATGTCCGGGTAGGTGGTGGAGGGATACGTCGACATCACGTCGAGCCGCACCGATCCGGTGCGGCCGGTGGCCGCCGTGAACGACTGGGGAGCACGCCGGTCGGCGAGCTCCCAGGTCCAGCGGCCGGCGTCGGTCACGATCCGCACCCACCTGACCCGGGCGTTCGCCGGGTAGAGATCGACCGGGCTGTGCCCCGAGCGCCGGCGGACCTTCTGGTACCCGTTCAGGACCACGATGCTGCGCAGGTCCACCGGGTGGCCGAAGGTGTAGGTGAGGGCGATGCCACCGCTCCCCGGGTGCAGCCCGCCGGCGCTGTTCCAGGCCGTCGAGGGGTCGCCGTCCAGGGTGTTCTCGGCGACGTAGGTGACCGCACCGTCCGGCCGGGAGGTGCTGGACGCGCTCGCGGTGATCCCTGCCGGGTCCACCCGGACCGCCGCCGCGGCCGGCCGGGGAGCCGGTGGCGCCGGCGGGAGCAGCACCGCGACCAGCGTGGCCACCGCCGCGCCGGTGGCGCCGGCGGCGGCCAGCCACCGCCGCGACCGCCGCGGCGCTCGGGTCTGCCGCACCCGCCGAAGCTGCCG
>DATDMG010000195.1:0-4926 GCA_036518955.1 Kineosporiaceae bacterium | reverse complement strand
GTGTCCACAACCCCAGCCGGTCCCTGCCGGCCTGGCACCGGGTCGGGGCAGGGTGACGACGTGGAAGGTGCATCCGGTCGTGATCGTCGTGGTGGACGTACAGGCCGCCCGCGAGTTGGTGGCCGCCGGGGCGATGCGGTGCCCGGACGCCGGCTGCCCCGGCACGCTGCGGGCGTGGTCGCGGGCCAGGGCTCGGACGGTGACCGTGCGCGGCGGGCTGCGGGTGCAGCTGCGCCCGTACCGAGTGTGCTGCCGGGCCTGCACCGTCACCCACGTGCTACTGCCGGCCGGGTGCCTGTCCCGGCGGGCGTACGACGTCGAGACCGTCGGCACGGTCCTGCTGAGCGCGGCCGCCGGGGCGGGGACGCGGCGGGCCGCGGTGACCGCCGGAGTCCCGCGCAGCACCGCGCGGGCCTGGCTGCGCGCCGTCCGCGACCACGCCAGCGCGCTGACCGCCACGGCGGTGACCTGGACCCTCGAGGCGACAGTACCCAGCCCGCATGATCGCTCCCAGCGCCAGACTGTCTTACGGGCACGAGGCACCAAGGAAGATACGGCGTCACGGGCAGCACACGACGATCATGCCCTCACCCGCGCCCGGCCCGCTGCACGTTCACCACAGACCGCGCCGGCCACAACGTTCCCCGGCTGGACAACCCGCCACGCCTGCGCCACCTTGAAACCGGTCACGGCGCCGGCCCGGCGCACGGGCAGCACACCTGTCGCCAACAACACCGGCCCGTGACCACCCGCAGCCAACGCCCAACACCCAGTTTCGCGGGAACCCCACGCCGCCAAGACCCTGAGACTGTCTTGCCCATCTCGTCCGATGCCCCGCACGGATCCCGCAACCCTCCGGGCAGCCCCCAACCGGCCAGCCCGCGCCACGCCAGGGCCGCCCCACCCCCGACCGTGCCACCACCGCCTCCGGACAACCGCCGGGCCACGCCCACCGGCCACGGACTGAGTGATCCCGGGTTTGGTTGAGGCTGGTTTATCCCGCGTGTTCGCGGGTGCGGGGGTTGGTGTCGCGGTCGTTGTCCCGTGGGAGGTAGCGTCCGTTGGGTCCGCGGAGCGCCTGGTCTTCGGGCTGGCCCTCTCGTTCGAGGACTTCGCCGTTGTAGTAGGCGTTCTCATACTCTATCGGCGTGCGGCCACCCAGGCTTGAGTGCGGTCTCACCGAGTTATACCAGGCCACCCATGAGCTCGTCGCGAACTCGATTTCTCTAGCATTCTTCCAAGATTCCTTCCGGTTATAGCACTCCGTCTTGTAGATGCCATTCAAAGATTCTGCCATAGCATTATCGTAGGAATCGCCGACTGTGCCGATCGAGGCGACGGCGTCGAAGTCGGCCAGCACGTTCCGGTACCGGATCGCGGTGTACTCACTGCCGGCGTCGGAGTGGTGGACCAGGCCGGCCACGTCCTGTCCGGCGCGGGCGCGGGCGTACAGGGCCATCTCCAGGGCGGCCAGCGGCAGTTCGGTCACGTGCTGGTCGGCGACCGCCCATCCGACGATCTTGCGGGAGAACACGTCCTGCACGAACGCCGCGAACGCCTTGCCTTCCTCGGTCTGTAGGTAGGTGAAGTCGACCACCCACAGCCGGTTCGGGGCGGGCGCGGTGAAGTTGCGGTGCACCAGGTCCGGGGCCCGTTCGGCGTCCGGGTCGGCGAGGGTCGTCGTGACGAAGGAGTCCCCTCGGCGGGCGCCGACCAGCCCGAGGTCGCGCATCAGCCGCTCGATCGTGCAGCGGGCCACCGGCCGGCCCTCGACCGTGATGTGCAGCCGGTGCAGCAGCTGCCACATCTTGCGGGCGCCCAGCAGTTCCCGGCCCCGGTCGGGGTCGTGCCAGATCGCCAGCAGCACCTCCTTGATCTTCTCGTCCCGCAGCTGGCGGGCGCTGGGCGGGCGGGCCTTGGCGGCGTAGTACGTCCCCGGGGCGATCTTGCACACGAACTGCGAGAGCACGTGGCAGACCGGCTCGACCCCGAACCGCTCCTTCACTTCGTCGATGAACGCAACCATGACCGGCGTCGACAGCACCGCACCCAGTGCGGTGGTCGCCAGCGGCGCGCCTGCCCCCTCGCCCGCCGCGCCGCCGTCACCGGCGGGCGCATCGAGGCTGGGAAGGTCACCGTATTCCGCGGACGATTCAGCAGGCGATGCTGTTCCGTCTTCTACCAGGGAAGACGCGGGTCGAGCTCCCGCGCGAAGAAACTTGAGGCCGCCAGAAGAATCTCGTTCGCCCGCTTCAGCTCACGGTTCTCCCGCTCCAGCTCGCGGGCCCGGGCGGCGTCCGCCGTGGGAATCCCCGGCCGTCGGCCCGCGTCGATGTCGGCCTGCTTGACCCAGGTCCGCAACGTGTCCGGGTTGATCCCCACTCTGGGCCCGATCCGTTTGGCCGCCGCGTTCAGCGACAGCCCAGACTCCTGCTCACGCGCCTCCGTCACCAGACGGATCGCCCTGTCCCGCAACTCCTGCGGGTATTTCCGAGGTGCTGGCATGTCCGGTCCTTCGGCGATTCAGCGCCTCAACTTTAGCTGGGTGGGATCAGACCCCGATGCCCAGCGGCACCGAGGGCCTGGAATGGGAGGGGATCGGGGAGGTCCCGGACCCGTACGCGGTCGCTGCGAATGACCTGCGGTTGCCCCGGATCGTGGCGGAGGTGGCCGATCGGCTCCGTGACGTCATCGAGGAGATCCTGGTCGGGGCCGATGACGACTGGGCACGTCTGGTGGTCGATGGGGAGTTGGCGGCGGCGGATGCCAGCGGCGACCCCGCGGCCTCCGGTCTGCTGATCGAAGCGCTGTTCAAGGTCCTCAATGCCTGGCTGGTCGGGATCCGCGAGCAGGGCCGGGCCGTGGTCGAGGGAGTGGTGCGGTGGGCCTGGGCGCACCGCGGTCCGACGTCGGCGGAACAGGTCGCCGTTCTCGCGGACGTCCTTCTCCAGGGCGGCGGCCGGGAGTTCGACGCGAATGAGGCTGCACGCCTGCTGGGCCGGGGGCTGCTGCCCGCGATGGTCCACTTGGCGGCCGGGGCCGTGGGCACCACCGGTGGCGGGGACTCGGCGTGGCTGCAGTCCTTCGACCCAGACAGGTGAACGTTCATCGCAGTGGACGGGTGCCCTCGGCTGTGAGTTCGGCGGGCACCCGTCCTGTCTGGTGTCGATCAGTCGCGCGGGACGTTGCTGCCGGAGTTGCGGGTTTGTTGCAGCAGGCCGGTCAGCAGCAGGCGGACGGTGTCGGCGTCCATGCCTTGGACCACCGCGGCGAGGTCCACTGCCGGCACCGCTGCGACGGGGGAGACGGCTGGTGCCTCCGGCGCGCGGTCGGGGACGGACGTCTGCACCGTTTCGGAGGTAGGCTGGCGGGACGAGGAAGTGGCCGGGGTCGTGACGATGCGGATGTTGTTCAGGGCGTCCAAGGCGGCGTCGTCGGCGTCGGGGAGGGTGTGAAGGTACTTCTCGGTCGTGGTGATCGAGGCGTGACCGAGTCGTTCCTTGACCACCTGCAGGTCGGCTCCGCCGGCCAGCAGCCAGGAGGCGTGGGCGTGGCGGAGCCCGTGTGGGGTGACGTGGAAACCGAGGTCGGCTTCGGTGAGGGCTTTGAGCCAGATGCTGTTGCGGAACCAGCCGCGGCCGATGTGCCCGTCGGTGTCCACGCGCTTGGGGGTGCGCGGGGTGTCCTCGCCGGCGGCGCGGCGGGCGGCGCGGTAGGCGGCGACGGCGTCCTTGCAGTGCCGGCAGCGGCACTTGGCCATGCCGTAGGCGCTGGCGGTGCCGTGCCGGTAGCAGCGACCCTTCTCGTTGGGTTCGGTCCAGCCAAGTGTCTCGGGATCGGGCAGGACCTCGGGGATCCGGTAGCGGCGGGCCCGGGACTGGTCGGGCATGAAGAAGAGCAGGTCGTCAGCCCCGAGCCCGTGTTCGGCGATGTGTTCGGCGATCTTCGTGACGAGGTGGGGGGCCAGGCGCAGGCGGCGCCACTCCTTGTCCTTGGGGTAGTCCTTGACGACGAACCTGGTCCCCTCGGGGCGGTCCTTGGCCGTCAACTGGACCACGGACCGGCAGACGGTCAGCATGCCGGTGGCGACGTCCAGGTCCTTGACCCGAAGCTCGGTCAGTTCGCCCCAGCGCAGCCCGGACTCGATGTCCGTCTCGACGAGCAGGCGCATCACGTCGTCGCCGAGCGCGGCGTGGATCCGTCCGTACTGCTCGGCGTTGATGATCTGCCGGGGACGGGTCGCCACCGGCGGGGTCTTGACTCCCTTGCCGGGGTGGAAGAAGACGACCTGGTCGTTGAGTGCCGTCGTGAAGATCGCGTCCACAATGAGCTTGCACTTCACGATGGTGGGCGGGTTCACGCCCAGCGTCTCGGTCAGACGCCCGATCCACTCCCGCAGGTCATTGGGCAGGACGTCACCAATGCGGAAGTCGCCCAGTTCGGGAAGGATGTAACGGTCTAGGGGCGTACTTGTAGTTCTCCCGTGTGGTCGCTTCGATCACGTGGTTGGGGAACCACTCCTGCTCTACGTAGGTGCGCAGGAGTTGCTTGCCCCGGTTCGGGTCGCCGATCCGGCCAGCCTCCTGGTCACGCTCCGCACGCTGCCAGGCCCGCTCCGCCCGACGCTGACTGGTGTATGTCCCCGCAGACCGCTCCCCGCCCCGACGGTCCCGGTACATGGCGGTATACCGGATTTTGCCGTCGGTTCCGGTTCTTTCCTTCAACCAACCCACGCGTGACTCCCAAAGATCGTTTGTCCGCAGATTGTCCGCAGACTTCGCCGAACTGCCGCGGACGCTGCCGGACCTCGACGGACCGAAAATTTCCTCTGACCTGGGAGTTTAGTAGAATCGAAGATCGTCAAGTAGGGGCAAGAAAGACGCGGTTACGCCTATGGCTTGGCGGTCTTCTCTGGTTCGATTTCTG
>DATDMG010000194.1:0-20582 GCA_036518955.1 Kineosporiaceae bacterium | reverse complement strand
GCCCGCTCGTCGGGCCTGCCGGCATCGTCGGGCCCGCCGGCATCGTCGGGGCCGGTGAGTCGCTGCGCCGAGGTCGCCAGCGGTGGCGGGGCACCTACCGGGCTCTCGAGAGTCTCCGGCCCGCGGGGATCGTCGGGATCGGTCACGAAGTCCCTCCGTCGATGGGATCAGGATGGGCGCGCCCTGTGCGCAACGAGCGGTACCCGGCCCGGAGTGCCCGGCCACCGGCCTGGGTGGCCGGGTCATCCAGGCGGTGAGACGGCCTGCCCGTGATCTGGACGACGTCCGCTCGGCCCCGTACTAGCATCGCGGCATGCCCGAGTCCATTCGTCTCGCCGTCGTCGCCGGTGACGGCATCGGTCCCGAGGTGGTCGCCGAGGGCCTGAAGGTCCTTCGCGCCGCGGTCGACGGCGAGGTCGCGGTCGAGACCACCGACTACGACCTCGGGGCGCGCCGTTGGCACGCCACCGGGGAGACGCTGCCGGACTCGGTGCTCGCGGAGATGCGTCGCCACGACGCCATTCTGCTCGGTGCCATCGGGGATCCCGGCGTACCCAGTGGGGTGCTCGAGCGCGGCCTGCTCCTGCGGCTCCGGTTCGAGCTGGACCACTACGTGAACCTGCGGCCGGCCCGGCTCCATCCGGGCGTCGCCTCGCCGCTCGCCGCCCCCGGCGACGTCGACTTCGTCGTCGTCCGGGAAGGGACCGAGGGGCCCTACGTCGGCAACGGTGGTGCGATGCGCGTCGGCACGCCGCACGAGATCGCGACCGAGGTGAGCGTCAACACCGCGTTCGGGGTCGAGCGGGTGGTGCGGGACGCCTTCCGCCGCGCCGCTGACCGGCCTCGGCGCCTGCTCACGCTCGTGCACAAGCACAACGTGCTGGTGCACGCCGGGCACCTGTGGCGACGGACGGTCGAGCGCGTCGGCACGGAGTTCCCCGACGTGAGGGTCAACTACCTGCACGTCGACGCCGCCACCATCTTCATGGCGACCGACCCGGCCCGGTTCGACGTCATCGTCACGGACAACCTCTTCGGCGACATCGTCACCGACCTCGCCGCCGCGATCACCGGAGGGATCGGGCTGGCGGCGTCCGGCAACATCAACCCGGACCGGACGACGCCGAGCATGTTCGAGCCGGTGCACGGCTCCGCACCGGACATCGCCGGGACGGGTTCGGCGGATCCGACCGCGGCCGTGTTGTCCGTGGCGATGCTGTTGGCGCACCTGGGGCGCGACAAGCCGGCCAGGCGGGTCGAACAGGCGGTCGCGGCCGACCTCGCGAGCCGTGGTCCCGGCGCTCGGTCGACGTCCGCGATCGGCGACGCCATCGCCGCCCGGGTGGCCGGCTGAGGCCTCACCGCGCGGCACGGCACTGCCGTGCGGGTTCGCCCTGACCGGTGGCTGACGGGTGGCTGACCGGTCACGGGGGCGGGCTGCTGCTGCTGGTACCGTCCTGGATACTTTCCGCCAGGTAGGGAGCGAGTAGTGCGATGAGTGCCCTGACGTTCACCGAGCAGCTCAACCCGGCTCCGACCTCGGCCGAGCGGCGCGAGCAGATCCTCGCCGCCCCCGGGTTCGGCAAACACTTCACGGACCACATGGTGACCGCGACCTGGACGCCGGACGGCGGCTGGCACGACGCCGGACTGCTGCCCTACGGGCCGTTCCAGCTCGATCCGGCGGCCGCCGTCCTGCACTACGGGCAGGAGATCTTCGAGGGCCTGAAGGCCTACCGGCACCCGGACGGCACCGTGTGGGCGTTCCGGCCGGAGGCCAACGGCGAGCGATTGGCCCGCTCCGCGCGCCGGCTGGCGCTGCCCGAGCTGCCGGTGGAGGACTTCCTCGCGGCGATCACCCTGCTCGTGCGGCGGGACATCGCCTGGGTGCCGTCCGGCGAGGAGCAGAGCCTGTACCTGCGGCCGTTCATGTTCGCCAAGGAGGCGTTCCTCGGTGTCCGGCCCGCCAACGAGGTGGTGTTCGCGCTGATCGCCTGCCCGGTCGGGTCGTACTTCAGCGGCGGCGGGATCAAGCCGGTCTCGATCTGGCTGTCCACCGCGTACACCCGTGCCGCGCTCGGCGGCACCGGGGCGGCCAAGTGCGGCGGCAACTACGCGGCGTCGCTGGCGGCCCACCTCGAGGCGGCGGCTCACGGCTGCGACCAGGTCTGCTTCCTGGACGCGGTGGATCGCACCTGGGTCGAGGAGCTCGGCGGGATGAACCTGTACTTCGTGCACGCCGACGGCCGCCTGGTCACCCCCGAGCTCACCGGGACGATCCTGGAGGGCGTGACCCGCTCGTCGATCCTGACGATCGCCAAGGAGCAGGGCCTGGACGTCGAGGAGCGCCGCGTCGACATCCAGGAGTGGCGTTCCGGGGTCGCCTCCGGGGAGATCACTGAGGTGTTCGCCTGCGGGACGGCCGCCGTGATCACGCCGGTCGGTCGGCTGGTCTGGGAGGGTGGCGCGGTCGAGTCCGCGACCGGGTCCGCCACCGGTGAGGTGACCGGGAGGTTGCGGCGGGCGCTCGTCGACCTCCAGTACGGCCGGGCCGTCGACACCCACGGCTGGCTGCGCCGCCTCGCCTGACCGGCTGAGGATCTCCGCTGCGCGGTCGACCACGTGGTCGGGCGGTCGCCGAGTTCGTCCGCTGATCGGCGCGGCGGCGCGAACAGCTGACGGTGAGTGAGGAGCAGGCCGGGGGGATCCGTCGGGGATGCTTAGCGTAGTTGAAGAAAAGTCCACGGTGGTGGGTCGCCCCGCTAGGGTAACTCATCGTGAGCTATCAACCTCGACGCGTGGGGGGACTCCGCTCACTCGGGGGATCGGCTCCCGGTGCGTCCCGGCGCGAGCTGCCGCGCCCGCCCACCGGTCGCCGAAGGGTGCGGCGGGTCGGCACGCTCGCGATCGCCGTCCCTGTGCGTCGCCACCGCCGAGGACGCGCTGCGGCTGTTCTACCGGGCACCCGGCGTCCCGTCCTCCCACGTGAAGATCACAGTCCGGGTGACCAGCGGCGTCGCCGCCGTCGACAGCACCTACGAGATCGCCGGTGACCCAGGAGGGTGGAAGCTCTCCGACCGCATCATGCTCCCCGACATCCGGGACGCGTCCGGGCAGCAGACGGTGACGATCTCGTTCGCCCAGGTCGGTGCGCGCGTCGCCTGGCAGATCGACGACGTCGAGATCGATCCCTGGCGCTCGCTGTGACCACCCGGGCCGCGACCACCCGGGCCGCGACCGCCCTGGCCGCGGCCCGGTGCCGCCCGGGCGGTGGGTCGGCGATCGCGCGCCGATGTGGCAGACTGGGGCCACCATGACGACTGTGATCATTATCGGACGGCGCGTCGGCATCGCCTGAACCTTGTCAGGCACTGTCGCCGCGCAGACCCTTCGCACCCGCGGGGGGTCTTTTTCGTGTCACGGCCGCCGGACCTCGACCCCCGGAGACGCCACCATGAACCACGCCACCAGCGTCCACGTGTACGACACGACCCTGCGCGACGGTGCGCAGCAGGAGGGTCTGGCGCTGTCGGTCCAGGACAAGCTGGTCATCGCCCGCCACCTCGACGAGCTGGGGGTCGGGTTCATCGAGGGCGGCTGGCCCGGGGCGATCCCCAAGGACACCGAGTTCTTCCAGCGTGCGGCCCTCGAACTCGACCTGCGGCACGCCACCCTGGCAGCGTTCGGCGCCACCCGCAAGGCCGGCGTCGCCGCCGCCGACGACCCGCAGGTGCGGGCCCTGCTCGACTCGATGGCGCCGGTCATCACCCTGGTCGCCAAGAGCGACGTGCGGCACGTCATCAAGGCCCTGCGGACGACGCCGGCGGAGAATCTGGCGATGATCCGGGACACCGTGGGCTTCCTGCATGGTGAGGGCCGCCGGGTCTTCCTGGACGCGGAGCACTTCTTCGACGGGTTCCTGCACGACCCCCGCTACGCCGTCGAGGTGCTGTGCGCCGCCGCGGAGGCGGGTGCGGAGGTGGTCGCGCTGTGCGACACCAACGGCGGCATGCTCCCGGCCCGGATCGCGGACGTCGTCCAGGCGGTCGGCCGGGCCGCCGGCGTCCCGATCGGCATCCACTGCCACGACGACACCGGCTGTGCCGTGGCGAACTCCCTGGCCGCCGTCGAGGCGGGCGCCGTCCAGGTGCAGGGCACCGTGAACGGCTACGGCGAGCGGACGGGCAACGCGAACCTGCTCACGCTCGTCGCGAACCTGGAGCTCAAGCTCGGGCGGCCCGTGCTGCCGGAGGGCAGACTGGCCGAGGCGACCCGGATCGCCCACGCGGTCAGCGAGATCACGAACGTCCCGCCGTACTCCCGGCAGCCGTACGTCGGCGCGAGCGCCTTCGCCCACAAGGCAGGCCTGCACGCCAGTGCGATCAAGGTCGACCCGGACCTGTACCAGCACACCGACCCCACGACGGTCGGCAACGACATGCGGATGCTGGTCTCGGACATGGCCGGGCGCGCCTCCATCGAACTGAAGGGCCGAGAACTCGGCTTCGACCTCGGTGGCGACCGCGACACCCTGGCGCGCGTCGCTGATCGGGTGAAGGTCATGGAGGCGGCGGGCTACACCTTCGACGCGGCCGACGCGTCGTTCGAGCTTCTGCTGCGCGAGGAGCTGGACGGCGAGCGGCCCGCGTACTTCGCGGTGGAGAGCTGGCGCGTGCTCACCGAGTCCCGGCCGGGCGCGGACGCCAACAGCGAGGCCACGGTCAAGCTGGTCGCCGGGGGACGGCGGCAGGTGGCGATCGGCGAGGGCAACGGCCCGGTGAACGCCCTCGACCACGCCCTGCGCCAGTCGCTGCTGTCCGTCTACCCGGAGCTGGACAAGCTCCAGCTGGTGGACTTCAAGGTCCGCATCCTGGACGCCGCGCACGGTACGGACGCCATCACCCGGGTGCTCATCGAGACCTCCGACTCCGGCACGACCTGGACCACGGTCGGGGTCGGCCCGAACATCGTGGAGGCCTCCTGGCTGGCTCTGTGCGACGGGCTCGTCTACGGCCTGCTGCGACACGGCGTCGGGCCGCGCTGATCAGGTTCCGCCCCCCGGGGGCGGCCGCGGGCAGCCCGCCGGGTGACGTTCGGGAGGCGTCCCTCAGGTCGTGCCGAACCGGTACGTCGTCGTGCTGCGGAACGTTTGCCGCGGCGCCAGCACCGTCGACGGGAAGTCCGGGTGGTTCGGGCTGTCGGGCAGGTGGTGCGTCTCCAGGCAGAAGCCGCCACGGCGCTCGTAGGCCTGCCCGCCCTTCGCCCCGGGGAGGTGCTCCATCCTGTTGCCCGAGTACACGTGAATCGCCGGCTGGTCGGTCATCACCTCCAGCACCCGGCCGCTGTCCGGGTGGATGACCCGCGCCGCCAGCACCGGCCGGCCCGGCTCGACGCCGTCCAGCAGCCAGCTGTGGTCGTAACCGCTGGCGTTGGCGATCTGCTCGAAGGCCGCGTCCCACCCGTCGGAGAAGGCGCGCGGGACGCGCAGGTCGAGCGGGGTTCCGGTGACGTCGGCCAGCGCACCGGTCGGGATGAGCTCGGCATCGCTGGGTGCGTACCGGTCCGCCGGGACCTCGATCACATGATCGCCGATCGGGCCCGCCCCGTGCCCGGCGAGGTTGAAGTAGCAGTGGTTGGTGAGGTTCACGATCGTGTCGGGACCGCCCTCGCGTTCGGCGTTGGTGGCGGCGTAGGCGATCCGCAGGTTGCCCGCCCCGAGCGTGTACTCGACGGTGACGTCGAGCCGCGCCGGGTAGCCCTGGTCGCCGTCCGGACTCGTCAGCGCGAGCCGCACACCGTCCGTGATCGGTTCGGCACTCCACACCCGCTTGTCGAACCCCCCGCTGCCGCCGTGCAGGTGGTTCCGGCCGTCGTTGGCCTCGAGCCGGTAGGTCCGGCCGTTGAGCGCGAAGCGTCCGGCGGCGATCCGGTTGGCGTACCGGCCGATCAGCGCGCCCAGGTAGGGCTGCGGTCGCAGGTATCCGGTCAGGGTGTCGAACCCGAGGCTGACGTCCGTGCGGCGGTCGTTCCGGTCCGGAGTGGTGATCTCGTGCAGGGCGCCACCGTAGCTCAGGACGGCGACCCGCACCGTGCCGTCGTCCAGCACCCAGCGTTCCACCGGCGTGCCGTCGGCCAGCTCGCCGAAGACGGTGCTGGACAGGGCTGTCGTGGTCGCCTGACCGCTCACGTGCTCACCTCTGCCGGGGTCGGGTCGGGCCGGTGACCCGAGGACACAGGTACCCTAACCGACGCGCTCACGCCGCGTGATCATCCGCTCCGGAGGTCCTCGACCGCCCCACCAACCGTCCGGGGTCTGCCCGACGGACGGTCGGTGGCCGTCACTACAGTGGTCGGGTGCGCATCGCGAGGTTCACCACCGGCGAGGATCCCCGGTTCGGTGTGGTGGAGGGCGAACCCGGCGGGGCGGAGCAGCTCGCCCTCATCGTCGGCGACCCGCTCTACACCCCGATCCAGTTCACCGGGGAGCGGGTGGCCCTGGAGAGCGTTCGGCTGCTGGCCCCGGTCATCCCGCGCAGCAAGGTGGTGGGCGTCGGCCGCAACTACGCCGCGCACGCCGTGGAACTCGGCAACGAGGTGCCGGCCGAGCCGCTGGTCTTCCTCAAGCCGAACACGTCGGTGATCGGTCCGGGTGACCCGATCCAGCTGCCGGCGTCCGCCCGCGAGGTGCAGTACGAGGGTGAACTCGCCGTCGTCATCGGGCGGATCTGCCGGGACGTGCCGCGGGACCGGGTCGGCGACGTGGTGCTCGGGTACACGGCCGCCAACGACGTCACGGCCCGGGATCTGCAGAAGGCCGACGGCCAGTGGTGGCGCGCGAAGGGGTCCGACACGTTCTGCCCGCTCGGGCCCTACCTGGTGACCGGCATCGACCCGGCCGATCTGCGCGTGGTCACCCGGCGGGACGGCGAGGTCGTCCAGGACGGCCGCACGTCGTCCATGATCTTCGATATCCCGGCGATCATCGAGCACGTGTCCGCCGCGATGACGCTGCTGCCCGGTGACGTCATCCTCACCGGCACCCCGGAGGGCGTCGGGCCGATGGCCGAGGGTCAGCGGGTCGAGGTCGAGATCGAGGGCATCGGCACGCTGTCGAACCCGGTGGTCCGCCGCCGCTGACCCCGGTGACGCAGGTCGTCACCGCGACCGGTACTCCTGGGCGGCACGCCGGCGACGTCCACCCGGGAGTTCGTCGACCCGACCGCACTGCCGGCCGGCCTGGCAGCGCCGAACCACCGGGCGCCGGCGGCGTTCGTGGCGTTCGAGGCGCGGCTGCCGGCCCCGGCCGCCCGCCGCGCGGCCGGGGGCCGGGCCCCTCCCGCGCGAGGCTGACGCGCCCCGATGTCCTGCCGATGATTCGCTCCCGGTCGAGGTGGCGCCGATGATTGCTTGAGATCGATGATTGCTTGAGATCGGTGCGTACCTGCGGTAAACCGATCGAACGCTGACGAAACTCCAGAAGTGACGCTCCACCCACCCCCGTCCCACCACCTCCGACCGCCCGGCGGCTCTCCGGCGGGTCTCCGGGGCCGCCGGCGGGGTGCCCGAAGCCGGCGAAGGGCGTCGGCGGGAAGGACATCTGCCATGACGACGACCATGCCGCCCGACCTCGCCCGGATGGGCCGGGACCCCCGACGGTTGCTGATCTGGGGTGCCGTCGCCATCGCCGGCGCGCTCGCCTGGGGGTTCATCGCGCTGGTCCGTGGCGAGCGGATCTCGGCCATCTGGCTCCTGGTGGCCGCCCTGGCCTCCTACGCGATCGCCTACCGTTTCTACGCCCGCTGGATCGCCCACCGGGTGCTCGGCGTGGACGACCGCCGAGCCACCCCGGCCGAGCGGGTCGATGACGGCGTGGACTACCACCCGACCGACCGTCGGGTCCTGCTCGGTCACCACTTCGCCGCCATCGCCGGCGTCGGGCCGCTCGTCGGGCCGGTGCTCGCTGCCCAGATGGGCTACCTGCCGGGCACGTTGTGGATCGTGTTCGGGGTGATCCTGGCCGGCGCCGTCCAGGACATGACGGTGCTGTTCTTCTCGATGCGGCGCAACGGCCGGAGTCTCGGCCAGCTGGTGCGTGACGAGGTGGGCGTGGTGGGCGGGATCGCCGCGCTGATCGCCGTCTTCGCAATCATGATCATCCTGTTGGCGGTCCTGGCGCTGGTCGTCGTCAACGCGCTGGCGACCTCGCCGTGGGGCACCTTCTCGATCGCGATGACCATCCCGATCGCCCTGTTCATGGGCTTCTACCTGCGCGTGGTGCGGCCCGGCCGGGTGCTGGAGGTGAGCGTGGTCGGCGTGCTGGCGCTGCTGGTCGCGATCGTGGCCGGCAAGTGGGTCGCCGACTCCAGCTGGGCGGGCGCCTTCACCCTGACGCCGCGGCAGCTGGTCATCGCGCTCGTGGTGTACGGCTTCCTGGCGTCGGTGCTGCCGGTCTGGATGCTGCTGGCGCCGCGGGACTACCTGTCCACGTTCATGAAGATCGGTGCGATCGGGCTGCTGGCCGTCGGTGTGGTGGTGACCGCGCCGATGCTGCAGAACCAGGCGATCACCAAGTTCGCGACGTCCGGGACCGGACCGGTGTTCGCCGGGTCGCTGTTCCCGTTCGTGTTCATCACGATCGCCTGCGGCGCGCTGTCGGGCTTCCATGCGCTGATCGCTTCGGGGACGACGCCCAAGATGATCGAGAAGGAGTCCCAGATCCGGCTCATCGGGTACGGCGGCATGCTGATGGAGTCCTTCGTGGCGGTGATGGCCATGATCGCCGCCAGCCTGCTGGACCCGGGCCTCTACTACGCGATGAACTCCCCGGCCGGTCTGCTCGGCACCACGGCGCAGAGCGCGGCGCAGGCGGTCGCCAACCTCGGGTTCACGATCAGCCCGGATCAGCTGCAGGCCGCCGCCGCGGCCGTGCAGGAGAAGACGCTGATCGCACGGACCGGCGGGGCGCCGACCCTCGCGGTCGGGATGTCGCAGATCTTCTCCGAGTTCGCCGGCGGCGCCTCGCTGAAGGCGTTCTGGTACCACTTCGCGATCATGTTCGAGGCGCTGTTCATCCTGACGACGGTGGACGCCGGCACCCGCGTCGGCAGGTTCATGCTGCAGGACACCCTCGGCAACGTCTGGAAGCCGTTCGCCCGCACCACCTGGAAGCCCGGCCTGTGGGCGTCGAGTGCCGCCGTCGTCCTGGCCTGGGGCTACTTCCTGTGGGTTGGCGTCGGCGACCCGCTGGGCGGCATCAACCAGCTCTTCCCGCTGTTCGGGATCGCCAACCAGCTGCTCGCCGCGGTGGCCCTGACGGTCGGGACGGTGATCCTGGTCAAGTCCGGCAAGCTGCGGTACGCCTGGGTGACCGGGCTTCCGCTGGCCTGGGACGCTGCCGTCACGCTGACCGCGAGCTACCAGAAGGTCTTCTCCAGCGACCCCAAGCTGGGCTTCTTCGCGCAGCGCGACCGCTACGCCACGGCGCTGGACGCCGGCAAGGTGCTGCCGCCGGCCAAGAATGCCGACCAGATGCACCAGATCGTCACCAACTCGACGGTGGACGGTGTGCTGGCCGCGTTCTTCGCCGTCATGGTGATCGTCGTGATCGGGAACGCCCTCTGGGTGTGCCTGCGGGCCGTCCGGGCCGGCACCACCCTCGCGTCGGCGGAAGCGCCGTTCGTCGAGTCGCGGATCGTGGCGCCGTCCGGATTGTTCCCGACGGCGCAGGAGCGCCGCGAGGTGGCGGCCGCGGCGGCCGGGCCGGTGTCGACGGCACGATCGGCGGACGGCGGATGAGCACGTCCGAGGCGCCGCGGCGGGGCGCCGTGCCTCCGCCGCGCCGCCACCCCGGTGCCGGCTGGTCGCGCTGGGTGGGCCCGCTGCGCGCCGTCCGGTGGTACCTGCGCGAGCTGACCGGCGAGGCCGGCTACGACCACTACCTCGCGCGGCACGCGTCGGTCCATCCGGGGGAGCGGCCGATGACCCGGCGCGAGTTCGAGGCCTGGCGCTGGACGGAGCAGGCGAACAGCCCCGGCACCCGATGCTGCTGACGACGCGGCCGTCGCTGCCCCGCGACAGTACATGATCACGTCTGGGGAGGAGGCTGCCGGCGAGCCGGAACTGTCTAGGCTGGGGCCATCATGAGCGCATCCGACCGCCACCCCGTGACCACCGCGACCGGCGCCGACATCCGGGTCCGGTTCTGCCCGTCGCCGACCGGGACGCCGCACGTGGGCCTGATCCGCACCTGCCTGTTCAACTGGGCCTACGCCCGGCACGTCGGGGGCACGTTCGTGTTCCGGATCGAGGACACCGACGCCGCCCGCGACAGCGAGGAGAGCTACCGGCAGCTCCTCGACGCACTGCGATGGCTGCGACTGGACTGGGACGAGGGGGTGGAGGTGGGCGGCCCGCACGCGCCGTACCGGCAGAGCCAGCGGCGGGCGGTCTACCACGACGTCCTGGCGAAGCTGGTGGCCGGTGGGCACGTGTACGAGTCGTTCTCGTCGGCGGAGGAGATCGAGGCCCGCCACCGCGCCGTCGGGCGCGACCCGAAGCTGGGGTACGACAACCACGACCGGACGCTCAGCGAGCAGGCCAGGGCTGCGTTCCGGGCGGAGGGGCGTGAGCCGGTGCTCCGGCTGCGGATGCCCGACGAGGACCTCTCCTTCGACGACCTCGTCCGCGGGGAGGTGACCTTCCGAGCGGGCAGCGTTCCCGACTACGTCGTCGCCCGGGCCGGCGGGGAGCCGCTCTACACCCTGGTCAACCCGGTGGACGACGCCCTGATGGGCATCACCCACGTCCTGCGCGGCGAGGACCTGCTGTCGTCGACCCCGCGCCAGCTCGCGCTCTACCACGCGCTGATCGACATCGGGGTGGCGAGCCGGGTGCCCCGGTTCGGCCACCTGCCGTACGTGATGGGGGAGGGCAACCGCAAGCTGTCCAAGCGCGACCCGCAGTCCAACCTGTTCCTGCACCGGGAGCGCGGCTTCATCCCGGAGGGGCTGCTCAACTACCTGGCGCTGCTCGGCTGGTCGATCGCCGAGGACCGCGACGTCTTCACCGTCGACGAGCTCGTCGCCGCGTTCGACGTCACGGACGTCAACGCCAACCCGGCCCGCTTCGACGCGGCCAAGGCCGAGGCGATCAACGCTGAGCATGTGCGCCGGCTGGAGCCCGCCGACTTCGCGGCGCGGCTGGTCGGGTACCTTCAGGCCGGCGGCACCCTTCCGGCCGAGCCCACCCCCGAGCAGCTGGCGGTGCTGACCGCAGCCGCCCCGCTGATCCAGACCAGGATCCAGCTCCTCGGCGAGGCTGTCGGCATGCTCGGGTTCCTGTTCGTGCCGGACGACGCCCTGGTCGTCGACGGCGACGCGCTGGCCACCGTGACGAAGGACGCCGACACCGGCGCGGCCGTGCTGGACACCGCGGTCGCCGCGCTCGCCCGGCTCGAGGTCTGGAGGACGGCGGTGATCGAGTCCGCCCTGCGGGCGGCCATCATCGACGGGCTCGGGCTGCGGCCCAAGACCGCGTTCACCCCGCTGCGCGTCGCCGTCACCGGGCGCCGGGTCTCCCCGCCGCTGTTCGAGTCGATGGAGATCCTCGGCCAGGCCTCCTGCCTGGCGCGGCTGGCGTCGCTGCGGGCGGCGATCGGCGCGTGACGGCAGGTGCGGAACTGCCGAGGGAGCCGGGGCCGGACGGCCCCCGGGCACCCGGTGTCCGCCTCCCGGGCCCGCCTCAGGCGTGGCGGCCGCGCCCCTACCAGCAGCTTCTCCGCGGCCCGACGTTCCGCTGGTGGCGGCCGCTGCTGAGCGTGGCGGTGGCCACGGGTGGTACCGCGCTGGTGCTCGTCGTCGTCGCGGGAACCGGGGCGGTGCTGCAGCTGGTCGATCGTCCCGGCGACGGCGCCGCGCAACGCGGGGCCGACCCGTGGCTCGCCGAGCCAGGCGGTTTCCTGCTCACGAACCTCTCGCTGGCCGCCTTGATCCCGGTTGTCTCGGTCGCGACCTGGGCAGGATTCGGCTGGCGGCCGCGGTGGGTCTCGTCCGTGGCGCCCGGTCTGCGCTGGACCTGGCTGCTGCGCTGCTACGGCGCCGCGATCCTGGTGCTCGCGGTGCTGAGCGGCGGGCTGCAACTGGTGGTCGGCTACCGCTGGACGCCGGAGCGGAACTGGGGCCTGCTGGTGCTGATCACCGTATTCACCACGCCGCTGCAGGCGGCGGGGGAGGAGTACGTCTTCCGCGGCTGGATCCCGCAGCTGATCGGTTCGGCCATCCCGGACGCCCGCCTGGGTGCCGTCGTCGGCGGCGGGCTGTCCAGCACCCTGTTCGCGTTCGCGCACGGCCAGCAGGACGTCTGGCTCTTCGCCGACCGGTTCCTGTTCGGCGCGTTGGCCTGCTGGTTGGTGTGGCGGACGGGAGGCCTGGAGGCGGGGATGGCCCTGCACGGCGCGAACAACATCGTCGCGCTGCTGGCGACCATCGGAGCCGGGGAGCTCTCCGACACCCTGGGCGCAACCTCCGCTACCCCCGGGACGACGGTCTTCGACGCCCTCACCCTCCTCGCCACGGTGGCCCTGATCGTCCGGCTGGCCCGGCAGCAACACCTGGTGCGACTGTTCACACCGCCGGCCTGGGCGCTGCCGTGACCGTCGGCGGGGGCCGCCGCCATGACCGGCGTCGGCCGGCCGCCGCGGTGACCGCGGCGGCGACCTCCGGCGACAGCGCCGTCGTTCGCGGCGTCCTCCTCGACGTCGATGACACGCTCGTCGACACCAGGGCCGCCTTCCGGGCCGCGATCGACCGTGTCGTGGCGCGCTGGATGCCGTTCCTGGACGGCGCCGGCCGGGACGACGCCGTCCGGTTCTGGGTGCTGGACGACGCCGGCGCCTTCGCCGCCTACACCCGGGGCGAGCTGACCTTCGCCGAGCAGCGGCGGATCCGGGCCGAGCGCCTGCACGCCCGCCTCGGCGGACCCGCCCTGGACGACACCGGCTTCGCCCGCTGGGAGGAGGCGTACGAGGCCGGCTTCCGCGCCGCCTGGCGGGCCCACGACGACGGCCGGGCCCTGGTCGCGATGCTGCGCGCGCTCGGGATCCCGACGGGGGCGGTGACCAACGCTGCCCGGGAGTACCAGGTGACCAAGCTCGCGGCGGTCGGGTTGGCGCAGGTGCCGGTCCTGGTGTCCGTGGACGATCTCGGCCGGGGCAAGCCGGACCCGGCGGTGTTCCACCTGGCGTGCGAGCGGCTCGGGCTGCCGCCCGGCGAGGTCGCCTACGTCGGCGACGAGCTGGACGTCGACGCACGCGGGGCGCGGGATGCCGGACTGACCGGCGTCTGGCTGGACCGGCACGGCGTCGGGCTGGTACCGGACGACGTCCCGGCGGTCCGCACCCTCGCCGAGCTGCCTGCGCTGCTCCGGCTGACGCGCTGAGGCGGCTGACGTGCTGAAGCGTGCACAAGAAGATCGGCCCCCGGCGATACCGGGAGCCGATCTCACTGTAGCCCCGACGGGATTCGAACCCGCGCTACCGCCTTGAGAGGGCGGCGTGCTAGGCCACTACACAACGGGGCCGTGCTCCGGGTCGGCGATGGCGCCTCACCGGCTGGTGTCACCGATCCTATCCCGGGCCGGGCGGACCGACGACACGCGCTGGGGTACCAGGACTCGAACCTAGACTGACGGAACCAGAATCCGGCGTGCTGCCAATTACACCATACCCCAATGGGTACCCGACCCGCCGTTGACGGTGGGTGACCTGTCCATGGACTCTACCGGTCCGGGCCCCGGGGGCCCAAATCCTTGCGGCCGCCCCCGGGCCGCGAACGGTGTCCGGGAAGAGGTTGGCACGCCGTGCCGGCCCGGGTCGACCGCTGCCATGCGATATCTCGGGACGTCTCCGCCGGCGGGGCCGGGGAGCACGCGGAGGATCTCCGCGATCGGGCTGGGCACCTGGCAGTTCGGATCCCGGGAGTGGGGTTACGGCGTGGCCTACTCCGAGCGGGAGGCTGCCCGGATCGTCCGGCGGGAGCACGACGTCGCCGCGGCCGACCTGGTGCTCAAGGACGACGAGGTGACGGCCCTCGGGGAGGCGGCCGCCGCCTTCCGCCCCGAGGTGGGGGTCCGGGCGGCGGCCTGGCTGGTGCGGGCGCGGCTGCACGCCTGACGGGTCGCCGGAACGGCCGGCGGCCGCCGTCCGGCGAGGGTTCCGGTCAGGCGCCCCGGCGCAGCACCTCGGTGAGCTTGTTCGCGGCGCCGACGACGGCCGCGGCGTGCTGCCGGCCCGGTTGCCGGGTGAAGCGTTCCACCGGGCCGGAGATGCTCACCGCCGCCACGACCCGTCCGGACGGCCCGCGCACCGGGGCCGACACCGAGGCCACCCCGGCCTCGCGTTCGGCGATGCTCTGCGCCCACCCCCGGCGGCGGACCGCGGACAGTGCGGTGGCCGTGAAGTGGGCGCCCTGCAGGCCGCGGTGCAACCTGTCCGGCTCCTCCCAGGCCAGCAGGACCTGGGCCGCCGAGCCGGCGAGCATGGTCAGGGCCGAGCCCACCGGGATGGAGTCGCGCAGGCCGATCCGGCGCTCGGCGGCGGCCACACAGACCCGCTGGTCACCTTGCCGGCGGTACAGCTGGGCGGACTCCCCGGTGGAGTCGCGCAGCGCCGTCAGGACCGGGCCGGCGGCGGCCAGCAGGCGATCCTCACCTGCTGCTGCCGCGAGTTCGGCCAGGCGCGGGCCGAGCACGAAACGCCCCTGCATGTCGCGCCCGAGGAGACGGTGGTGCTCGAGCGCGACGGCGAGCCGATGAGCGGTCGGGCGCGCCAGGCCGGTGGCGGCCACGAGCTGGGCCAGGCTGGCGGGCCCGGCCTCCAGGGCGCCGAGGACGACGGCGGCCTTGTCCAGGACACCGACTCCGCTACTCTTGTCCACGTGCCGATACTTGCGTCTCAGAGCTTGAGATGCAAGCCTCTCAGCCCCTCGGCGTCCACCGGTCACCACCGGTGACGGATCGGCACCGGGCCGTTAGTCACCTTCCGCACCTCATCGAGGAGGCACTCCGAGTGGGACGCACACTGGCCGAGAAGGTCTGGGACGCGCACGTCGTCCGGCGCGGTGAGAACGGTGAGCCGGATCTGCTCTACGTCGACCTGCACCTGGTCCACGAGGTGACCAGTCCGCAGGCGTTCGACGGCCTGCGGATCGCCGGCCGTCCGGTGCGCCGCCCCGACCTGACGATCGCCACCGAGGACCACAACACCCCGACCGTCGACATCGACAAGCCGATCGCCGATCCGGTCAGCCGCACCCAGCTGGAGACGCTGCGGCGCAACTGCGCCGAGTTCGGCGTCCGGCTGCACCCGCTCGGTGACGTCGAGCAGGGCATCGTGCACGTCGTCGGCCCACAACTCGGCCTCACCCAGCCCGGTATGACCGTCGTCTGCGGCGACTCGCACACCTCGACGCACGGCGCCTTCGGAGCGCTCGCCTTCGGCATCGGGACCAGCGAGGTGGAGCATGTGCTGGCCACCCAGACACTGCCGCTCACGCCCTTCAAGACCATGGCGATCACGGTCAACGGCCGGCTGCCCGAGGGCTCGACCGCCAAGGACATCATCCTCGCCGTCATCGCCCGGATCGGGACGGGCGGCGGCCAGGGCTACGTGCTCGAGTACCGCGGTGAGGCGATCCGCGCGCTCTCGATGGAGGGCCGGATGACGGTCTGCAACATGTCCATCGAGGCGGGCGCCCGCGCCGGCATGGTCGCACCCGACGAGACGACCTTCGAGTACCTGAAGGGTTGCCCGAACGCGCCGCAGGGTGCGCAGTGGGAGGCGGCGATGGCGTACTGGAGCACGCTGCGCACGGACGACGACGCCGGGTTCGACGCCGAGGTGGTGCTGGAGGCCGCGGACATCCAACCCTTCGTGACGTGGGGTACCAACCCGGGCCAGGGGCTGTCGCTCTCCGGCCGGGTGCCCGACCCGGCCACGATCGCCGACGAGGGCGAGCGGAACGCCGCCCGCCGCGCCCTGGAGTACATGGACCTCACCCCTGGAACCCCGCTGCGTGAGATCGCCGTCGACACCGTCTTCATCGGCTCGTGCACCAACGGTCGGATCGAGGACCTGCGGGCGGCGGCGTCCGTCGTCCACGGTCGCCGGAAGGCGGACGGCGTGCGGGTGCTCGTCGTCCCGGGTTCCGCCCGGGTGCGGCAGCGGGCCGAGGCGGAGGGCCTGGACACGGTGTTCATGGACTTCGGCGCCGAGTGGCGGCAGGCCGGGTGCTCGATGTGCCTGGGGATGAACCCCGACCAGCTCGCACCCGGCGAGCGCAGTGCCTCGACGTCCAACCGCAACTTCGAGGGCCGGCAGGGCAAGGGCGGCCGGACGCACCTGGTGTCGCCGCTCGTGGCGGCCGCCACCGCCGTCCGCGGCACGCTGTCGAGCCCTGCCGACCTCGACCCCCTGACCGCCCGCTGACCGCCGTCGCGTATCCGAGTCGCGTATCCGAGGAGAACCGCCGTGGAGAAATTCACCGTGCACACCGGCGTCGGCGTCCCGCTGCGGCGCAGCAACGTCGACACCGACCAGATCATCCCGGCCGTGTATCTCAAGCGGGTCACCAGGACCGGCTTCGAGGACGGCTTGTTCGCCGCGTGGCGGGCGGACCCGGCGTTCGTGCTCAACGCCGAGCCGTACCGCAACGGCTCGGTGCTCGTGGCCGGGCCGGACTTCGGCATCGGCAGCTCGCGTGAGCACGCGGTGTGGGCGCTCAAGGACTACGGGTTCCGCGTGGTGCTCTCGCCGCGCTTCGCGGACATCTTCCGTGGCAACGCGGGCAAGCAGGGACTGCTCACGGGCGTCGTCGACGCCGCGGACGGCGAGCGCCTGCTGGCCGCGCTCGACGCGTCGCCCGGGCTGGAGGTCACCGTCGACCTGGGCGCCCGGACAGCCACGGCCGGAGACCTGACCGTGACGTTCGACGTCGACGACTACACCCGTTGGCGGCTGATGGAGGGCCTGGACGACATCGGGCTGACGCTGCGGCACGAGGGCGACATCGACGTCTTCGAGGCCGCCCGGCCGGAGTGGATGCCCACCACGCTCCCTGCCCGCTGACCCGCGGCAACCGCTGGCGCAAGGGCCACGGCGCCGGCGGGATCGTTGCGGCACAATGGCATCGCCGTCGGCGGCCCGGTCGGCGGGTGTGCCGGCGCCGACGCCTGCCCCGCGCGCCGCCGCCTCGGCGACGCCTTCGAAGCGGACCGCCGCCTCGAAGGCCTGGTCGGGCGCTGCCACCTGCCCGGCCGGCCGCACCCGAGGCGGCCGGCGGGGACCGGGGACCAGCCGATCCGCGGACGGCCCGGGGGACCTACGCCAAGATGGGGCCATGAGCGATGTCCTCACCGTGCACGGCGGCACTCCGCTCCGGGGCACGATCGCCGTCCGAGGCGCCAAGAACTTCGTCTCCAAGGCCATGGTCGCGGCCCTCCTCGGCGAGGGGCCGAGCCGGCTCGCCAACGTCCCGCAGATCCGCGACGTCACCGTCGTGACCGGATTGCTGGAGTTGCACGGCGTCCAGGTGGACGACACCGACCCGGTGTCCGGAGTCCTCACGCTCGACCCCAGCAACGTGGAGCGGGCCCACGTGGCGGACATCGACGCCCATGCCGGGTCGAGCCGGATACCGATCCTGTTCTGCGGCCCGCTGCTGCACCGGCTCGGCGAGGCGTTCATCCCCGACCTCGGCGGATGCCGGATCGGCGACCGACCGATCAACTACCACCTCGACGTGCTGCGCAGGTTCGGGGCCGTGGTCGACAAGACCGCCACCGGCATCCGGCTGGCCGCCCCGCAGCGGCTGCAGGGCACCAAGCTGGACCTGCCCTACCCCAGCGTGGGGGCGACCGAGCAGGTGCTGCTGACAGCCGTGCGCGCCGAGGGCGTCACGGAACTGCGGAACGCGGCCGTGGAGCCGGAGATCCTCGACCTGATCGCGGTGCTGCAGAAGATGGGTGCGGTGATCAGCGTCGACACCGACCGGGTGATCCGGATCGAGGGCGTGGATCGCCTTGGCGGTTTCGTGCACCGCGCCCTGCCGGACCGGATCGAGGCGGCGTCGTGGGCCTGCGCCGCGCTGGCGACGCAAGGGGACGTCACCGTCCTCGGGGCACGCCAGCTGGAGATGATGACGTTCCTCAACGTCTTCCGGAAGGTCGGTGGCGAGCTGGACATCACCGACGACGGGATCCGTTTCCGACACCCCGGCTGGACCCTCAACTCGCTGGTGCTGGAGACCGACGTCCATCCCGGGTTCATGACGGACTGGCAGCAGCCGCTGATCGTCGCCCTGACCCAGGCGCAGGGCGTGTCCATCGTGCACGAGACGGTGTACGAGAACCGGTTCGGCTTCGTCCGGGCGCTCCGCGAGATGGGTGCCCAGATCCAGCTCTACCGGGAGTGCCTCGGGCGCCTGCCGTGCCGGTTCGGGGCACGCAACTTCAAGCACAGCGCGGTCGTCTCCGGCCCGGCCAAGCTGCACGGGGCGGACATCACCGTCCCGGATCTGCGTGGCGGGTTCAGTCACCTCATCGCCGCGCTGGCTGCGGAGGGCACGTCACGGGTGTGCGGGATCGACCTGATCGACCGTGGCTATGAGCACGTCCAGGCCAAGCTGGATGCGCTCGGCGCCCGGTGCGAACGGGGGACGACCTGACGACGGGGCCGTCGACGGCCTGCTCCGCGCTACCGATTGTCTGCGGGTGATTCCGGAGCGCGACGAACACGCTCGTCCCTGGCGTGCCCTCCCACAAATCTTTCAGCTACCTCAAGCATTTCTTCCCCCGGCCCACCGAACGGCTGAGAGTCTGGGCCCGCTGAGCGAACGGGGCCGCACGCGTGGCCCCGTGGGAGAGGGGAGCCTGAGTGCGGGGACTGAGGATCTGGGCCGTGTCGGCGGCCGTGGCCGGGTCGCTCGCGGGGACGGTGCTCGTCCCGGCGCCGTCCTTCGCGTCCCGGGCGTCGGGTGGGAGCGACGCGGCTGAGATCGTACCCACCATCCGCTGGGCGCCGTGTGGCGACGCCGGCCCGGACGGCGCCGACTGCGCCATGATCACAGTTCCGCTGGACTACGGCCGTCCGAACGGAACCAAGATCAAGCTCGCGCTGTCCCGGGTCCAGCACAAGCCGGGCGCGAAGTACCAAGGGGTCATGCTGGTGAACCCCGGCGGCCCCGGCGCATCGGGACTGGGCCTGTCCGGGCTGGGCAAGTACGTCCCGAACGGCGCCGGTGACGGCTACGACTGGATCGGCTTCGACCCGCGCGGCGTCGGCGCCAGCGTGCCCTCGTTGAACTGCATCAAGGACTACTTCGCCGGCCCACGTCCGGAGTTCGTGCCGACGACGCCCGCGCTGGAGGGGACCTGGCTCGGCCTGTCCGCGAAGTACGCCAAGGCCTGCGGCAAGGCCGGTGGGGACCTGCTGCGCCACCTGCGGACGACCGACGTCGCCCGGGACATGGACCAGATCCGGGCCGCGCTGAGGGTCCCGACGCTCAACTTCTACGGTTTCTCCTACGGCACCTACCTCGGACAGGTGTACGCGACGCTGTTCCCGAACCGGGTGCGGCGGATGGTGCTGGACAGCAACGTCGACCCGACCCGGGTCTTCTACCAGGCGAACCTCGACCAGGACGTCGCCTTCCAGCGCAACATGCAGGTCTGGTGGGCGTGGGTCGCGAAGTACGACAGCGTCTACCACCTGGGCACCACCGAGCCCGCGGTCGAGAAGGCCTGGTACGCGGAGAAGGAGAAGCTGCGCACCGCGCCGGCCGGCGGTGTCGTCGGCCCGGACGAGTGGACCGACATCTTCCTGTCCGCCGGCTACTACCAGTCCACCTGGACGAGCCTGGGCACGCTCTGGTCGGACTTCATCGCGAACGGTGACCCGAAGCCGGCCATCAAGGCCTTCGACGCCGCCGACACCCCGACGGATGACAACGGGTTCGCGGTGTACAACGCCGTCCAGTGCTCCGACGCGCCCTGGCCGCTGAAATGGGCCACCTGGAAGCGGGACAACTGGCGGGTCTACGCCAAGGCTCCGTTCGAGACGTGGGGGAATGCCTGGTTCAATGCTCCTTGCCTCTTCTGGCCGGTGAAGGCGGGCAAGGCGGTCGACGTCAACGGCTCGCACGTGGCTCCCATCCTGCTCGTCGGCGAGACGCTGGACGCCGCGACCCCGTTCACGGGGAGCATGGAGGTGCGCAAGCGGTTCCCGGCGTCGCGCCTGCTCGCCCTGCCGGGTGGCACCAGCCACGCGGCGTCCCTGCTCGGTGACCGGTGCGAGGACGGCGTGATCGCGGCCTACCTGGCCGACGGCACGCTCCCGGCCCGCCGCTCGGGCAACCGGCCGGACGCCACCTGCGCGCCGCAGCCGGTGCCCGTGCCGGACGGTGCGCCGTCGTCCACGTCGGCCGCCGTGGGGGAGTCGTCCCGGCTCCGGCCGGGGACCGCCGCCGTCGCCTCGCCGTTGCACCAGTGGGCGCACCGCCGGCTGCGCTGAGCGCCAGGCGCATCCGTCGCGG
>DATDMG010000193.1:0-3820 GCA_036518955.1 Kineosporiaceae bacterium | reverse complement strand
CGGAAGCGACGCCACGGTCGGCGTCGCCTACCTCGGCGACGCCAAGTCGCTCCAGCTGCGCCTGGCCGCCGGCCCGGACGGCGCGGAGCCACGCGACGAGGCGCTGCTGAAGGGTCTGGCCGACCTCGCCGAGGGCGCGGTCCGGTACAGCGAGCCCATCGTCACCGACCTGGTGGACGTCGCCGGTCCCGCGATGGCGGTCCCGCTCAGCCGGGACGAACGCCTGGTCGGGGCGTTGGCTGTGGCCAGGCCGGCCGGGGCGGCGCCCTTCGACGCCCTGGCGGTGGACGCCGTCACCGCGCTCGCCGCGCACGCCGGCACCGCGGTCGCCAACGTGCGTGCCCACGAGGAGACGAGCAGACTGTCGGTCACGGATCCCCTGACCGGCGCCTACAACTTCCGGCACCTCACCTCGACGATGGCCAGAGAGGTGGAACGGGCCACCCGCTTCACCCGGCCGCTGTCGTTCCTGATGCTCGACCTGGACCACTTCAAGCAGGTCAACGACACCCAGGGGCACGCCTTCGGCGACGCGGTGTTGCGTGAGTTCGCCCGCCGGCTCGGCGCCTGCCTGAGGGAGGTGGACGTCGTGGCGCGCTACGGCGGCGAGGAGTTCGTCGTCGTGCTGCCCGAGACCGGCGCCGAGGGGGCGTGTGCGGTCGCGACCAGGATCGTGGACGCGGTCCGCAAGGAGCCCTTCCGCGCGGCCGGCTACTCCCGGACGGTCACCGTGTCGGCCGGGATCGCCGCGTACCCGGACCACGGCCGGACGGCGTCGGAGCTGATGCGGGCCGCGGACGGGGCGCTGTACGCGGCCAAGCACGGCGGCCGCGATCGCTGGGTACTGGCTGGGAGATCGGATGGGAAGGGCGTGCCTGTTGCCCAGACGGGGTAACGTCTTTGATGATTCCGGGATCGTCGTCCGAAGTCCGCAGGGAGTGTCACGAAGGAGGCGTCGGTGACAAGGTCGCAGCTCGGGAACGGGCCCCTCGGCCCGGTGGTGACGAAGGCGGTCATCCCGGCCGCCGGCCTGGGCACCCGGTTCTTGCCGGCGACCAAGGCGACCCCCAAGGAGATGCTGCCGGTCGTCGACAAGCCGGCCATCCAGTACGTGGTGGAGGAGGCCGTCGCGGCCGGCCTCGACGACGTCCTGATGATCACGGGACGCAACAAGCGATCCCTCGAGGACCACTTCGACCGCGCCTGGGAGCTCGAGGAGGCGCTCCAGGTCAAGGGCGACATGTTCCGGCTCGGCCGGGTGCAGAAGTCCAACGTGCTCGCCGACGTCCACTACGTGCGGCAGGGTGACCCGCGCGGCCTGGGGCACGCCGTGCTGTGCGCGGCCCAGCACGTGGGCGACAAACCCTTCGCGGTGCTCCTCGGCGACGATCTCATCGACGAGCGTGACCCGCTGCTCGTCCGGATGATCGACATCCAGCGTCGGACGCGCGCCAACGTCGTCGCCCTGCTCGAGGTGCCGAAGGAGCAGGTGAACCTTTACGGCTGCGCGGCCGTGGCGGACACCGCCGAGCAGGACGTCGTCCAGGTCATCGGCATGGTGGAGAAGCCCGACCCGTCCGACGCGCCCAGCAACCTGGCGGTGATCGGCCGGTACGTGCTCCACCCGCGGGTGTTCGACGTCCTGCGGGAGACCCGGCCGGGCCGCGGCGGGGAGATCCAGCTCACCGACGCCCTGCAGACGTTGGCGACGGCCGACGGCGAGGGCTCGGGAGTGTACGGGGTCGTCTTCCGGGGGCGTCGCTACGACACCGGCGACCGGCTCGACTACCTCAAGGCCGTCATCCAGATCGCCGTGGAGCGGCAGGATCTCGGCCCGGAGCTGCGCGGATGGCTGCGCCAGTTCGTGCTGTCGATGACCCCGGAGCCGGACGTCGAGGACCTCCAGGCGGTCGACAGCGACGTGGAGGCGCTGGCGTCGATCATCGGCATGCACTGATCCGGTGCCGGGCTCGCGCTCCGTCGCCGGGGGCGGCCCGGCGTGAGAGCATGCCGGGCGTGAAACAGGTCGAGGAGCACCTCGCCGACTGCCTCGCGGCCGTCGACGTCCTGCCACCGTCGCCCGCCGGCCTGCTCGACGCGCTCGACCTCGTGCTCGCCGAGCAGATCCGGTCGACCGTGGACCTGCCGCGGTTCGACAACTCCTCCATGGACGGTTACGCCGTCCGGGTGGGTGAGGTGGCGGGCGCGTCGGCGGAGCGGCCGGTCGTCCTGCCGGTCAGCGCGGACCTGCCCGCCGGCGCCGCTCAGGTGGAGGCGCTGCCGCCGGGGACCGTCGCCCGGATCATGACGGGGGCGCCGCTGCCGGCCGGTGCGGAGGCCGTCGTTCCGGTCGAGTGGACCGACGGCGGGGTGGACAAGGTCGCCGTCGGCCAGGTGCCCGACGCGGGCCAGTTCGTGCGCCGCACCGGGGAGGACGTCCGGTCCGGGGAACTGCTGCTCGGTCCCGGCGTCCGGCTCACTCCGCGGCACGTGGCGCTGCTCGCCGCCGTCGGTCGGGAGCAGGTGCTGGTGCACCCGCGGCCGAGGGTCCTGGTGCTGTCGACCGGGAGCGAGCTCACCCCGCCCGGTGCGGACCTGGCCCCGGGCCACATCTACGACGCCAACGGGTACGGGCTGGTGGCCGCCGCCCTCGACCTCGGGGCGCAGGCCCGGCACGGCGGCATCGTGCCGGACCGGGCAGGTGACGTCGCCGCCGCGCTGGAGGCGGCCGTCGGGTCCGCGGACCTGGTCATCACCAGCGGCGGGGTCAGCGCCGGCGCGTACGACACGGTGAAGGAGGTGCTGCGCGAGCGCGGCGGGGTCGTCTTCGACCGGGTGGCGATGCAGCCGGGTATGCCGCAGGGGTTCGGCGTGCTCGGGGAGAGCCAGGTACCGATCTTCACCTTGCCCGGGAACCCGGTGAGCTCGATGGTGTCCTTCGAGGTGTTCGTCCGGCCGGTGCTGCGCAGGCTCGCCGGCGAGACCGTGCTGCACCGGCCGACGGCTCCGGCGGTCGCCGGCGCGTCCTGGTCCTCGCCGGCCGGCAAGCGGCAGTTCGTCCGGGCTCGGCTGGACGTGCGGGACGACGGTGTCCTCGTCGCCGTCCCGGTCGGGGGCCAGGGCTCGCACCTGGTGGCCGATCTCGCCGGGGCCACCTGCCTCGTCGTCGTCCCCGAGGGCGTCACCGCGGTGACCGAGGGCAGCCCGGTCACCTGCCTGCTGCTGGAGCGCGGACGGCGATGAGCGAGCCGGTGGTGGGCGAGGCCGGCACCCCCGGATCCGCGGTCGGCGCGCGGGACGCGGGGTCACGGCTCACGCACGTCGACGAGCGCGGTCAGGCCCGGATGGTCGACGTCTCGGCCAAGCCGGTGACCGCGCGTGAGGCGACCGCGGCCGGCCGGGTGCTCTGCTCGCCGGAGGTGGTCGCGCTGCTGCGCGGCGATGGCGTGCCGAAAGGTGATGCCCTTGCGGTGGCTCGGCTTGCCGGGATCCAGGCGGCGAAGCGGACGCCGGACCTGATCCCGCTGGCGCACCCGATCGCCGTCCATGCCGTCGCCGTCGACCTGCGGGTGGGTGACGACGGGGTCGACATCACTGCCACCCTCCGGACCGCCGACCGCACCGGGATCGAGATGGAGGCGCTGACCTGCGTCTGCGTGGCTGCGCTGGCCCTGGTGGACATGATCAAGGCGGTGGACAAGCGGGCGACGATCACCGACGTCCGGGTCACGGCCAAGCGTGGTGGACGGTCGGGGGGCTGGACGCGTGGATGAGTATCGTGACGGCCGGCCGGCACCCCGCCGAGCGCTCGTGATCACCG
>DATDMG010000192.1:0-8826 GCA_036518955.1 Kineosporiaceae bacterium | reverse complement strand
CACCAGAACGGTCGGGACAGTGTCGTCGCCGGGCAGGTCCCGCAGCAGACCGACCGCCTCCTGATGGCTGGTGCTGGACCCCCACCCCCAGGCGGAGTGCAGCAGGAGCCGGCACAGCTGTTGGCGATCTCCTGCCGCAGCCAACTCCTCGATCGCCGGATCGTCACCACCGTCGGCCCACATGGTCGCAGGCTACATATGCCCGGCTGCCGCTCACCGCCAACCGCGCGACATTGCCACAAGGATGATCTTTGGTGACGACGCTGGACGGTTGTTCTGTGCGTTGTCTGCGTCAGGGTTCTTGCTGTACGAGTGCACGCAGTTCGCGGTCGGGGCTGGTGTGCCGCGTGAAGAGAGGGCTGCATGGTGTGCCGGCCAGCCAGTTCGCCAGGGCGGTCAGGTTGGCCGCGTCGAAGTCCATGGGGTCGGGGCGGGCGCTCTCGGCCAGGAACGTGAACTCATTCATGATCCCCACGACGCTGCGGCTGGCGGTCGGGGCCAGCCTGGCCTCCTGCATCTGGGCCAGCTCGGCGCTGATGAAGCCCTGGGGAACCTCCTGGCCAGCGAGCGCCTGGGCGAGGTGGCCGGGGAAGCGTGCCAGGAGCGTGGCTGCCGGAGCCAGCGGCATCAGGACAGGGAACAGCGTCGCCTCGCTGACCAGGAGCACGACCTGCGGCTTCCAGAACCAGGCGGTGGCATACCAGTCGCCCAGCCGGGTGGATGACGCCTCTCCAGGTCGCAGGGTCAGCGGCCCCACCCGGTCGCGGAGCTTCTTGGTGGCGCGGACGACGAGCACGTTGCCATCCTGCCCTGATACACGTGCCTGATGGACGTGCCTGATGCACGTGCACGCCGTGACGCACGCAGTTCATGATCGCCGGGAGGGGCCGCTCACGATGGCGGACACGAGAGCGTCCTGTACTCCTGAAGCGCACGGATACTCCTGCAGTGCACGGCGAGGGCTGAGGCGCCCCGCTGATGTGCATCGATCGGATCTGGTGACGCTGGGTATGGTTGGGTGTGGCCGAGGATCGGTTGGCGGGCTTGCCGGGCGAGGTCCGGCGGCTGCTGGCCGCGCCGCCGGTGACGGACAAGAAGCTGCTCGAGCTGGCTGTGGCCTGGACGGGTCTGCCTGCAGGGCAGGCCTGGATGGCCGACCGGCTACGCGTGTTCGTGATCACGTGGGATCCGCTGGAACAGCTGGCGGACCGTCCGGACGGGTTCGCCACGGTCAATGCCGACGCCTCCGGGGTGGAGCTGGCGGTGTACCTGCCGCTCTGGTCGGTGCTGGAGCAGGCGGGCGAGCAGGACTGCACGGCCGCGGACGTAGTGGCCTCCTGGGCAGGCTCAGCGGTGGTGGCCGCAACGGCGCTCACGCCGCGGGATCCCGCGGGCGGTCGGGGGGGCATCCGGCCGGCGCCTGACCTGCTCGCTGATCGCGGCGCCGGGACGGCCCTGGGGACGCCCGAGATCGGGCTGGTATCTCCCGGGTGGGAGGACATCGGGCTGGGAGCGATCACCGACGTGGTGCAGGCGGCGTTCGGACCGGTGGACCTGGACCGTTCGCCGGTCGAGCTGGCCGCGGCGGGCCGGCCACAGCCGGGGTGTCCTGCCTGCGCGGGAGGCCGGTTCGGGTTCCCCGGCGAGCTGGCCGAATCCCAGACCCTGATGTGCCCCGCGCACCGGGCCGAGTCCGACACGGTGATCCGGATGCGCCTGGCGCGAGCCAGCGCCAGCAGCCCGGACGGGTGGGCGGCCCTTGCCGATGCGACCATCCGGCGGGAACTGCCGCACCTGCCGAACGGGTTGGCGACCAAGCTGGCCGACGCGGGGGACGGCATGTACGTCGTCCCGGACGCCGAGGCGCTGGCCGAGCGCGCCCGCCTGGTGGTGGCAGCGGCCGGCTGGTTCCCCGGCCGGCGTGACGACCTCACGATCGCCCTTGGCGCCGAGCCCGAGCTGGCCGGCCAGCTGCCGGATTGGCTGCTCAACCTCGTCCCGGATCTGGGCCGTGCCGGTCTGGGTGCCCAGGCCGTGGCCGTCGCTGACGCCCTGGCCCGGGTCGATCCCGATCTGCAGGCCATGCTGGACGGCGACGCCGCGGTCGCCTTGGCCCAGGCCGGGCTGAGCGAACAGGCCCGGGCCCGCATCGAGGCGAACCTGGACCGCTGGCCCGACGATGTGTGGATCCGCATCCACGCCGGCGATGCCCTCGCCGCGCTCGGCGACCTCGACAGCGCGGCCGCCCACTTCGACACCGCCGTCACAATGGCCGAGGACGCCGACGACTTCGACGCCCGCTCAGCCGCGATCCAGCGGTTGCGGCGCATCGACCGGCGCCACCCCTCCGACCCCAGACCGACGAGCCAACCACGCCGACAACCACGCCGCAGCAGCCGATCTCGGCGAAAACCCAAGCGCTAACCACTCTCCCCCTGCACACCCTGCCGGGCAGAGCGTGCCGGCCCCAAGATGCCCGGTGGCGGGCGGCGGACGGCGCAACCCGACCAAGAATTGCCGTAAGACAAATTACCTCTTCTGCCGCCGTCAGCGAATCTGGCGCCGCGTGCGCTGATCACCGAGAGCGACAGGCGGTGGATTACCCGAAGCTCCTGCCGAAGGCCGGCGATAGTGATCATCTGGCTGATGCCGCTGCGCGCGGGCCGGGCTGGTCCTGTCATGTCTCTGTGTCCGAGGCACGCGACGTGCGTGCGCGTTCCAACAGTTCGGTGGTCGCCTCCCCCAGACGCCGCTCCCGGCCGCGGTCGTGGGCGACTGGCTGGACCTCGGTCAGCTTGGTCTTCACCACGAACGCGCCGTCACGCAGGTGCGCCCACCGGTCGTCGAGGGCCATCGAGGCCATCAGCGGCCCCGAGCGCTGCGGCGTCGAGACGCCGGGAATCCGGCCCAGGGCGCGACCTATCGCCTGGAACGCCGCGGCCCAACGCGGTGCCGGGCATCCAGCCCCGGCTCGAACACGGACACGTTGATCCCCGGGCCGGCCTGACGCTGCAACTCGTGGGCGTAGTGAGGATCGCGAGTTTGGCGTTGGAGTAGGCGACGCCGCAGGCCTGCATGCCCGGGGTTTGCTCGCCGCTGGCCGGGCGGGCGAGTTCGACGGGGTCGGCCCACTCGGCAGCGGGAACGTGCAGCAACGTGCGCCAGAAGTTGGCGTGATAGGTGTTCGAGCCGACGAGCACGACCCGCGCCGGGGCGGTGAACGAGACAAGCAGATCGCCGATGAGCTGCGCGTGGGCGAGGTGGTTGACGGCGAAGGTCAGCTCGTAGCCGTCGGCCGAGGCCCGCCGGGTGTCGGCCGACATGATGCCGGCGTTGGCGACCAACGCGCGCAGCGGGTGGACGGCGCCGTCAGCGAACAGGCCGCGTGCGTTGGCCGCGGCGGAACCGACGTCAGCCAGGCTCGCCAGGTCGCAGCCGATCTCATGGACGCGCGCCCCGAGGTCACGAGCCTCATCGGCGACTGCGGTCAGGTCGCGCCCGGCGCGCCCGACGAGCAGCAGGTCGGGTCGCTGCCCGTCCGGGCGGCCGGCCATGGCCAGCACGGCGTGGCGGCCCAGGTTGCGCGTGGGGCCGGTGACGAGAACGGTCCCGGGTTCGCTCATGGCTCCAACGTGCGAGCACGAGCGGGCCGCAGCCAGTCGTCCGGTTTTCGTAGGACTGCCGGGACCAGGACAACCGGTGCCGGCTCGTCCAGGATGGAAGGCGTGCAAGCGTGGGAATTCGGCCAGAGGGTGCGCCGCTGGCGCGACCGGGCGGCGCCCGAGGCCGTCGGCGTCCCGGCCGGCCGGCGCCGCCGGGCCAGCGGGTTGCGCCGCGAAGAACTCGCTGCGCTCGCCGGCATCTCGGTCGACTACCTGACCCGCCTCGAGCAGGGCCGTGCGACGGCACCATCGACGCAGGTCGTGGAAGCGTTGAGCCGCGCGCTGCGCCTGGCCGACACCGAACGTGACCTGCTCTACCGGCTGGCCGGGCACGTCGCGCCCGGCCCGCAGGTCGTGCCGTCGCGGGTGACCCCGAGCGTGCAGCGGCTGCTCGACCGGCTATCGCACACGCCGGTGGTCGTCTACGACGCCACCTGGACGCTCGTACTCGCCAACGCGCCGTACCACGCGCTCATGGGCGACACGACCGCCTGGCGCGGGCTGGAACGCAACGCCGTCTGGCGCAACGTCACCCGACTGCCCTCGCGGGTCGTCCACAGCCCGCAGGAACAAGCCGAACACGAAGCCCGGCTCGTGGCCGACCTGCACCTGACCGCGTCGCGCTACCCCGCCGACCGCGCGCTGCGGCGCCTGGTCGCCGACCTGACCGCCGGCAGCCCGCGGTTCACCGAACTCTGGGACGCCGAAGCCCCGCCGCCTCCGGCCGACCCGTCCCGACGCAAGACCATCGACCACCCGGCAGTCGGCCCGATCACCCTCGACTGCGACACACTCCTCGTCGCCCTCGACGATCTACGCATCAGCGTCTACACCGCCGAGCCCGGCACCGAGGACGCCGACCGCCTGACCCTCGCCGCCGTCCTCGGCACCCAGTCGCTACAGCCCTGAATACGAACGTTCGACCGCTCCAAGAACGTACCGGCCGGGGAGTACCCGCCTTCCCGAAACGCTCGGTCATGCCGCGAGCCGCGCCGTCGCCGAGATGACGGATCGTGACGTGGGTAGCCTTCGGGGAGCGGTTCGGTTCGGGATACCGCTGTCCGAGGGCTGCGTGCGCATCGATGCTCGTCGATGGCATGCGGACGACGGCTTCACAGTCTGTTCTGAATCCGTATCCGACCTGCACCAACGCGCCGCGAGCTGCGCTCAACGACGCGCATGAGACGCCGGCCGCCGGGGCTCACCGCGCCCAGCTTGGCAGGTGGTGGTCGTGCTCGAGACGCGTCGCCAGTTCCTCGGCACGCACATCGGCGCTCTGCCGTGTCGGGCACCACTCGGCGTAGACGGCGGAACCCGGCCGATAGCCGGGGATCGGACGGTCGTAGACAAGGACCTCCCAGTCGGTGCGCCGCTGCAGGCGGTAGCGGAGGGCGCGGAAGGCAACGGCTGGAATCGCGAGCAACCCAATCAGAAGCGGAGCGAAGCCCAGTGGCCCCCATGTTCGCTCGATTGAACCTTTCGAAGCGATCGAGCCAGCGCCACCCCGGCCAACTGCCCGCCTGGTAGGCGACAACGGTCCAGCTTGATTCAGGACTGGCCTGCGCCGGGACGAGTCGAAAGGGTCGAACAGTGCGCATGGAGTTGAGTATCTGCCATATTGGCGCTGGTAGGCTAGGACGTCCGCAGGCTAAACAGCTCGGGTCATCGGGAGCCTTGAGCACCGAAACCTGGCTCATCCAGGCGACGGTGGTCCAACTGCCCGTGCAGGATCAATCGCTACCAGGCCGTTCCCGCCGCCGACGGCGATCGCCGACGCTCGGACGATGCGCCCAAACTTCGGGGACGGTCCTACGGACCGCACCCGCTCGCAACGTCACCAGCGAGATGCCCGTCAGAGCGCACCGGGCGACACGCATGCGACACGAGCGCCGAGGGACCCCCGCCTGGCGTTCGTTGAGCGAGTTCTGTGCCCGAGGCAACACGCGCAATTAGCCGCACCGCGAGATGAAGAGTGCCGCCGGGTCGGTGACCCTGCGTTCCAGGCGCTGGGGTGGCCTACTGGTCGACGGTGAAGATGACGTGGCTGCCGGCGAGCGCGCAGCGGTGGAAGAAGGCCACGAGGTCGGTGAAGTTCTCCCAGGTGTAGTCGAAGTCCTCGTCGCCGAATTCGGGGCCGTAGTCGTCGGGATCGATGGCCAGATACCTGGCCCGCAGGGTCTCCCGGGGCACCTCGGCCAGGACCTGGGCCACGTCACGGACCTGGTCGGGCGTCAGGAGGCTGACGATGTAGTCCTCGCCGCCGTGCAGGTGGCGACCGCCCAGGGTTGCTGCGTTGAGCCGGTAGTCGCCGTTGTCGAGGCCCAGGTCCCCATCGGTCAGGCAACGGCGGATCGCGTCCCAGGCCTTGTCGGTGTCGCAGTGGTCGACGTCCGTCATCTCCTCTTCGATGTCTTCGACGATGAGGCGGACTTCGTCATCGCCGGCCGAGACGAGTCTGGCGACGACGCCGGCCGGGACCGCGAAGTGAACTCCCAGGCAGCCCATGATGACCCCTCCGGTTGGTGCGGCCCGCAGATCCTTTCACAGAGCTACCGGCGTGGTGAGCCTCCGTGCGCTTCCGCCGGTCGCGGTACACCCCTCCGCACCAACCGCACGCACTTGCCGCGGGCCGTCGAGAGAACGATCCACTAGACCGTCACTCGGGGTGATGCCTATCCAGCGTCGGCGGTGTCGCCTGCGGTCCCTGGCGACTGTCAGGGGGGACCGTCGCCACTGCGGGGTCACCCGGACGTGCGCGTGGCAAGCGCCAGGACGCGTCGGCAGAATGTGCGGACGTCGATCTGCCTGACGTTGCTCGCGTCGTAGACCGCACCGATGGAGATGATCTCGCCTTCGTGGTCGATCCACAGCACGGAGAGATGCCGTGGGCCTCGCTCGACGATGACGCCAGGGTGGCCAAGCTCCAGAACGACGCCGTCGACCTCGTGCTGAGCGTCCGAAGGTGACCACTCCACGAAGGGGCCCTCCAGCCGGACGGTGGCCTCCCACAGTTCTTTGAATTCGTCCTCGCTGTCGTTCACTTGCGATCCTTCCTGCTGAACCTTGTCCCGGAGTGGCCAGGCCGACAGCCGCAGGCGACCAGTCTCGATCCGACGGCAGTCTCGGAGCCGGTCCGTTGCCCAACGCAACGCGCGCAATTGCCGCTGACACCGAGGCGGATGGATTCCCGTCCTGTCGCTCCGCGTGATCGGGTCGCACGGATGTCGAGCTGACGAGGGTGGCGGTCGTGTCGAGATGACGGCGGCCTGAAGTCGCCTGCCGCCCCGAGACGACTGGGAACGCCGCCCGCCGTCGCCTACGGGTGGAACAGCTTGCGGACGCACTCATCCGAGGCTGCGGTGGCCGAGATTCGCCGTACTGGCTGCGCTGGCGACTTCACCGACGCAAAGGAGTGCCGAACGCACCACACAGTCGATGGCCTTCCCCTACACTAGGCCGAGCATGAAAGGAGATGGCGCAGATGCCGCCTCACGTGCCGTTCTGACAGTCACGCGGCCGCGAGCCGTCTACCCCCGCGGTCCGGTAGCATGCGAGAACTCCATATCTCGAGGACCCACCAATCACTTGGCCAAGCCGTGCAATCGAACGCGGGGCGAAGTGTTAGGAGTCGACGCTCGTATCAACTCAGGAGGTGCCCCGGAGCGCCGCGGAAACTCGCGTCCGAGAATTCGGTGCAGCGCCCTGGCCGGCCCCACAGTATGACGAAGCCAACCGCATCGCGGACAGGCGTCACGCGCATCTGGTCACACCTTTCATTGGAGGGTTAAGTGGAGAGCACAACTGGAGATGCGCAGGCGGCTGAATCTGTTGACCCAACTCAGACGGATCAGCAGACTCCGCTGGCTCAGGGCAGTGAGGTGGCTGCGGATTCTTCCGCCCCGATGGTTGATCCCGCCGACCCAAGTGAAACGCCGCAGCTCAGTCAGGATGACCAGTCCGCGATAGCCCCAGAGTCCGCTGTGGCGTCAGAATCCGCTGTCGGATCAGTCCCCGCTCCTGCTGTTGAGCCGGCTCCTGCTGTTGAGCCGGCTCCTGCTGTTCAGCCACCCGCGGCTGTTCAGCCACCCGCGGCTGTTGGCGCGGATGCCAGTCAAGAGTCCAGTGGCCTACTCGCAGCTTTGGTCGCCATGTTCACAATCGTCGCGGGCGTAGCGGCCGTAGGAACGGTTCCTCAGCTGGAAACAACGGCGGAAAAGTCCCTTGTTGTGATTATTTGCTTCCTAATATCCATACTGATCTGGTTCTTGGGAAGACTGCGCAGACTGACCGGTGGCGCGCTGCATGTGGGATCTATCGGAGTCATCGTCCTCTTGACGGTCCTCACGGTCCTCCCTGGTGGCTATCTGGCATTCCTGGTGTCAAATAATGGCGAAGAGCATATTGCTGACCGTCTTTCTATAACCTATCCCGCCCCTGGCGACAATGTTCCTGAATGTGTTGCAGTAAGGGGAGATGGGAAAATCCCGGATGAATATAGTCTCTGGATATTTGTGGCACATGACCAGAAGGATGGAACTACCGAATTCTGGTACGGTGCCGAGGCAACTAGCCCTGATGGTGATGAGGATCATTGGAAGGCTTTCCCCATTTCGGCCGGGACGCAAGGGTCGCCACCCGCTGGTCTGAACCTTGTACTGATCCCGAGAGCTTGGAGCCAATATGTACGGAAGCTTCAAGTAGTCAACCCCAATCCAACTCAGCCAAAGATCACGAAAATTGAAGGGCAGGTGTGGGCACCCGTGCTTCCTCCGGGCTCGCGGGTGGGAAAGGTGATCACTGTCCACCCCAGCGGAACTGCCGACGACAAATCCTGCCCTTGATTTGAAGCGTCCCGGCATGTCCGGAGACCTATGGGTGTGAAAGCTCAGCTGTGGGCCAGGCGCGTTGTGAGCGTAGTAGGCGGCCTCGAGTTCGGCGGGAGGCTCAGTGTTGCGATCGACTTAGGTGCCTGAAGTAAGATCCGGACATGGCTCCCCTCGAGTAGGGTGGACGTTGGTTCCCCTCTGACCCAGATCCGCGAGTAGTGGCGCGAGCTGACAAGGGATCTTGAAGCAAGAGTGCCTTTCGGCCTGCAAGGATGGGATTTGCGAAGATCACTATCGTGCAGGCAGAAAGGCACCCGATCAGTGAGTGTACGAGCGTG
>DATDMG010000191.1:0-19967 GCA_036518955.1 Kineosporiaceae bacterium | reverse complement strand
GGCCACGCGGCGAGCAGGTCAAGCACGCCCTTCTCCGGGGTGAGCCTGCCTGCGTAGAGCCAGCATGCATCGTCCGGGAGCGTGAGCTGCGCTTGGGTGGCGGACTCGACCGGGTTGGGCAGGCACTCCACGGGCTTCTGGCCGACGAGCGGTTCGTAGATCGCCCTTGCTTGTGCCGACAGGGTGATCAGGATGTCCGGTGCCGTGAGCAGCGCGTCGCGCCGGGGCACGCGGGTGCCGAGCCACAGCGGAACGGTGGCCGTCCGGGATCCGCGGTAGCACCCGTGGACGACGGATCGGTGCGGTCCCTGGTCCAGGCACTCCCGGCAGGAGTGCCCGTCGCGGTAGAGCGTCGCCGCGGCGCAGACGGAGCGGAAGTTGTGGAGCGTCATCACGAGCGGGTACGGGCACGCGGTCAGCCACCCGGCACCCACGTTGGGAAACAGGTTGTGGACGTGCACGACGTCCGGCGCCAGCCTCTCCAACTGCCGGAGCGGCGAGCCCCCTCGGCCTGTCGCCACGCGAGTCGCGGATGTCAGGGGATAGGTCCGGCTCCGGCTGAGGTCGTCGGTGCGATACGCGATCAGGTGGACCTCGTGCCCGAGCCTCCGGAGCGTGCGCACCTGTAGGTCCACGACCGTGTTCTCGCCGCTGGGCTGGGAGCTGGAGTAGTAGGAGTGAACGACGCAGACCCTCACGCCGGATCCCCTGCCATGGACGTGGGCCGTCGCGTGCCACCGCGGGCTCCTGCCTGCTGGTAGAGCTCGTCGAGGAGTGCCGGGAGGCGGTCGAGGTGCCACTGGTCCGTGCCGCCGGACAGCTGGCGGGCGGCGTCGAGAGCGTGGGCGAGGTCGGCGGCGAGTCGGCGGGATCGCGGGACCACCACGCCATGGGCCTGGGACACCATCGTGGCGGCGCCGCCGGAGTCGATGCACACCGCGGGGCATCCGAGGGTGAGAGCCTCGCCGAGAGCCCAGGGTGAGCCGTCGTGCAGTGTGGGGAACAGGAAGACCGACGCGTCGCGGATGGCGTGGAGGACCGTGTCGCGAGGCACGACGCCGTGGAAGACGACCCGGTCCTGGATCCCCCAGCGGCGGGCCAGTCGCTGCAGAGGTCCGCGCATCGGCCCGTCGCCGTACAGATGGAGGTGCCAGGCGCGCGCCGAGGGGTGGCGGAGCGCAGAAAGGGCGAGTCGCAGCCCCTTCCACCCCAGCAGGCGACCGGCGTAGACGGCGATCGGTGGCCCGTCGGCGTCCCGAGGGCGGTGTGGGTCGGGGTCGGGCCGGCTCGGCAGGTCGGTCAGGGCCACATTCTGCGTCACCCGGACCGGTGCCCGGCGAAAGGCCCGCGCGACGTCCCGGTTCTGGGCCAGGACCAGGCTCGCGCGCCGCGATTCCCGGCCCCCCACGATGATCCGCGCCGGGACCAGGAGGCAGGCCCGGAGCAGTTCCGACAGCGCGGTCCGGGCACCGCATTGCCACCACAGCAGGGGGCTGGCCACGCTCGACGCCCCACCCACCGGGCCCCACACGAACGGAACGTCCCGCACCGCGGAAACAGCCGACGGGAGCCAGTCGGTCGCGTACGTGACGTGATGGGTGATGTCGAACGCCTGCTCGCGATGGAGGGCGAGCGCGGCCCGCCGCGCCGTCCACAGCTGCCAGATGGCGTAGTAGAGGATCCGTGCGGGCCCCTTGGTGCGCAGCCGGCGGATCGGGCCGGGATTGGCGAGGAAGACCGGGTGGAACGTGGCCCGGAGGCTCTCGTCCTGCGCGAGGACCGCCTCGATACTTCTCGCGTTGGTGCTGTGCGTGAGCACCCAGACCTCGTGACGGCGGGCCGCCGCGGTGGCCCAGGCCCAGCCGGCTCCCGGTTCGGAGCCGCGGCCGGGCTCGCAGGCGTACGCGCTCATCAGGACCTTCATGCGCCGAGTCCGGTCAGCAGCTCGTCACGGAAGCGGCGGACCCGCGCGTCCCGGGGGTGGATCGAGGTCAGGTACTGGCGCACGTGTCGGTCGGGGCCGGCCGTCGAGGCGGTGTCGCCGAGGAGACGTTCTCCGGCGGAACCGGAGCCGGTCAGCAGGTCCAGCACGGTGGCAGGTGTGTAGCGGCCCAACAGTGCCCCGCTGACGACGAGGTAGTGGGTGAGGTCCCACAGCGGTTCGTCGCCGACCCGCGCCTCTTCCCAGTCGAGCAGCAGCGGGCCGGCCGCGGTGGGCACGAGATTCCACGGCGCGAAGTCGCCGTGGGTCACCGGACCGCCGTCCCGGGTGGCGTGCCGCAACCCGAGGAGCAGCTCGAACGCCGTGTCGAACGGCACCTCCTCGCCGGGGCGCACGTCTTCGGCGACGGTCGCGACCACGAACCGGTCCCGCCACGGACCGGTGAACAGCGTGACCGGCCGCCTCCAGGTGAGACCTTCGGCCAGCGGGACGGACAGCAGGCGTGCCTCGTTCCGCAGCCCGGCGTCGTCCCCTCGGCCCACCTTGATGACGCAGTCCCCGGACGGCGACGACGCGGCGAGGATCCACCGCCCGGGCGCCGACGAACGCATCGCGCCCACAGCGCTCGGTTCCATGCCCAGGAGCGTCCAGAGATCACCCAGGCCGGGGACCGGAGCGCCGATGGGTGGTCGCGGAAGCAGGGGGAGACGTCGCTCCACCGCGGTGGCCAGCCTGGCGCGAGCGGTGTGCGGCCGGTACAGGCGGCTGACCTCGAACGGGCCCCGGGACCGCACGGAGAGCCGCCCGGGCGTCAGCGGAACCCGCCGCCACCCGTCCCCGTCGCGCAGCCGCCCGAGGACCTCGTCGGTCGCGGCCCGCACCGCGGCGTCCACCGGCTGCCGCACGGTGTCCAGGACGACGACGTCCCGGGCGGCCAGGTGCGCCGACCGCGCCCACACCTCGCACTGACGACCGACCTCCGCGACGCCGATCTCGGGCTTGCGCGCGTGGATGATCGTGCTGTCCCCGGCGCACACCAGGGCGACGTCCGCCTTCGGGAGGGCGCGCCCGCCGCGCGCCCAGAGCGCCGCGAGCCGACGGCTGACCCGGTAGCGGCGCGGGTCCACGAGCACGTCGAGCCAACCCCGCTCGACGATCAGGACCGCGTCCCGCCGGGCCCGCCGCCAGGCGGTGTGGCCGCCGATGAGGTGGTCGGCATAGACCACGGCCAGCTTGGCCGCCGCGGTGAGAGCCGAGCGTGGTGGCTGCTCGTGCGGTCGGTCGACCGTCTCCGGGCCCGCGGACCGGACACCGGCGATCACCTTGGGCCGCCAGTGGCTCGTCCGGACGGGGATGCCCGCGGTGCGCAGCGCTGCCTCGACCCCGTGGGCGATGGTGGACTTGCCGGTCCCGTCCGGTCCGGCGACGAGAACGTACAGGCCCGTCAACGCGTCGTCACCTCCCACGGGCGCGCGGTCGCGTCGCGGCCCCGGTCAGCGAGGTGGCGGGCCACCATGCCCAGGAACCGGGCGTTGCCGAACAGATAGCGTCGCCACAGCCGCCTCGGCTCGGTCGCCAGCCGGTACCCCCACTCCAGCCCCGAGCCCTGCAGCCACTGCGGCGCCTCCGGCTTCAGGCCCGCGGCGAAGTCGAACGCGGCACCCACCGCGACGGCGGTGACGCCGAGCGCACGGGCGACCTCGCGCGCCTCGAAGTCCTGCTTCGGCGTCCCCAGCCCGACCCACACGATCTGAGCGCCGCAGGCGCGGATGTCCTCGTAGATCTCTGCCTTCTCGGCAGCGGTCAACGGGCGGAACGGGGGGCTGCAGGCCCCGGCCACGACCGCCTCCGGTTGATCGACCGCGATCCTCGTCCGCAGGGCCGTCAGGGTCTCGGGGGAGCCACCCAGCAGGTAGTGCCGCACGCCCGTGCGGCCTGCGACGTCCAGCACGTCATGGAAGAGTTGCGGCCCTCGGCGCGTGAGCGGTGAGCGGTGAGCGGGCGTCGATCCGGGGTGAAGCGGAGCACCGGGCCGTGCGGGTCCTTGCTGTCGCGCACCTCGACGGCGTCACCGTGGCGGCGCGTCGCTACGACCGGCGCGAGTCCGCGGAGCGGCTCGCCGTGATCCAGGTGCTCGAGGCGATCTCGCCGGCGCACGTACGTGAGCTGCTCCTTGTCCCTGCTTGTCGTGGGTGGTGGAGGGCAGGGGCGCGCCGTCCCGCCTCGAGGAACGGCGTGCCCCTGCCCGTCAGCGGTGACGCCCGATCAGGCGGTGATCAGGTGGTCGCACTGGCCGGACTTCAGGCCACGGACCCATGCCGCCGCTTCGGCGCCGGTGAGGATCAGGGCCGGGCCGTCAGGGTGCTTGGAGTCCCGCACGCCGACCTGCCCGTCGTCCAGCCGGGCCACCTGCACACAGTTACCCGAGGAGTTGCTCCGGGCGCTCTTGCGCCAGTCCGCGTTCCCCAGGTGGGTCGCGGACATTCCGTTCACGTACACGGTCATCATTCCTTTCGTCGCTGTGTCAGTCGTTTCTAGCGAAACCCCCCAGTCCCCGGGGAGAACCCTGTTCCCGAGGGGGGCGGGAACGGGTCTCCCCGGGGGTGCCGTCACCGGTCGCCGTCGTGTCCGATGGGCGGTTGCGGCGCGGCACCCCACGCGCCCACCCGCCCCGGCGACTCGCTGACCACCGGACGGTCGATCACGTCGCGGACCACTCGGACCACCAGCCGCAACTGCGCGGCCAGCAGATCGCACACGTCCGGGTTCACCGGACCGTGCACCACCAGCGCCTCCGCCTCGGCCACCGACGCGAGCCGACCCACCCGCGACCAGCCGGGCCCGGTCGGACCTTCCTCAGCGCCGACCTCGATCGTGTCCAAGAGAAAGTAGCCCCACACGTACGCGGCCATCGCGACTTCCAGCCGCCCCGACTCCACCACCCCCCACCGTTTCCCCGGCCGACCCGACCACCCGTCCGGAGGCTTGTCCACGGTTTTCCGGCGAGCCGGACTCGCGCCACGACCAGTGCCATGGTCAGTGCTCTGGTCCGATATCCGCCGGTCCAGGCTCCGGACGAGCTCGTCCACGGCCAGGACGCCGACCCCGAACGAGACCATCCGCGTCTCCATCGGGGGAATCGGGGGCGGGAACCGGGAGCGGTTCACCAGGGGCTTCCCCACCGGGCACCCGCGGCGGTCACCCGGGGGCCGTCCCACCGCGCCAGCCCGGCCACCATCGGTACCGGCGCCGCGGTGTGACAGGTCAGGTCGGGCCAGGCTTCCACGTCGACCAGCCCCGGGGGCACCATCACGAAACCGTCCAACAACTTCTCGACCTCCGGGCGGGTTCGGGGTGTGAACGGCCCCACTTTCTGCGTGTACTCCCGGATCGCGGCGGGCATCCCGGCATGCAGGTCCTGGTTCCCCGGGGTGGTGTGCGAGACCACCAGATAACTCCCCGGTGCCATCTCGTCCCGCAAGGTGCGGACGACGTCGGCCGGGCCGTCCTGATCGGCCAGGAAATGCAACACAGCGATCATCAGCACCGCCACCGGCCGACCCCAGTCCAGCGCGTCTCTGACCTCGGGAACATCCAGCAGGTCACCCGGTTCCCGCAGATCACCCCGGCATATCCAGGTACCCGCGTCCGTTCCCATCAACGCCCGAGCATGCGCCAGGACCATCGGGTCATTGTCTACATAGACCACCCGAGAATGCGGTTTCACCCGCTGGGCCACCTCGTGAACGTTGCGCATCGTCGGAAGCCCCGACCCGATGTCCAGGAACTGGTCGACCCCCGCTTCGGCGAGCCGGGTCACCGCGCGGACCAGAAATTCCCGGTTCGCCCGCACACCCCGGACGATCCACGGTGCCAGGTCCCGCACGGTCTCACCGACCCTGCGATCCGCCTCGTAATTATCCTTGCCGCCCAACCAATAGTCGTAGACACGCGCGATGTTCGCTTGCGTCGTGTCGATCCCAACAGTGGAGTACACCAATCCCGGCGGAGCCTCGACGTCCCTCCGCGTCAGTTCCTCGGGAAAGGTGTCGACCGGTGCCGCGTCGGCCGGGTCACGAGGAGTCGACCCTTCCGTTCCCTTCACATGGACCACTCTTCCCACCGCCTCACCAAACCGCGCCCTTGCCGGTGAAGCGGGCGGTCGACTGAATGAAGACCCCTCATTGCCTCGGCCTTGACTCATGATGTCAACGTTGTCATCATTCCCGATCCGATCACCGATGACGATCCGATCCCGGGGCGTGTGGTTCCCCGCCCAACGCGGGGGCAGTGCCAGGGGCTTGAGGCTGTTCGACGATCGCCATCCAAGGAGACCGGACGGCGCCGAGGCTGCAGAAGTGGGAGGCTATGAACACATGTGAACATGGAGGCGTGTTCAAGGCCGCTGACCAGGGATGTTAGCGACAAGATCGTAAGGCGGTGAGGCTGGATGGCGGAGGTAGAGAGGTCGGGCTCGTCGCCCAGCATGTCGAAGCTCCAGGAGGCCCGTGCGCAGCGTGGATGGTCGCAGGCGCAGGTAGTGTCCCGGATCCGTCGGGCCGGGGTAGAGGCTGGCATCCCCTTGCCCGACAATTCCTGCATTTTGACGAACTTGTCACGATGGGAACGCGGCATTACTCGCAGCATAAGTCGTGATTATCGACGACTATTGCGCATGGTATATGGGTTATCCGATGTGGAGCTAGGGATTAAGCCCGCTGAGGCCACCGCACATGCTGCTGCCGAGAACACTCCAAGACTTCATTCAGATGCCGCCTCCTATTATGAGATCCTCTTTGGTGAACATGTACGCGCAGATAACCTTATGGGGCCGAGGCCAGCCCTCGAGATCGTCAGCAGACAGATGGAGATTCTTGCATCAGCTGTCCGGCAGGCTCGGGACATCGAGCGTCCGCCATTAGTCAGACTAGCCTGTCGGTATGAGGAGTTCCTCGGTTGGCTCAACCAGGATGCGGGGTACTTGGATCAGGCAATGATTCACACTGATAGGGCGCGTGACCTGGCAACTGAAATCGATGACCCTCGACTAACGGCGTATCTTCTCATGCGCAAGAGTAATGTCGCGTCCGATGCGAGCGACCCGTCGTTGGCCCTCTCGCTTGCCAAGGCTGCCCTTCGGGCTGCACCGGGAATGATCGGAAGCATGCGCGCCGTAGTCCTTCGGCAGCAGGCTCATGCACTAGCTGGGCTCGGCAAAGATGCTGAATGTGCTGATGTTATTCTCGAAGCATTGGACGCCGTTGCGGGCGACCGCGTGGAGCTCGGCGAAGATTCCCTGGCTCCATACTGCACCTCCAGCTATGTATCGATGGAAGCGGCGACCTGTTGGCTCCGACTCGGCATGCCAGACAAGGCGGTCGACGTCTTCCAGGAAACCCCGATTAATTGGCCGAGGGACATGCGCCGAGATTATGGCCTGCACTTGGCTCGGCGAGCATTAGCTCACGCTGGTGTCGGAGATGTGCCGACCGCATGTATTCATGCGTCCGAGGCTACTCAGAATGCAACGGTAACTGCATCCTCCCGGACGGTATACGAACTGAAGCAAGTCGCCGGAAGCCTGCGCCGCTGGGAGCATCGTCCTGAGGTCGAAGCCGTGTTGTCCCTCATCGCCCATCTCGTCGCCGGAATTACCAACTAGGAAGGGTATCCAGAGTGCTGCCTCTATTGCCGATCGCCACTACCGCTGATGAAGCGGATCGTGCCGCCACCATCGCCGTACTGCCGGTGGGAAGCTTCGAGCAACACGGCAGCCACCTCCCTCTGGCTACAGACACCATGATTGCATGTGTGCTTGCAACCGAGATTGCGAGACGTTACGACCTGCTACTGCTTCCACCTATCACTGTCGCTTGTTCTCATGAGCACGTCGGATGGGTTGGAACGGTCAGTATCAGCTCGGCCACTTTGCATGCCGTGATCGCTGATATTGCGGCTTCCCTGGAGAATGGTGGCATACGGCGCATCCTCATTGTAAACGCTCATGGCGGTAATTACGTACTCTCCAACATAGTGCAGGAGGCGTCGATAGTGGAGCCTCGAATGGCGCTATTCCCTGGCCGTGATGACTGGCGAAGCATTCGCGAGGCCGTTGGTTGCGATGAGACTGATCCCTACCGCGATATGCATGCGGGAGAACTGGAGACGTCCATCCTCTTGTACGCTCTGCCCGAGGTAGTTCGCTCCTCTTTCCGCGATACTGACCATGACGCCAACCACCGTCCACACCTCTTGAGCCTGGGCATGCGAGGCTACACGCCAAGCGGTGTGATCGGTCGTCCGTCAACGGCGACAGCGGATAAGGGGAAAGCCATCATTGAAGGGTTAGTTGATCTTGCCCGCCCGTTCGTAGAGATCCTGGCTCCGGTCAAAGATCCCGGGTAGAGGGCCTGTGGGTGCGGCCATGCATCTGATCTCACGGTAGCCCGGTGACCGGTGTGAACCAGGACCCTGGGCCGCTCCGATCGTTCTGGGTGCTGGCCGGGCCGGCGGTGAATTCCTTGGCGCTGGCCGGCGTCGGTGGGCGACTGCGGACGGCATCGCCCGGGCGTCACGTGCAGGGCTGCCGCCGATGAACCCGAGCAATGGCACAGCGGTGGTGGACGAGCCGCCCGGCAGCAGGCACCACGGACTACCGCACCTCGACGGCGCCACCGTGGCGGCGCACCTCGTCGGTCTCCGACCGGTTGGCCGGAACTGGTTACGATCGCCCGTCCCAGGGTCGTACGTCGAGTCCGGTGACGCAGAACCCGGCCCAGTAGTAGGGGTGGACGAGCTGTCCTGTCTGCACCAGCGCGGCGAGCACCGGGTCCACGGTGCGCAGGCCGTCCGGCAGGGTGGCCCGCCGCAGAGCGAGTTGGGCGCCCTGCAGGGCCCGCGAGACGGTCAGCCCGCCGGCCAGCAGCTCGTACAGCAGCCACATCACGGCGCTGGTGGCCTGGTCGCTGACCGGCCACAGGCTTCCGACCACCGCCTGGGTGCCGCCGGCCAGGAAGCTGGCGGGCAGGCCGATCGCCTCGTTGGGGGCGGCCATGCCGCCGAATCCTGAGTCGCAGGCCGACAGGACGGCCAGGTGGGGCAGGTTGTCCAGGCCGGCCAGGATCGGCGGGGTGAGGCGCCGGCCGCGGCTCAGCAGGACGCCGCTGTTCATCGGGTCGGCGACGTCGACCACCCCGTGGGTCGAGAAGTGCACCACCTTCGCGTTCGGCAGTTCCTTCGCCACCTCGTCCACGGTGGCCCTGGCACCGCTGAGGCGCCGGCAGGGCACGCCGAGGCGTTCGATGTTCTCCGCCTCCCGGGCCGCCCCCCGCAGGTAGCTCCCGGCCCCGGGACCGGGGTTGTCCACGATGAGCACGTCGCGGCGAGCAGGGTCGGTCGGCCCCCCGGTGACGGTGAGGCCGATCTTCGCGCTCGGCAGGTACCGCACCGTGTAGTCCTCCAGCAGGTACCTCTTGCCGTCGGGCGCCCCCGGATCGACGTGCCAGGCGGCGTGCAGCGGCAGAAAGGAGAAGAAGCCGCACGGGACGACGCACAGCCCGGTCGCGCCGGAAGGCAGCGCCTCGGCCACCGGGCGGGCGACGAACTCCCCGAGCCAGTTCGTGATGGCCGTCATCGCCGCCAGGTAGCCGGGCCAGTCGTCGTCCCGATGGACCTCGGCCGTCAGGTAGACCGCCGACAGCTGCAGCAGTTCCCCTTCCGTGGCGCCGGGGAGCCGCAGGCTCGACGATCCGCCGTCACCGGTGACGATCACGGCGACCACGTCGTCCACTGCCGGCACCAGGAAGACCAGCGGATCCGGTCCGGCCAGAGGCACCAGATCCTGGAACGCCGGTCCCGCGCCGAACCCCTCGAATCCGGGGTTCCGGCGGATCTCCCGCAGCACCTGACCCAGCGCGGTCTCCGCGCGGTGGTTCTCCAGCAGGCCCGAGCCCCCCGAGGGGGGCGGTGCGGCCAGCTCGCCGTCGGCGGCCTGCGCGGACCGGACGGCGAGGTAGCGGTCGTGCAGCGGCGGGTGTTCGACGCGCAGCTTCTCGGTCAACCGCTCGTCGGCGGCCAGGCGTGAGCTCAGCTGGACCGACCGGACCCGTTCGGCCGCCAGCGCCGCCGCGGCATGCTCGCCGGCGCGGACGAGAGCCGCGCAGCCGCGGGACGCCGCACGGGAGATGGTGTCCAGGTTGCGGTCGTCGACGCGGTCGGCCGACTGCGAACGTCCGGCGGAGACGAACGCCTGGATCGCCCAGTCCGCCGCCTCCGCCGCCTCGCGCCACGCGCCGTCCCGTTCGGCGGCCTCCATCCACGTCAGGGCCGTCTCCCCGACCTGGAGGTTCAGGCCGTGATCGAGTCCGCGCGACATCGTCGGCCCCAGGACGGCCGGTCCGGGCCCCGGACCCGCCGACGGCGGGCGCCGTGCCCATCGCACGCACAGCTGCAGGCTCAGGTGGGACCACTCATGGACCTGGCTCCCCTCGGGGGACTCGGCCATGGCCTGCCGGAACCACGTCTCGGCCGTCGCGGCGGACGGCGGGTCGTCGCCGGAGTGGGCCCGGCGGAAGTAGGCCTGCCCGCAGTTCATGCTGTAGCGGGCCCGCCGGGACAGGTCGCCGTCGACCAGGGTGCGGGCCCGTTCGAACAGCCCGACCACGGCGTCGAGATCGTCGGAACCGTCGGCGGGATCCCGGGCGGAACCGCTGCGCATCGACAGCGCCTGCCCGTAGTTGGTGTAGATGGCGGCGCGGAGCGACCTTTCCGGCAGCAGCTCGATCGCCTGCTCGAAGCAGCTGATCGCCCGGTCCAGGAGCGGGCGGGCGTCCGTGAAGGCCGCGCCCGACACCTGGGAGATCCCGTACCGGGCGAGCAGGCTCCACCCCAGCGAGTTCAGGCGCAGGGCGCGGGAGGGATGGTCCGCGGGGGTGGCTCCGACGCTGGCCTCGTGCGCCGCGAAGGCCCGGTCGAGGAAGGTGCCGAGCCCGGTGCGTTCGAACAGCCGCATGAGGGCGGAACCGACGTTGTGCAGCCCGCTCGCGTGCACAGCTCCGTCCTCACCGTCCGGCCCGCGGAAGTACTCTTCCTGCGCGATGCCCTCCTGCAGGTACCGGACGTCGTCGGTGACGCGGTGGCCGTCCAGGCAGGCCGACACGTACATGGACCGGGCGTCGAGCAGGAAGGCGGGGTCGGCCAGCGCCACGGCCAGGTCGGTGCACCGCCGGGACAGGGCGATCCCCGCGTTCACGGCCGCCGGGTCGCCGTCGCGGGTGCCCCGCTCGCACAGTCTCGCGGCCAGGATGGTCCGCTGCCGCAGGATCTCCCGCGCCGTGTCGCGGGCGACCTCCTCCTCACGGGTGAGCAGTTCCTCGACGGCGTGGTCGAGCCTGACGAGGTTGTGCCGGACCCAGTCCGGCGGCAGCTCCGCCGGGGCGACCTCGGTGAGGACCTCGCGGGCCAGGTCGCCCGTGCTGCCGTCCGCCGAGGCCTCCAGGAGGGTGAGCAGCCCCTCGACGAGGGTCTCGGGCGGCAGGTCGTGTTCCCGTACGAGGTGAGCGATCAGCCGGAGCACGAGCTCCCGCAGCGTGTCCGGCGCCTCCCGGAGCACCTGTGCCGGGCCGGTGTCGCGGAGCGGGTGCTCCAGCAGCTCCTGGAGGGCGTCGGTCAGTGCCGTGATCCACGGCGCTGACGCCGAGCCCTGCGCGCGGGCGAGGTCGCGGACGTGGCGGGCGGCGTCCAGGGCGGCCGGGGTGAGGATCTCCGGGTGGTGGTCGGCGTAGAGCCGCAGCCGGAAGACGGAGATTCTGGAGCCTCCGACCAGAGGCCCGAACAGCGCCATGAAGGGTTCCCCGTGCTCGGGGTCCAGGACGAGGGTCTCCTGAGCGTCCGCGGCGAACCGGCGGGCCTCACGGATCCATTCCAGGGTTTCCTCCGGGAGGGTCCACAGCCTGACATCCGGGTGGGCCAGTGCCTTCAGGGACTCCCGGAACTCCGGGACGGCGACGAGCCCGGGGAACTCGGCCTGGACGGCGGCGACGCCGCCCCGGTGGTACAGGGCCAGCGCCTCGAGGGTCAGGTTGCGTTCGGGCGCGTCCGGCGGCCCGTCGGTCGGGGCGGTCATCGCGCGGCGCCGTAGGTGACGCGGCCGTTCGGGTGCGCGTACAGGACGTAGGCCAGCCAGGTCGGGTTGCCGGGGTAGGTGTCACGGACGTGCAGCCGCGCCGCCCGTACCGCCGACGCGAGGGTGCGGCCGCCGGCGAGCTCGCGGTACAGGACGGCGGCGAAGGCCACGGCCGGCGCGTCGCTCACCGCCCACTGCGGGGCCAGGAACGCCCCGACGTGACTGCGCAGCACCCACGCCTCCGCCCAGCCGCCGACCCGGGTCAGGGACCATCCCTGGCCACCGGTCCGGCAGGCGTTCATGACCACCAGCGGCCGCGCCGAGGCCAGCGCGGCCTGGCGCCGTCCGTGCAGGTCGTCCGGATGCCAGGACCGTCCGTCCTGCAGGGCGAACTCGGCCTCTCCGGGACGGTGCGGGTCCAGGTCGCCGTGCCCGGCGAAGTGCCACAGGTCGATCGTCGTGTCCTCCAGGGCCGCCGCCAGCACGGGGCGGGTGGACCGCGGCGGGCTGGCGTCGGCCACGGCGTGCTCGCCGGCGAAGCCGGTCAGCCAGTCCCGTTCGGTGACGACCCCGGGCAGGGCCAGCAGGCCGGGCGGGGAGTCGGCGGCGACGCACGCCAACCGCCGCACCGGGAACGCCCCGCGGGGCGACACCGGGCCGGCCAACCATCGGGACAGCTCGAACCGCACCGCCCACGCCTCCTCGTCGACCGGCTCGCGGGCGCCGGGGTCGAAGGGGCGCACCAGCTCCCACGGGATCCACGGCTCGTCCGAGGTGACCTGCAGTGACCGGGCGCGGGGGTCGAGGGCCATCAGCGCCGACCGCAGCGCCGGCGGCAGCAGTTCCCGGTACAGCAGTTCCCCCACCGACCGCAGGGTGTCCTCGACCTCGTCCGCGCCGTCCTGGCCGGCGTGCTCCAGGCGGTGCAGCCACCGGGCGCGGTGGGTGGCGGGGTCGCCGGTGAGGATGGTCTCGCCCATCGCCTCGTGGTGGTGCTCGGCGGCACCCGTCGCGGAGTGCAGGAAGTACCGCAACACCGTGCGGCCGTCGCGCACCTCGACCATGACCCGCAGGTCCAGGTCGGGCGGCGGCACGTAGGGACCGCCGACGATCACCTCGACGGGCTCCAGGTCGGCCAGTGCCGGCGCGTCCGCCGGGTCGTCGGCGGCGGTGGGACCGGGCCGGGTGGCGGTGGGGACGACCGGGTGCGCGCCGTCCAGCCAGGGGCCCGCCTGCGCCAGGGTGCCGGTGGGGACGTCGACCACCTCCACCGGGCACGGCACGCCCGCCAGGAGCACGTCGCGGTGCCAGAACTCCACCCGCGCGTCGACGCGGCCAGGGACCTGACCGACGACGACGAAGGTCGCCATCGTGAACCGGCCGTCCGCGCCCGCCTCGATCCGGAGCACGGCCGGTCCCTCGAGGTGCAACCCGGGCGCGATCAGGTGCACCTCCACCGACCGCGACGACCCGAGGCCGACCGGCAGGCTCGACGCGTCCGCGGGCGCACCGGCCAGCGAGGCGTTGACGACGCCGCGGACGCCGGGGCGCAGCCGACGGCTGGCGAGCACCTGCGTCCAGGCTCGGCCGGGAGGTGCCAGCAGGCGGTCGCCGAGCTGTGCCATCACCTCCCGCCAGGCGCGGTCCGGGGGCTCGTCCACACCCCGCACCGGGCCCCGAGGCCGGTAGGCGGTCGGGCTGCCTTCCGGCTCGGGGCGGGTGAGGGGACCGCCGGCGCGCGACCCGTCGGCTCTCCCGGCCCGGCGCAGCGCGTCCGCCGCGCGGGGGTGGGGCTGGAAGAGCCTGGCCAGGGCCACCACGGCGGCGGGGCGCCCGGCGTCGTCCGCCGCGGCCAGCCTGGCGATCGCGGCGCGGACCGCCGGGTAGAGGCCGGCCCAGTCCGGGCCGACCAGGCGCGGCAGGTCGTCCCAGACCTCGGCGAGCGCCTCCGGCATGGCCAGGAGCAGGTCAGACGTCATCGGGTCTCCAGGACGGCGGCGGACGACGGGCGGCCCGCATCCGCGCGGGCGGGCGGGAGCAGGAGGCGGCAGAAGCGATCATGACCAGGGCCGTGGACAGGTCGTTGACCGGCCAGAGGGCGCCCAGGACGGCCTCGGCACCCGCCCGCAGGAAGCCCGCAGGAAGCCCGCAGGAAGCCCGCAGGCAGGCCGAGGGCCTCCTCCGGCGTCCGCAGGAAACTCGGCGACCCGGATCCAGCGGCTCGACCGCCTCGCCAGCCATGACCGCAGCCAGCAGGTCGGACAGCAGCGTGAGCTCGGCAGCCTCGGCCATGACACCCCCAGCGGATGACTACTGGCACTGTATGCATCCGAGAGACTCCAAAGGAGTACGACCTGGTCCGGCGTGACGAGGCCGGCCCCGCGGGGTGGGGTGGGTCGTCAGCTCCGTTCGCCGGTTGCGGTACGGTCTGGCGGGTGGGTGGCACGGATCGGATGAACCGGGAGCAGTTCTACGCGGCGACCGCTCGGCTCGGTGAGGCAGCGCTGCGCAAGGCGTTGTGGACGGTCTACTGGCGGGGCACGGCGGCTGTCCGGGAGCGGATCGAGGACATCCTGGCTCCGGATCCCGCCGCCGCCGCGGCAGCGAGGACGGCGGAGCAGGCACCGGATCCTGCCGAGGTGCTGGAGGCCGTGCGGGAATTCACCGGGCTGGTGCGCTCGGGCGACTACCTCGGCGGCAGTCGCGCCGTCCGGCCGAAGGAGCGCAGCCAGTGGCGGTTCACGTTCCGGCGACTGCTGGCGCAGGCGCGGTCGGGGCTGGCGGCGGAGGACCCGGAGCCGGCCGAGGCGGCACTCACCGAGATGATCGATCTCGCCTGTGAGTTCCGGGACTACGACTACGTGCGTTCGGAGGATCCGATCGAGGCGGCCAGCGTCGTCGTGTCGGACGAGGTGGCCGCGCTGTGGCGTCACCTGCTGGAACACCGGGGCTTCACCGGGTTCGCGGCCGTGGCTGCCGAGCAGTTCGTGCGCTGGGAGAGCCGGTACGGCTGGACCCGGAGCGGATGGGGGGCGATCTCGCAGCGGGAGAGCCAGCTGGCCGACGTCCTGGCGGGGCAGCTCACCGTTCCCGACACCTGGGTGGTCTTCACCCAGGAGTACCTGCGGGCGCTGGACGGCCTGGTCCCGGTGCCACCGGCGCCGGCGCGCGGGCGGGGGAGCGACTACGCGGCGGAGCAGCGGCGCCGTGACCTGGAGTACCGGCTGGGCCGGCGGACCGAGACGCTGACGGGCTGGCACCTGACGCTCCTGGACCGGTTCGTCGGCACCGACGACGAGGCGCTGCTGGACCGGATCGCCTCGCACGCCGCGCTCGGCGGCCCGGAACAGACCTACTTCCGGGCCCGGCTGGCTCACGCGCGGGGTGACCTGCCGGCGGCCCGCGAGCTGGTCCAGCAGGCGCTGGAGCGGCTGCCCGGCCATTCCGGGTTCCTCGCCTTCGCCCGGCAGATCGACGCCCCGCTGCCGGCGTCCGCCGTCGCCGTGGCCGCTTCGCGCCGCCTCCCCAGCTAGTGGGCGGCCCGGTTTCCGGAACGGGGCGTCGTCCGGAGGACGGCCATCCGGAGGACGGCCGTCCCGCCTCGCTCAGAGCGAGATGCTCGCCTCGATGAAGGTGATCTGGCCGCACCTGACGTCGAACCGCTCCGCCACCTTGGCCTTGAGCAGGGTGAAGTCCGGGGCGCCGATGTCGAGCACGTAGTTGACGTGCAGGCTGACCCCGCCGTCCGGTGCGGGAGGGTCCTCGGTGTACACGCGGTCGTGCAGACCGCTGATGATCTTGTACTTGATCGAGGTGTTGAGGTCTTTGCGGATCTCCTCCCCTGACCTGCCCGTCACCAGGCCGTTCTCGACCCGCCGGACATCAGGGGCGAACGGCACCGCGGACGCGTCGTGGCTCACCAGCGCCGCCAGGTAGGCGTCGGCAGCGGCGTGCGCGTCGTTGGCTTCGCAGCCGGCAGCGGCCACGGCGGTCGCCCGGGGTGCCGCCACGGCGGACGGCACACCGGCGGCGCCCACGGCGAGACAGCTCGCGGCGAGAGCGAGGGCAGCGGTTGACAGCCGGGTGGCCGTCCTGTTCATTCGCGGATTCATCACATCTCCAGGCACGAGGTCCGGGGCCATGGGCGGATGACCCGATTGCGAGGGACAGGTTGCCATACGGCAACCGCCGAAGATGCGCTTATCCGGTTCTCATGCCGGGTCGGAGTGAAGATCTGGTGTCGCTCTTCTGCGGTGATGCGAAGGGTGGGCGGCGAGGTCGAGCCGCTGGGCGATGGAGGCGGCCGCGTCCACGTCCACTGCGGCCCTGCAGGCCAGGTCCTCCACCTGCCGTCGCCGAGCATGACCCCGTTCGATCGCCCTCCTCGGCATCCTCGCAGGACTCCCGCGCCACCTCGATCGCAGCCAGTCGGGCCGGCCCCGCGCCACCCGCAAGATCACGCAGGGTGGCGCGCCGGTGTGCGGAATGGCTCAGTGAGCAGTCCGAAGCGCAACGTTACTAGGAGCAGTCATGCGCCGCATTTAAACACCCCGGCCCCATTGAGAAGGTAGCAGTAGCTCCGATTGGCGTCGATGTGACTAAATGTGGTGCTACCGTTTACCTCCCACATGGAGACGTCAAGAGTGTCGCCTGGGTTGGCATGGTACGTCCATTCAACGTAGTTGCCAGACTTGTGACTCTCATGCCAGCGATAGACCTCACGACCTGTACGGTCGTAAAGAGTGGCATCGGCCGACCATTTGTCCTTATAGATCGGGTCGATAGCAATTCTGAGTTCGTGATGATAATCGTCGTCGGCGAAAGCAGGCAGGGCTTGACTACCGAGCAGTCCGAGAACTCCGGCGGCCAGTGAGAAGATCCCCGCCAGTGTCGCCCTGTTTCGAGTGACCCGCATTAGAACTCCCTCTGTTGACATTCCTCGAGGTCGAGATGAGTGTCGGTTGCAGTTCGGCTGGCGCCTGCCCCGCGGGTGAGTCCTCGGCCGGGCGGAGACGCCTCAGTGCGACGGTAATCGGCTCAGAAACCCCGTGGTGCCCCCGCTGATAGCCGATACCAGGCATGTCCCTATCCGGACGACGGTCGCGCACCGTGCGTTCGCGTCATCCTCACGATCACGACGCTGGGGGCAGCCTGACCCCAGTCCGCGTCGGGCTCGGCCGGCGCCCTCGACCCGTGCGCCTCCACGCGCCGCACCCTCGAGCCCAGGCGCTCCAAGATCATCAATGGCGGACTCTCACCGGTCGGGGGGATTGACACCCCTTCCCCGGCCAGGGGGAAGGGGCGTTGCCCACGTGCGTATCCGCCGTCGACGGATTCACCTCGACGGGGTGGCTCTCACTTGGCTGCTAGAGCCAGGTGAGCCGTCGGGGCATCCGTGATCTCGCGGCAGCGAAATTCTGCGAGCATGGACGTGATGAGGTGGTTCGCGTGGATGCCCAGTCGGTAGGCCTCGTCGTCGTCGGTGGTGAACTGGAGCCGTCCCCTGGTCACGATGATGCCGAGGTCGGCGCCCTTCCATCGGTACTCGCCCGGCCCGTAGACCCGGAGGAAGAAGCATTCATCGTCGCTCTGGAGCTGGTGCCAGTCCAGGGCTGGGCGATGGAAGTGCAGTCGACCGTCTGCACCGGGACGGTACGTCCCCGTGCGGGGCGCCCTCTCGATGAGTTCCACGGATGGCTTGGTGTGCTTGACGACCATCTGGCTCCACAGGTCGGCCGCTGCCAGGCGGTCCCAGCGTTCGTTCACGTCGTCGACGTCGAGCTCGTAGTCGATGCCGAGGTACTCCAGGAGGTGGAACAGGAACAGGGGGATGTCCGCGTAGGCCCCGGCCGTGACGGTCGTGATGGCCGTCGCGCCGCTGATCCGAGGATTGAGCTCCCCGAGGTACACCTCGTTCGCATCGAGGTCGAGGAGCAGGTCGACCTCGAAGTAGCCGCGATAGCCCTCCCTGCTGAGGCGGTCGCCGAGCCGTCGCACCATCGCCGACGATCGGCTCCGAAGCTCGGGGGAGAGCACCTCCGGGAACATCTCGTTCCCGCACCACCCTCCCCGATAGGGGGTCAGCTCGGCATATCCGGTGAGCTCGCTCATGAAAGGGCCCACGACGGTGCCGTGCCTGGTGATGACTGCTTCGACGGCGACGGATCTGTGTCGAATCCGACGCATCACCTTCACCTCGCCGCCGATGATCTTTTCTTCGTGTTCGGCCCAATCCTCTTGGGATGAGATGAAGAACGTGGTCTTGCCCGAATCTCCGTAGGGCGTCTGCACGACCAGGTCCTCGCCGAGGCCAACTGCCTCTGCGGCATCCCGCAGCTCCTGGTAAGTGGTGACCGTCGTCAGGACGTTGGGCACGCTGGCGACGTCGGCCTCGTCCGCCAGTTGCGTGGTCACTATCTTGGAGTCGAGCCGATCGCGTAGTTCGGCAGGGGGGAGGATGAGGTCGTAGCCGAGCTCGGCACAGATGCGTTCGGTCTCCTCGTCGAAGAAGACCATCGCCACCTTCGGTCGGTGGCCGTCGCGAACGGTGCCCATGACGGACCGGACCTCGGGGGTCGTCAGAAGCCAGTTGTTGATCTCCTCGCCACTGCTGAACTCGTGCTCGGCCCGGGCCTTGGGTGAGAACACCCGTGGGTGCCCGCCGTCCCACGGGTCGTAGTAGGACACGTAGGTGACACTGCGTACCCAGCGGTCGATGCCCAGGAGGTTGAACGGGATGGCGCCGATCACGTAGACGGGTGTGACGTTGGTCCGGAACAGGTGGCGGATCTCCGAGATGCCGCTGACCGGAGGGCGCGGCGTGTCGGTCTTGGCGGTCATTGCGCCTCCAGGTCACGTAGCACAACGTCGTCCGGGCCAAACGATAAGGTGCATGCTTGCTAGAGGCAATGGCCTACATCCCGCTGCGTACGAGCTCTTGTGAGGGGTCCGGATTGATCGAGATCACGTTGGAGGGCTGGCAGAAACCCCCGCAACTGCACTGGGCGTTGCAGCGGGTCTCGGAGATCTTCCCTACTGCCGAGATTCCTCCGGCACATTTGGCTGCGCCGCTCCTTCGCCAGCAGCAGGATCTGTTCGCCGTCCCCCTCACGCACCCGTCGACGGGGGCCACCGTCACCGTCGGTCAGGTGGTCGGGGGCACCGAGACCGATGGGTGGATGGTCGCCCGCGGAGGCGCCATCGTTCAGGAGCTGTACTTCGACGGCATGAACCCGCAGACCCGGCACCTGCTCATGTCGGTGAGCAAGTCGGTCGTGGGCGCTGTTGCCGGTGCTCTGGTTGATGGCCACGTACTCCGCGTGGACCGGCCGCTGGCAGACTATGTGGGCGCACTGTCCGGCGCGGGTTACGGATCCGCGACGGTGCGCGACGTCCTGGACATGCGCTCGGGGATCCGGTTCTCGGAGGAGTACCATGACCCGCATTCCGACGTCCGGCAGCTTGAGGAGGCGTTCGGCTGGGCACCCCGAATCCACCCGCACATCCCCGACGGGTTGTACGAGTACTTGTGCACCTTGCCCAACGGACGGCAGCACGGGATCGCCTACGAATACCGCTCGAGCGAAACCGATGCGCTGGGGTGGGTCTGCGAGGCCGTGACCGGTCGTGCCATGGCTGATTTGGTTCACGAGCTGATCTGGGAGCCGATCGGGGCCGAATTCGCCGCGGACATCGCGGTGGACCGGCGCGGTGGTGGCATGCACGACGGCGGCATTTCCGCCTGCCTTCGCGACCTGGTCCGCTTCGGAAGTGTCTTCCTCACCGACGGAGTCGCGTGGAGCGGTCGTCGGGTGCTCAGCGAGAGCTGGATCACCGAGACGGTAACCGGTGCTCCGGATTCGGCGGACGTGTTCGCCGCCAGCTACGACGGACCATGGATGC
>DATDMG010000190.1:0-4126 GCA_036518955.1 Kineosporiaceae bacterium | reverse complement strand
GCACAGCGCATCGGCGCCCCACCGTAGCCGGCGGCGCCGAGGGTCGTCACACCCCCCGGTTACCCTCAGCAATACGCGCCACCACCACTGGCGACCGCGGGCAAACTAGTCGAGCATAGGGGAAGGCATACCAAGATGGTGAAAGACGCATGAGATCGCCTCTTCCCGAATATAGGGGGCACGTACTTTATAGTTTTTGGGTGGTGCATCACGGAGATGAGACGATGTGGGAAGCAGCACACCACGGAAGCACCGGACCACGGTAGGTCTCGATGGTGCTTGAGGCATCCAGCGATCGCAGCCACGTGGAGCGGGTGGAGAAGGACGACGGGCACACCCTCGCCTTCGTCCGGAGCGGGGACCCGTCGGGCTATCCCGTGTTCCTCATGCACGGGACGCCGGGGAGCCGCAACGGACCGTGCCCGCGAGGACCGCTTCTGTACCGCCTCGGCCTACAGCTCATCAGCTACGACCGGCCGGGATATGGCGGCTCGACCCGACGTGTGAACCGGCGGGTCGCCGACGCGGCGGAGGACGTCCGCACGATCGCCGACAAACTCGGCGTGGATCAATTCGCCGTCGTCGGCCGTTCCGGCGGCGGCCCCCACGCTCTGGCCTGCGCCGCCCTCCTGCCCGGACGGGTCAGCTGCGCCGCGGCCCTGGTGAGCATGGCACCCGTCGACGCGGCGGACCTGGACTGGTACGAGGGGATGGGCACGTTCAATCGAACGAAATACACGACCGCCGACTCCGACCATGAGGAATTACTCGCCCGGCTCACGGCGTCAGCGGAACTGACCCGTCTTGATCACCGCCGCTTCCTCGCCCTCCTGGAACCCAGTACGACGCCGGAGGACCGACAGCTCCTGGAGGACCTGGCGTTTCTGCGGTTGCTTGGCTCCACCTACCGGGAGGCCACCCGGCAGGGCGCCGTCGGCTGGATCGATGACGTGCTGGCCCTGCGCGGACCCTGGGGGGTGCCGTTCGACGACATCCGCTGTCCGGTCCTGCTCTGGCACGGTTCAGATGATCAGTTCTCGCCGGTCGAGCACACCCTCTGGCTCCACCGGCGCCTTCGGACCTCCGAACTGACGATCGCGCCAGGCATCGGTCACTTCGGAGCGATGGAAGTACTGCCCGACATCCTCGCCGCGCTGGCCCGGCGCGTTCATGGGGACGATGACCGTGATGCCCCCCGCCACGCCGGCACACCACGCACAACCCCAGGACCAGCGGGAGCTGCCGTCACCCTCGCCGGCGGAGGAGCAACGACCCGCCGCGATCAGAAGGGATCATGCGGATAGATCACCCGAGAGAGCAGCTGTCGCCCCTGCAGCGTGGTGATCGACGGGTGACTCGGGTCCGATCGGGCACGCAGAGCCTCCCCGCCGCTCGTGCGGCCAGCCTCGAACCGGCAGATCGCCCGGTTGGTGGCGGCTGCCAGGTAGTACGGGTGGCGCTCCGTGAGCCTGCGGCGACACCCACTGGTCGCTCGGACGCCGCCACCGCATCCATGATCCGGTCGCTGGCCCGATAGGCGGCCGACAGGTTGCTGATGCACACCAAGGTGAAGGGGTTGTCCGCCCCCAGCGAGCGCTCATACGCCCCACTCACGGCTTCCAGCTCCTCCACCGAGGACCTCGCCTCACCCTCGGCGAGCACGTTGGCCGCCAGCTGCCCTGGTCGGACTCGACGACACGGGCTGCGGTGTCCACGCGATGTCCCTCGCTCGGCCCTGAGCAACAACAGCCTGCCTTCTGAAGCACCTCTACGCTACACGACCGCCTGCGGTTCCAGGTCTCGGTTCACCCGACGCCACCGTCGTGGGTGGTCCAGCTGCGGATGCGTCGCGCCGAGGATCGCCTCAAGGGTGGTGAGGGTCTCCAGCAGAAGGTCCTGCGCCTCGCTGGTGTTGCCGCGGGCCCTCAGGGTGACGGCGAGATTGCACCGGCAGAACAGCCGGTCCGGATGCCGGGCACCCAGAACATTGGTGAACGACTGTTCCGTGGCCCGGTCAAGAGTTTCCGCACCCTCCAGGTCCCCGTCGTCCGCCAGGGCGCTGGCAACGTTCATGGCGCACGCGAGGACGAAGGGATGCTCCTCGCCCCCCAGCGCGTCCTTCATCTTGCGGTACGTCGTCTCCGCGATCCGACGGGCCTCCTTGATCTTGCCTACCTGCCGCAGGTATATCGCCCGGTTGTTCTCGCTGACCAGCGTGAACTGGTGCTCGGAACCGAACCGTGAGTGGTAGGCGGACGCCGCGATGTCTGCCGTCACCAACGCCCCCGCCGGATCCCCTGTCGCGGACAAGTCGCACGCGAGGTTCAGCCGGCATGCCAGGGCGTCCGGGTAGTCGGCGGGATAGGTGAGCTCGTACTGCCGGAGCAACTCGCGGCTCAGCTGCAGCGCCTCGTCGTGCAGGCCCGACTTGCGCAGCGAGATGGCGAGGCTTCCGGCGGTCCGCATGGTGTTCGGATTGTCCTTGCCCAGGGTGGACAGGTGGCGTTCGAGGGTGGAGCGCAGCAGTGCGGTCGATTCGTCGAAGTCCCCGGTGTGCCGCAGGTCACGGGCGAGGTTAAGGGCCGAGGACAGGGTCCGGGGATGTTCCTCGCCGAACACCTGACGGCGCAGGGCCAGCGTCCGGCGGTCGATCTCACGTGCCTGGAAGAATTGGCCCTTGGCGCGCAGGCACAGCGCAAGATTGTTCGCCGCGTTCAGGGCCATCGGATCGTCCTCGCCGAAGAGCGTGGTGAAGCTGTCCGCCGTCCGCTCGGCCAGGCTCAGACCCTCGTCGAGCCGGCCGACCGCGCTCAGATCTACGGCGAGAGCGGTGGCAGTCATCAGGGTGTGGACGTAGTCGGCCCCGAATGCCTCGGATTGCCGCGCGAGCACGTCCTGGTCGATCTCCAGGGCGGTCCGGTAGTCACCCTGATCGCGGATGATGTTGGCGATCTGGGACCGGAGGTACAGCAGCTGACGGTCGTCAGGTCCTCGTTGCCCCAGCCACGAGGACTCCAGCCTGCGCGCCAGCACCAGCCCGTCGGCGTACTCCCCCCGCCGCCACAGGTACCGTACCCGCTGGACCAGGAGGTACCGAACTGGGTCCTCCATGCACGTATGCGCTTCGGACGGCGCCAGGTGCGGCCAGATCTCGTTGTAGCGGGGCCAGTTCTCCGGCTTGTCGACGTCTGCCTGGGTCGGCAGACCGCCGACCAGGATGCGGTGCACCTCGTGCTGGGTCTGGTCCTTCTGCTCCTCCGTCATGCTGTGCTTGATCACAGCCTGGACCAGCCGGTGGACCTGGATGCTCGAGCGCGCTCGGTCGACCCGAGCCAGGGCGTACCGGCCGATCTCCTGGATGATCCGGCCGAGGACCAGCTTCTCCTGCAGCCTGGAGTCATACGGCAAGAGGTATTTGAGCGTCTCGTCGCTGTACAGCAGGTTCATCGAGATCGGCTCGGCACCGAAGCAGGAACACAACTCCAGCAATCGTACCGCGGCCGGCCACTCCTGGCGAAGGCGTTCGATCGACACGCTCCAGGTGGCCGCCGCTGTCGATGGGTAATCGCTCGGCTGGCTGCTCGCCAACCACGTGGTCAACTGCGTCTCCAGCAGCGCGACGTACTTCGGCACGGGCATCCCGGTGGTCTCCAGCCAGGCGCTGGCCAGCTCGATGGCCAGCGGCAGGTCGCCCAGGAGCTGGGCTACCTGCCCAGCCGACCCGGGCGTCAGTGCCGGCACCCGCCGGGTCAGGTGCTCGACGGACTCCTCCCGGGTGAAGGCCTCCACCTCCAGTGGAATGGCCAGGTGTGCCCACGACGGGTTCCTGGAGGTGATGACGACGTGCCCATTGCCCTGCGGCAGGTGGGACTGCAACGCCTCGGGATCCTCGGCATTGTCAAAAATGATCAACCAACGGCTGTACGGCTGTCCCCGCCGCAGTGCCTCCAGCACCGCCTCCGCAGCCTCCTCGATGTTCTCCCCGCGCCGGATGCCGAGCTGCGGAGCGATCTCGGCAAGGACGGAGGGGATCAGCTCCTCCTGCTGCGCCGGAATCCACCACACCAGGTCGTAGTCCGCCATGAACCGGTGGGCATACTCCAGCACCAGCTGCGTCTTGCCGACA
>DATDMG010000189.1:0-3743 GCA_036518955.1 Kineosporiaceae bacterium | reverse complement strand
TTCCCGGGCGTGATCACGTTCAGGAACGCCCCTGAGCTGCGGGCCGCCGCCGCCGTCCCGCCCGAGCACGTCCTCGTCGAGACGGACGCGCCGTTCCTCACGCCGCACCCGCACCGCGGCCGGCCGAACGCGCCGCGGTTGCTGCCGCTGACCCTCGCCGGGCTGGCGGCCGCGATGCACCGCGACCCGGACGACCTGGCCGCCACGATCCGGGCCACCGGCAGCCGGCTCTTCGGCCTCCCGTCCGCCTGACCGCCGGCGCCGGGCCTCCACCCCGAACCGCCCTCCACCCCCAACCGGTTGAGTGGCCAGTTCGGGGTTCAGTGGCCAACTACTAGTGGGCCACTGAACCGGGAAGTGGTCACTGGACGAGGGGGAACGGGCCGATTCGTCGACGGGGGACGGGCGCGGGCGGGCGGCGCCACCGAGGCGCAAACCGGACGAGCCCTACCCGCCGAGCGCGCGAAGTTGCCATCCGGTGTCCGACGACACGTTCGGGTGCTTGCAGACGCTTGCAACTGCAAGCGACGAGAACGGGTTCCACAGCTCCGCTTTACATCTCGTGACCTTCCTGTGATGCCCAGTTTTCGGGGCGCGGAGCATGATCGCGACAGCGCCTCGGCCCGTTGTGGCAGAACGTTTCTCCCCGGTTAAGGGGCAGCAAGCACGAGCCCCGCAACCCCCTGGCCACAACCGGACATCGGGCGGTTTTCGGGCGGGCGGATTTGGTCGGGACCGCTTGCTCCGGTTAGCGTCCTCGTGACCGAACGAGAAGCGTGCGACTAACGATGGGAGTTTCTGAGTGCGTCGCAGCGTCAAGTACGGCCTTTACGGTGCTGTGCTCGCCGGTGTCGTGGGCGGGACCGCCGCCTTCGCCACGGCCGCCAACGGCACGCCGGTCACCCTGGTGATCGACGGCCAGACCAAGAAGATCGACACGCAGGCGAGCGACGTCGCGGGTGCGTTGAAGGGCGCGGGTTACCGCGTCGGTCCGCACGACATCGTCGCTCCCTCCCTGCACTCGCACGTGAAGGACGGCACCAAGATCGTCCTGAACAAGGGGCGGCTGCTCCACCTGCTCGTCGACGGCCAGAAGCGCGACGTGTGGACGACCGCGCCGACCGTCCAGCAGGCGCTGGCCGCCCTCGGCTACACGTCGGCCGACTTCGTCTCCGTCTCACGGGCCAAGCGGCTGCCGCTCGGTGCGACCGACATCCAGCTGCGCACCCCCAAGTCGGTGGTCGTCGTGCACGACCACCAGACGCAGAAGGTGACCACCACCTCCGCCAGCGTCGCGCAGCTGCTGCAGGAACTCGGCGTCACGGTCGGCCCGAAGGACCGGCTCATCCCGGCGCCGGCCACCGCGATCTCGCCGAACCTCCTGGTGCGCGTGCAGCGGGTGGTCGTGCGCGACGTCGTCCGGACGGTGAAGGTCGACTACCCGGTCACCCAGCGCAATGACTCGCGGATGTACCGCGGCGACACGAAGGTGGTCACCGCCGGGCGCGAGGGCGTGGCCCGCGTGACGTGGGAGCTCGTCTACGTCGACGGCAAGCTCACCGCCCGCAGGATCGTCCACCGCGTCGTCACCCGCACGCCGCAGACGCAGGTCGAGAAGGTCGGGACGAAGTCGCGGCCGGCGGCCCCAACTCCCTCGAGCAACGGCCTGAACTGGGACGGCGTCGCCCAGTGCGAGTCGGGCGGCAACTGGCACATCAACACCGGCAACGGCTTCTACGGCGGCCTGCAGTTCGACTACGGCACCTGGCTGTCGAACGGCGGCGGCGCGTACGCCCCGCGGGCCGACCTGGCCACCCGGGAGCAGCAGATCGCCATCGCCACGAAGGTCTACAACGCCCGGGGCTCGAGCCCCTGGCCGGTGTGCGGCCGATACCTCTGACCGGTATCCCCTGCTGACGTAGCGCGGCCGTGGTCACCGATCAGGTGGCCACGGCCGACTGCGTCCCGGGGGGTGGATGCGCGGGGCGTTATGCCCAGGCCGGGGTCCCCTGTACCGTCCCGTCGCCGATCCGTTACAGTTCCGTGACCGAAGTAAGTGCGGGTGAAGAACATTCCGCGCCGACGCCGAGGAGCTCCGCCTAGTGCTGCGCAGTGTCAAGTACGGCCTCCACGGCGCCGTGCTGGCCGGCCTTGCCGCCGCTCCCCTCGTCTGGAGCTCGGTCGACCGGTCGGTGCAGCTGGTGGTGGACGGGCGGGCAACCTCCGTGCACACCACGGCGAACCGGGTCGGCGACGTGCTGCACGCGGCCGGCTACCGGGTGACCGGCCACGACCTGGTCGCCCCGGCGGTCTCGGCCACGGTGCCCGACGGCGGGCGCATCGTCCTGCGCCGCGGCCGGCTGCTGCACCTGACCATCGACGGGCGCCACGCGAACGTCTGGACCACCGCGCCCACCGTCGCCCAGGCCCTGTCCGAGCTCGGCTACGGCGCCACCGACTTCGTCTCGGTGTCCCGCTCGCGGCGCCTGCCGCTGTCGCCGACCGACATCGCGATCCGCACGCCGCAGCTGGTCACCGTCGTCCACGACGGGACGACCCAGCAGGTCACGACCACCGACTCCACGGTGGGCGAGCTGCTCTCGGATCTCCAGCTGACCGTGGGCGCCTCCGACCGGGTCTCCCCGGCGCCGGACGCCGAAATCGTCCCCGGCACGACCGTCCGCATCGAGCGCGTCATCACCCGCCTCGTCTCGCGGCTGCAGTCCACGCCGTACCCGACCCGGCGGATGCAGGACGCGTCGATGTTCGCCGGCACCACCCAGGTGGTGCATCCGGGCAAGACCGGTCAGGTGCGCATCACCTACTCCGTCGTCTACGTCGACGGCCGCCCGGTCGGCGAGACCCGGATCCGCGCGGTCACGCTGGCCCAGCCGTCGGCCCGGGTGGTCAAGGTGGGGACGAAGCGGATCGTCCACACCCGCCAGACGGTGACCGCCCCGGCCCCGGTACCCAACGCCCCTGCCCCGGACCCCGGCACGGCCAAGGCGATCGCGCGGGAGCTGCTGGCCGCGCGCGGGTGGGGCGCCGACCAGTACGACTGCCTCGTCACGCTGTGGAACCACGAGAGCGGCTGGCGGGTGCACGCCGCCAACCCGAGTGGCGCCTACGGCATCCCGCAGGCCCTGCCCGGCTCGAAGATGGGCTCGGCCGGACCCGACTGGCAGAACAGCGCCGAGACGCAGATCAAGTGGGGGCTGGGCTACATCAAGTCCCGTTACGGCACGCCGTGTGGCGCATGGTCGTCCTGGCAGGCCAACGGCGGCTGGTACTGACCGTCCGGCTGACGGCCCACCGCACCGGCTAAGGTCGGCCGCGATGGACTTCCTCGCCGACGCCCAAGCCCAGCAGGACGAGCTCGTCCGCCTGCGCCGGGCGATCCACCAGGAGCCGGAGATCGGCCTCGAGCTGCCGCGCACGCAGGAGAAGGTGCTCGCCGCGCTCGACGGGTTGCCGCTCGAGATCACGCCCGGACCGGCGGGCCTCGGCTCGGTCACTGCCGTGCTGCGCGGCGGACGCTCCACCGGCCGCGCCGTGTTGCTGCGCGGGGACATGGACGCGCTGCCGGTGGCCGAGGACACCGACCTCGACTTCGCCGCCACCAACGGCGCGATGCACGCGTGCGGCCACGACCTGCACACCGCGTCGCTGGTCGGCGCGGCCCGGCTGCTGGCCGCACGGCGGGAGGAACTCACCGGCGACGTGATCTTCATGTTCCAGCCGGG
>DATDMG010000188.1:0-6860 GCA_036518955.1 Kineosporiaceae bacterium | reverse complement strand
CTAGCTTGGCGGCGGCCGGGCCAGCACGGCGTACCGCGCCCGCGGTCCGCTGGCCAGCAGCTCGGGGTGGCGGGCCAGCGGCCTGGCCTGAAGCTGGCCCGGCAGCGCGTCTCCGCGGTCGAGGGCCCGCGCGACGTCGGGGTCGGCCCGCCGGTCGGGCACCAGCTCCCACACCAGCGCGTGCGCGCCCCGTCCGACATCGCCATCCACGCCGTCCCGTCCAGATCGACGTCTGCGGTGCCGCCGTGGCCTGGACAAAGCTCTCCACCATGTGCAGCGGCCTGGACGCCGCATCCCGCGGCCAGGTTCAGTGCGCCGCCTTCTGGTAGACGGAAATGCACGCGCGGGACCGCTGCGTGACGGGCGTTCCCGCCCAGTCCGCGTATCTTTCGCTCAGGCCCAGGCCCGCCAGTCGGGCCATCAGATCCTGCTCGGCGAGCCATATGTAACGGAACGACATCGGCCGCAGGTGGATGCCTGACTCATCGACGAGGATATTCTGCCGGTCGATGCGCTGGGCAAGCGGGTCGCGCACGGTGACATCGAAAGAGACGCGCGTCGCAGAAAGGGTGAATGGCGTGACGGCATTTCCCTGCGCCATGATAGCGGGATCAGGGATGGAGCCTTCGATCACCAGGACGCCGCCGTCGGCCAGCCGCTGCACCGCGTTCCGCATGCAGCGGATCTGATCGTCCTGCGTCAGCAGATACCAGAACGTGTTGAATGTTATGTACACTACGGCGTAGCCGTAGCCTGGCGCCGCCACATCGGCCATGTCTCCGATGCACACGGTGATGCTGTCACCGCCGGGCTTCTCCTTCAACTTGTCGATCATCCGCGGCGACGAATCGATGCCATGTACCTCGACACCTCGCGCGGCGAGCGGAATCGCGACCCTTCCCGTTCCGATCCCCAACTCCAAGGCGGGGCCGGCACCTGCCCGCTGGGCGAGAAAGTCGGCCGCGGCGGCGGCATCGGGACCATCCGGGTGCGTCATGTCGTAGTCGTCGGCGATCTTCTCGCCGTAGGTTTCAATGGTGTATTCACGCACGGCGATCTCCCTTCATCCAGTGGTCTCTCATCGCATGGCCTTCCGTGAGATCCAGGTTCCTGCCCGGCCGCGGGGCGGACCCCGTCCCATGACGTCCCTAGGTGCAGCGATCACCAGCAGCATCGCCGCCATGGAGCCGCTCACTCCCGGCTGCGACCGGAACGTCGAAGGAGGGCCGGTCAAGGACGGGACCACAGCAGGCACGTCGCTGCCGGGAGGTCCGGTGGTATGGCGGCCACGGTGTCAGGTTGACCCACCCGCTGATGGCACGCCACCAGGGGTCCACCGCCCCGATCCGGCAGCCGCGGGTGCGCCCCGGCGCAGACGGGCCTGACCTCGGAGCAGCGGGACCTGAAGGCGCAACCGCTCGGCGAGTTCGGCGACGGCGGCGTACTCGGTCTGGAACGGGAAGATGAACTGGGACTCCATCACCGTGGCCGTGGCGTTCTGCGGCTTGATCAGGTCGTTGACGATCTGCTGCCGGGGCCCGCGCTTGGCGAACGCCGCGCGCAGGGTGCGATCTGCGAACGGACCCTTGAAGGTGAAGTCCAGGTGTTCGAAGGTGTACCGGTTCCCGGTCGAGATGTCCACCGGGTCACTGAGCGCCTTGAGCTGGTTCACGATGTCGGCCTGCGGCTGCGGGTCCATCGCCTGCTACTCGCCGTTCCGCAGGTCCAGGAGTCGAGGACGTACGGGCCGGACGACGGCGCGAGGTCCTTCTTGAGCTTGCCGGGAGCGAAGGCCCAGCCGTTGTCGGAGAACGCGACGGCCTTGGCCAGCTCGGGCGATGTCGGAGTGGCGGCGTAGTCGATGAATGTCTTCGTCAACCCGGCCTGCTGTTCCACCACGTGGGCCGGCATGATCTCGGCCGGACCGTACCTGGCGGCCCGGTCGGCGTAGCCCTTCCGGTAGGTCACGGTGATCTCGCGCCCGCCGGGGGAGCACTGTGGCAGGTTCTGGTCAGCGTGGCCGGCCGTGCTCGCGGCGGAGAACCCGTTCCTGCCGGTCACGCCGCTGCGGGCCAGCCAGGTGAGCATCAGGTCGTCACAGTCGAGCGGCGTGCCGTCCGACCAGACCGCCTCGGGATTGACCATGTACGTGATCGTGAGCGGACCATCCTTGACCTTGGCGTAGCCGCCAAAGTCGGTATTCGGCTGCAGACTGCCGTCCGGCCGGAATTCCCAGAACCCATCGAGCATGGCGCCCAGCACGACGCGGTTCACGATCGCGATGCCGCCCGTCGTATTCGTATTGTACTGCGAGAACTCTTGCTCGTGGGCCCAGGTGATGTCCATGCCCAACCTTCCCGCATGATGGTGTGCAGGCGGACCGATTTACCAGCCGGTGTCACCTCGGTCACCCGGGGTGTATGATTTGCACAGCTTCGACAGTGCCCCTGGTGAGGTCAACACTTCACCCCGCGCCAGGTTACCGAAGGTATGCGCCACAGGTGTTCTGGCCGTCTGATCGCTTTTCCTGACGGTACCGGCGATGCCCACCTGGGATCCTGATCCGCGATTTCGGCTCTTGGATTGGAAATTTAGGAGGTGTTTTGCGGGGGCCGTTCCAGCCAGGCCAGGGGAGTCCTGCGCCTCATGTCCTCCTGTTCCCCTCCCTCGGCGTCATCCCCGTCCGGACGACGGTCACGTCCTTCGCCCTGGCTGGACACGAAACCCAGCCCCGGCCGTCCGGCGCGGTCGTCGCGGATCGTGGGTACCGGGCTGCGTGCTCGGCTCGTCTGACCGCCACGGCGTCCCGGTTCACCGCGCCATCGGCCGTGCCACCGGCTGCGCCCTCGGGCGGACCGCAGGCTGTCGCGGAGGCTGGGCCGGCCTTTCGATGATCGTGGACGCACGGTCACGCCCTGGGCGCCGCGACGACCGAGGGCATGGAGCGCGTCAGGGGAAGGTGTCCGGGTGAGCGAGGTGCTTGCTGAGATAGGTCAGGCTTTCAGGCATCATCTTGGCGAAGTCGCTGGTCAGGTGACGCCCGTCGGGCAGGATCCGCAGTTCGGCGCTGGTGGGCGGCCGGATCCGGGTCAGGAAGCTGCGGGCGTCGCGCAGGTCGGCTCCGTGGCGGCCGCCGGCCCACAGCAGCACCGAGACCGCCGGCGGCCTGGCGGCGGCGATCGCGGCCGGATCCTGCGCCCGGACCGCCGGGTCGTCGTGCCCCGGCAGAGGGGTCTCGACCGTGAAGTACCCGGCGATGCTGACCACCGCGGCGTACTGGTCCGGGTGGTTGAACACCACCCGTGCAGCGCAGTACGCGCCCGCGGACGCCCCGGCGGCCGCCCAGCCGGTGCGGTCGGGCAGGACCCGGACGTTGTCCAGGATCATGCGCCGCACGTCCACCCCGAGGAAGGTCCCGATCTTGGGCTGGCCGGGCAGGTCCGCGCATTCGGTGTCCCGGCGTTCGCCCGGCTGCATCTCCGGCATCACGAACACGAACGGGGTCAACCGTCCGGCCGCAGCGCCGGGAACGCGGTGCGGGCGTAGCCGGCCTGGTCGTACTGCGGGGGCAGCCACACCCACACCCGCAGACCGACCCCCGACGCCGGCCTCGGGCCGGACGACCCCGGAGGAAGTACTACACGTTCGCTCCGGACGGCGCCGAACGGGCTTGCGACTATCTCGCCCGCGCCTACCCCGCCGCCGCCACGCCCGCAGCCGGCCATGGAGGGGCGTGGGGTCATCCTCGGGGGTGTGACGTCCAGGCCTGAGCGTGAGTGGTCGGCCCTGGCGGCCCGCTCGACCCGGCTGCGTCGTTGGTCCTCGACCTCGCGAGACGACGAGACGCTGGGGTGGGGGGCGGATTGGCGCACCGACGCGGAGGTGGCCCTTCCTCCTGACCGGGGCACCTGCCACGTCTCGACGCGAGAGCGGCAGCTGCGTCAGCGCGGCCGCCAGGTCGGTCGTCATGGTCATCACCTAACCACTTGACAAACAACCATTCGGTTGTAGGTTTGGCGTGTGGACGAGGTCGACAAGGACAAGGTCGACGCCCTCTTCCACGCGCTCGCCGACCGCACCCGGCGCGACATCCTGCGTCGCGTGCTGGCCGAGGAGCACTCCGTGTCCCAGCTGGCGGCGAAGTACGAGATGAGCTTCGCCGCCGTCCAGAAGCATGTCGGCGTGCTGGAGAAGGCCGGCCTGCTGACCAAGAGACGCAGCGGCCGCGAGCAACTGGCCAGCGGCGACGTGCAGGCGGTGCGCTCCGTGGCAGCCATGCTCACCGAACTCGAACACGTCTGGCGAGGTCGCATCGCCCGCATCGACGCACTCATCGCCGCCGAACTCGACAGCGCATCCGACCCCCCGCAGGAGGACCGACCGTGCCCGTGACCGACGTCCAGCACGACCTGGACACCCTCACCCTGACCATCACCGCCGACTTCGCCGCACCCGTGCGGCGGATCTGGCAGATCTACGCCGACCCGCGCCAACTGGAGAAGGTGTGGGGACCGCCCAGCTACCCCGCGACCGTGGTGGACCACGACCTGGTCCCCGGCGGTCGAACGACCTACTACATGACCGGACCGGAAGGCGACAAGCACGCCGGCTACTGGCTGATCACCACCGTCGACGAACCGCATGGCTTCACCTTCGACGACGGCTTCGCCGACCTGGACTTCAACCCGCTACCCGAGATGCCGGTATCCAAGAACGACTTCACCTTCGTCGAGCACGACGGGGGCACCCGCGCCGTCTACGTGAGCACGTACGCCTCCGCGGGGGCACTGCAGCAGGTACTGGACATGGGCATCGTCGAGGGCGCCTCGCTGGCGATCAACCAGATCGACAACCTGATCGCCTCCTGATCAGATCGCTACCCGACCAGGACGCCCGCCACCCCGATCACGGCAAGTCCTCCACCCCCGGGCCCGCGACGGCCGCCGCCGCAGGACGGGACAACACCGCGCCCTGCCATCCTTCCGACGGACAGCACGCCGAACACCCCCAGGCACAACGCACCCCAGCCGTCGGCAGGCAGGCGCAGCAGGCGCCCGGCGGCACATCGGCCGACCGCAGACATCAACGTGGCACTTGTGCTACCGCAGCTGCATATGAGCGTGCTTGGGAGCCGAGATGGACGAGGTCGGCCTCCGGGAAATGCGCCAGAACGCGAGCGACCTGGTTCGCCGTGCCGAGGCGGGCGAACGCCTGACGATCACGGTAGCGGGCCGGCCGGCCGCAGTCCTGGGCCGGCCGGCCGCAGTCCTTGGCCCCGTTGCCCCTCGGGCATGGCGCAGTTGGCAAGACATCAAGGATCTGTTCCGCGAGCCCATGGACGACGACTGGGAGACCGATCGCGAACTCCTGGTGCCTCCCCCGTAGACCCGTGGGAGTCCCAGTGAGTCGAGGAGTGCTGGACACCAGCGTGTTGATCGCTTCAGACGTGCAGCCACTGCCCGGGCAGTTGGCGATCAGCGTCGTCAGCCTGGCCGAGCTCAGCTACGGCGTCCTGGTAGCCACGTCCGGTGACGCCCGGGCCATCCGCCTGGCCCGGCTCACCGGCCTCCAGAAGCGGTTCGACCCCCTGCCGGTCGACGAGGCTGTCGCAGACAGTTACGGACGCGTTGCTGCCAGAATAGCCGGCCGCGGCCGTCAGCCATGCAGCCGCGTGATGGATCTCCTCATCGCAGCCACGGCGCACGCCCACGCGGCCACCCTGTACACCCGCAACGCGGAGGACCTGCGCGAACTCGAAGACCTGATCGATATCGTCCCGGTCTGAGCTCACCAGGACCAGGTCATGGGCCTCGGCGGTGCTCCCGCCTCCGGAGACCGGTCGTGCCGGTGATCTGAGCCTTCCGTAGCAGGCCACAGCCTCGCACGGCCCTTCTCCGGTCTCTGCGATCGCCTCCCTGTGGCCCCTACCGTCCTTCGCGTCACCTGCGCCCTGGGAACCCTCGCCCTCCTGGCCTTCCTGTTCCTGATCGGGCTCGAACTCGCGACCTGCGCTGCCGCAACGCCGAACGCTCCGTCGTGAGCCTCAGCGTCGCCAGCCCGCTGCTGCGCCCGCCCTCAGAAGGCTGCTTCGTGCGCACCAGGCGCAGTTGCGACGACCTCGTGATAGTGATCCTCTGCGCCGGACTCTGCCTACGCCACCGACCGGATACGGCGTCCGGATCCGTTCGAGCATAGCGCTTCCCATCCGGGCGACTTCCACGTGGGCAATCGGAGAGCACGCCCGCCCCCGCCATACCCCCTGAGTCTATTCAATGCATCTCGGCCTGTGACGGCGTGCTGCCCGAGTCGATGGACTTCTTTCCAGGTCCGGGTTCGGCAACCCGATGCCCTGCTCGAGGAGAATCTCCGGGGTCCGCGCACCCGGACGTGAGGGCTGGCCCTCGCGGCGAGAATCCTGATCGGTCTCGCGGCGAGGGCTCCACACCTGTTCCTGCTTTCAGCAGCAGTGCGTTCTCCCGTTACCGCCGGAGGTGCCCGAGAGCAGCTCCAGGTCCTCATCGGCGAGAACCTGCACCTGACCCGTCACCGCGGAGTTATTCTGGGGCTGGCTGTTCCTGTCGCGCATGGCGATCCCTTTCCTCGATCCGGGCATCAACGACTACTCATGTCGATGGCACGTCACCTGGCCGTCGGCCTCCCATCGATTGACGACGGTAACGGGTATGCCTCGTTCCAACGATGGGCCCCAGCACAACCCGTCCGTTCTCGGCGTTCGTCCGGATCTTCCGGGTGGGTCATGTCTCGACGTCCCGTGAGGGCGTGGCGAAGCGTTGACAGGGACTCCGCCGGGCGAGGGCTGTCAAGGGCTAGGGCCAAGCCTCCGGGACGGCAGTGCAGGC
>DATDMG010000187.1:0-2499 GCA_036518955.1 Kineosporiaceae bacterium | reverse complement strand
CGAGATGCTCCCGCCGAGGAATTGGCGGTGCTCGCGGATGCGGCGGTCCCGCTGCTGGTGATCGTGGACTACGCCGAGACTCGCCCCGAGCAGATCACGGGCCTGTGCCGGGCGGCGGCCGGGCATGCGGGCTCCATGCCGCTGCGGATGCTGCTGCTGTCCCGGACCGCCGGGGACTGGTGGGACAGCGTGCGGGCTGGCGACCCGGTGACCGCCGAACTCCTCGACGGCACGATCGTCGCGCGACTGGATGCGTTCGAGCCAGAACCGGAGGGCCAGGCGGACGCCTACCGGGACGCCGTGCACGGGTTCAGCGCCGCGCTGCCCTCGGTCCGCGGTCAGTACCACCACGACTGGCCGACCCTGGCCGCCCACCTGACCATGCCGGGGGCGGCGGAACGAGCGGCAGAGCGGCTGGCCAGAAACGTGTCGCGATGGCATAGCGAGGTCTCGGCGCTGACACTCCAGATGACGGCGCTGGCGGATCTCCTCGACGCCGCTGACCGAACCGCTCACCACCTGCGGCTGGAGGCCGGGGAGCACGGTGAGGCGGTCGAGGAAATCGCCACCCCTGGTCCAGGCCGGGTCGAGGATCGCCTACTGGAACATGAGAAGCGATACTGGCGGCACAGCGCTGATCGTGTCGGGCTGAGCCGGACGTTGAGCGAGCACTGCCTGCACGACGCGCTGACGGCGGCGTTCTTGCTCGGCGCCGCAGACATCGACGACGCGGACGCCCTGCTGGGGCGCATCCCTGCCTTGAGCGACCAGACCCGTGACCGCCGCGACGTTGTCCGACGCTGGATCGCGGAGCTGTACCCAGCGGCCGGAATCGGCGCCCCCTGGGACACGCTGCAACCCGACCGGCTTGTCGAGCGATTCGTCGGCAGCCGGCTGGCCGCCGATCCCGGCTTGACCGAGCATCTGGTCTCCGGCGCCACCCCGGACCAAGTCGACCACCTGCTCACCGTCTATGCCCGGGCCGCGCACCACCCGGCCGCAGACAGCCGGCTCGGCCCGAACCTGACCGAACTGTGTGTCCGCCACCCCGAGACTCTCGCCGTCCCTGCCGTTCGGGTCGCCACCCAGGTCGAGGTACCCGGCCCCCTGATCGCCGCACTCCGCCGCTTGGCTGCCGACCTCAACACGCCGTGGGAACTCCTCGTCGGGCTGGTCAACGCGTTACCGCAGGCCAGCCACAACCTGACCGACGCGGCCGCCGAACTCACCCAACGCCTCAGCGATGCCTACCGGGAGCTGGCCGCGGGCCGCCCGGACGCGTTCCTGCCCGACCTGGCCATGTCGCTGAACAACCTCTCGAACAGGCTGGCGGACCTGGGTCGGCGGGAGGAGGCCCTGGCCGCGATCACCGAGGCCACCGAGGCCCTCCGGGAGCTGGCCGCGGCCCGCCCGGACGCGTTCCTGCCCGACCTGGCCACGTCGCTGAACAACCTGTCGGTCATGCTGGCGGACCTGGGTCGGCGGGAGGAGGCCCTGGCCGCGATCACCGAGGCCGCCGAGGCCTACCGGGAGCTGGCCGCGAAGTGGCCGGAGGTCTTCGAGGAGGATCTTCGACGATCGCTCGGTTGGCTCGATCGGCTGAAGCTCGGCGAGCCTCCGGGTGATGAAGAAGCCGGTCATTCCTGAAGTAGAGAGGCCACGGGCTCATTGCGTAGTGCTGGACGATCGAAGCAAGGCGTCCAGTGTGGTCAGAGGCGAGCGTGGGCTCAGGGCCTGCCGCGCCCGAAGGGAGGTGCACCATCGCTGGGTGAGGCCTTCCAAAAGCCGTCGGCGCATCTCCGCCGTGATGTGGGAGTAGCGGGCCTGGACGGACCCGTCCTCGTGACCCATTCGCTCGTCCATGAGCTTGTGAGGCGTGGACAGCTCCTCCATCAGAGTCTTGTGCGTGTGCCGAAGGCTGTGGGGCGTCAGGCCTGGGGCGATGGGTAACCAGTTCAGCTCGGCGCGCCGCGACGCGTGGCGGCCGCGGACAGGTATCCCGGGCCAGGGCTCGGCGAGCAGGGGCACGGGGTGGGCCGCCTCCGATCCCCGTTTGGGGTACCAACCGGTGACGGCCGGCTGGAACAGACTGCCGGCGAAGCCTGAGCGCCGCCAGTGGGCGGCCAGCTCGCCCGCCGCGCCACCGCGCACGTAGCCGAGTCCCTCAATCGCGGCCTTCACCTTGGCGAGCGTCGTGTCGGTGACGATGTCGGGGTGGTTGAGCACGTTGGACACGGTGCCGGTGGAGACGCCAGCTCGACGGGCGACGTCCGCCAGGTGGGCGCCCTGCTGCCGGGCTTTGCCCTTGACCGCCCCGTGTCCGCGGAACACGTACTTCCGCCCGTGGCACGGGCAGGGCTTCGGATCGGAACGCGTCACGTGAGCCTGAAGCAGCCCCGACAGCCATTCTGGCGTGTCGATCGTCCGGTAGGAGTCGTCCTTGGGCGGGCAGCGGCGCAGCTCGCCATTGTCGAGTTCGTAGAGCTGCCACTCCACGCG
>DATDMG010000186.1:0-29817 GCA_036518955.1 Kineosporiaceae bacterium | reverse complement strand
GCGTAGACCTCGGCGAGGTCTGCGTCGGAGCGCCATTCCCGGGTGTCGATGAGCGGGAGCAGTCCGGCGCCGTACGCCCCCGGCTTGGAGCCGAAGATCCTCGTGGTGGCGCGCCGGGCGTCGCCGTGCTCGGCCAGTTCGGCGGCGACGTGCGCGCGCACGTAGTTCGTCCCGGCCGGCTCGTCGAGGTCGGCGACCATCCGGACGGCGTCGTCCAGCAGCGCGACCACGTGCGGGAACGCGTCCCGGAAGAACCCGGAGATCCGGACCGTGACGTCGATCCGCGGGCGCCCCAGCTCCGCCGCCGGGACCACCTCCAGCCCGGTGACGCGGCGGGACCGCTCGTCCCAGGTGGGCCGGACGCCGAGCAGGGCCAGCACCTCGGCGATGTCGTCGCCCTGCGTTCGCATCGCGCTGGTGCCCCAGACGGTGAGGCCGACGGACGGCGGGTACTCGCCGGTGTCGGCCCGGTACCGGGCGATCAGCGAGTCGGCGAGGGCGACGCCGACGTCCCAGGCGTTCCGGGAGGGGATCGCCTTCGGGTCCACCGAGTAGAAGTTGCGGCCCGTGGGCAGCACGTTGACCAAGCCTCGGGTGGGCGACCCGGACGGCCCGGGCGGCACGAACCGGCCGTCCAGCGCGGCCAGGGTATGCGTGATCTCGTCCGTGGTCCGGGCCAGCCGCGGGACGACCTCGTGCGCGGCGAACCGGAGCGCGGCGACCGCATCCGGGACGACGTGCCCGATGACCTCCTCGACGACGGCAGCCGTCTTGTCCCCTTCCCAGCCGAGGGTCTCCATCCCGACGACGAGGCGGCGCGCGACGCCTTCGAGCAGGTCCACCGCGTCGGCCGCGGTGGCGTGCGGCCCGTCGGCGACGTCCGTCAGAGCGCTGGGGACGGCCACCGGTGCGCCGGGTTCGGCCAGCAGCGCCTGCTCGTCCAGCCCGAACGCCGCGGCGATCGCCTGGCGCAGGCCCGGCAGCGCGACGGCGCCCCCCCACACCTGGGGAGCCCGCAGCACGGCGAGCACGAGGTTGACGCGGGCGTCGCCGATCGGGGGGTCGCCGAGCACGTGCAGGCCGTCCCGGATCTGGACATCCTTGATCTCGCACAGGTAGCCGTCGAGGTGCAGCACGAAGTCGTCGAACTCCTCCGCGCCGGGCATCGCCTCGGCGTGCAGGTCGTGGTGCAGCTGGGCACGCTCGACGACCTCCCAGATCTGGGCCCGCACGGTCGGGGCCTTCGCCGGGTCCAGGGCCTGCACGGTCGCGTACTCGTCGAGGAGCTGCTCGAGCTTGGCCAGGTCGCCGTAGGTCTCGGCCCGGGCCATCGGCGGTACCAGGTGGTCGACGACGACGGCGTGCGCGCGGCGCTTGGCCTGCGTGCCCTCCCCGGGGTCGTTGACGATGAAGGGGTACACCAGCGGCAGGTCGCCCAGGACGGCGTCCGGCGCGCACCCGCCGGACAGGCCGAGCCCCTTGCCCGGCAACCATTCCAGGGTGCCGTGCTTGCCGAGGTGGACGACGGCGTCCGCGCCGAACCCGCCGTCGCCCTGCGGCGCCGCCAGCCACCGGTACGCCGCCAGGTAGTGATGGCTCGGGGGCAGGTCGGGGTCGTGGTAGATCGCGACGGGGTTCTCGCCGAACCCCCGCGGCGGTTGGATCATCAGCACCACGTTGCCGAACCGAAGGCCGGCCAGCACGATCCGCCCGTCGTGGGTGTAGAGCTCGCCCGGAGGCTCGCCCCAGTGCTCGGTCACCTTCTGCCGCAACGGTTCCGGCACGCTCGCGAACCAGCGCGCGTACGTCCCGCCGGCCACCCCGGCCTCGGCCCGGGCCAGCTGCTCCCCGGTGAGCCACTCGACGTCGTGGCCACCGGCCGCGATCAGCGCGTGGATCAGCGCGTCGCCGTCGTCCGGGGGCGGCCCGTCGCCGAGGTCGTACCCGGCGGCCGCCAGCGCGGCGAGCAGCCGGACCGCGGACGCCGGGGTGTCCAGGCCCACGGCGTTGCCGACCCGGGAGTGCTTGGTCGGGTAGGAGGAGAGGACGACGGCCACCCGCTTCGCCGCGTTCGGCAGCTGCCGCAACCGCGCCTGCCGGAGCGCGATGCCGGCGACCCGACGGGCCCGCTCGGCGTCCGCGACGTAGGTCGACAGGCCGTCCGGGTCGAGCTGCTTGAACGAGAACGGGACCGTGATCAGGCGGCCGTCGAACTCCGGGACGGCGACCTGCATCGCCGCGTCCAGCGGGGAGATCCCGGCGTCCCCGGTGTGCCAGGCGTCGCGCGTGCTGGTGAGACACAGCCCCTGCAGCACCGGGACGTCGAGCGCCGCGAGCGCGCCGACGTCCCAGGCGTCGTCGCTGCCACCGGCGGAGGCGTCGGCGGCGACCGCGCCCCCGGCCGCCAGGACGGTGACGACGAGCACGTCGCAGCGGCCCAGCGTCGCCATCAGCTCCGGCTCCGCCCGGCGCAGCGACCCGCAGTACACCGGGAGCGCCCGGCCGCCGGCGGCCTGCACGGCCCCGGCCAGGGCGTCGACGAACGCGGTGTTGCCGGACAGTTCGTGGGCCCGGTAGTAGACGATGCCCACGACCGGCCGCCCGGCGGTGCCCTCGGGCTCCGCCACCGGGCGGACTCCCCAGTCCGGCATCGGCCGCGGCGGCTCGAACCCCTCGCCGGTGAGCAGCACGGTGTCGGAGAGGAACCGCGCCAGCTGGCCGAGATTGGCCGCGCCGCCCTCGACCAGGTAGCGCAACGCCTCGGCCGCCACCCCGGCCGGCACCGTGGAGGCCGCCATCAGCTCGGCGTCCGGCGTCGTCTCGCCGCCGAGCACGACCGTGGGAACCCCGCTGCCGAGCACTGCGTCGAGGCCTTCCGGCCAGGCCTGGCGGCCGCCCAGGAGCCGGACGACGGCCAGCCGGGCCCCGTCGAGCAGCGCCGACACCTGGCCGGGGTCGACCCGGGAGGGGTTCGCGGGCCGCCAGCCCGCGCCGGCCGCCCGGGCCGCGAGCAGGTCGGTGTCGGCCGTGGACAGAAGCACCAAGGTCATGCCGGGACTCCAGGGGGAAGGAAGGGCAGGCCCGCGGGCGGCCCGGAGGTGATCAGGGACTCCACGGCGTCCGTGTCGAGGTGCCGCTCGACGAGGTCGCCGAGGGCGTCGAGCCGGGCGGCCCGGACGGCGGCCCAGCGGACCCCGGCGCCGTCCGGTCCGCGGGCCGGCACGAAGCGCCGGCCCGCGGCGTCGGCCACCACCTGCAGGAACGCCCGCCGGAACCCGTCGCTCTCGAAGGCGCCGTGCCAGCTGGTCCCCCAGACGGCACCGCGGCGGATCCCGTCGAGGAACGGCTCGGCGATCGCCCCGGGCCGCCGCGAGACCACACCGTGGTGGATCTCGTACGCCGAGGTGACCGGCTCGCCGAGCGCACCCCCCGCCGGGCGACCGACGATCTTGCCCGGCTGGAACCGGACCGTCACCGGCAGCAGCGCCAGCCCCGGGACGGCCCCGGCGCGGGACTCGACGTCGTCGTCGAGCTCCTCGGCGAGCATCTGGTATCCGCCGCAGATCCCGAGGACGGGCAGGCCGGTGTCGGCGCGGGCCGCCAGGGCGGCCGCGATCCCGCGCTCACGGACCCAACCCAGGTCGGCCACGGTCGCCCGGGTGCCCGGCAGGACGACGAGGTCGGCGTCCCGGACCTCGGCCGGGGACGCCGTCCAGCGCACCGTCACGCCGGGCTCGCAGGCCAGCGCCTCGACGTCGGTGGCGTTGCTCGTGCGCGGCAGCCGGACGGCGGCCACCCGGAGCGGGTCGTCGCCGGCCGGTGGGCCGGCGTCCGGGAGCACCGCCTGCTGGCTGAGCGAGTCCTCGACGTCGAGGGCCAGCCCGTCCCGCCAGGGAACGACGCCCAGCGTGCGCCGACCGGTGAGCGCGGTGAGCCGGGCCACCCCAGGGGCCAGCAGCCGCTCGTCGCCCCGGAACTTGTTGATCACGAACCCGGCGACCAGGGACTGGTCCCGGGCGGAGAGCAGGGCGAGCGTGCCGAACAGGCCGGCGAAGACGCCGCCCCGGTCGACGTCGCCGACGACGACCGTGGCCAGGTCGCGGGCGTCCGCCAGGCCCATGTTGGACAGGTCGGTGTCCCGCAGGTTGATCTCCGCCGGGCTGCCCGCACCCTCGCAGATCACCACGTCGAAGCGGGACCGGAGATCGTCGTAGGCGTCCAGGACGGCCCGGCGCAGGACCGGGACCAGCTCACGGTAGGCGAGCGCGCCGACGTCCGTGAGCGGCGCGCCGCGCAGGACGACGTGGCTGCGCCGGTCGCTGCCCGGCTTGAGCAGCACCGGGTTCATCGCCGTCTCCGGCTCCAGCCCGCAGGCCGCCGCCTGCGCACCCTGAGCCCGGCCGATCTCGCCGCCGTCCGGGGTGACCACCGAGTTGTTGCTCATGTTCATCGCCTTGAACGGCGCCACCGAGACGCCCCGGCGGTGGAGCCAGCGGCACAGGCCCGCCGCGATCACGCTCTTCCCGGCGTCGGACGACGCGCCCGCGACAAGCAGGGAGCCCGCCGGCATCTGACCTCCTCGGGTGTCCACGCCCTGGGGTTCGCACCGACGGCCGAAGTATCCTGGCTCCCGGATCACAGCTCTCCCCCGGCCTTCCACCTGCTCGCGCAGCCGTGACACCCGAGGGGGGATCGCTCCCCGGTGACAGTGGCGGGACCGCGCCGGACTCGCACCGGCTTCCTTCACTGCCGTCAGATCGACGAGCCAACCACACGCCATCTGATCAGGTCAAACGCCCAGGACGCGGCCCCTCGACGCGAGCCGCCGGCGATGATCGCCGCAGGTCGGCGGTCAGCGCCGCAGGTCGGCGGTCAGCGCAGACCGTGGACCTTGCGCAGCTCGTCCCGGACCTCGGCCGGCCGCGGACGCCGGGCCGGGTCGTCCGCGAGGCAGCGCAGCAGCACGTCGTGGAACGCGGGCGGCAACCCGACCAGATCGGCGTCCGCCCACTGCACCTGCCGGACGAACGCCTCCAGCGTCGGCGCCCGGAAGGGCGCCCGGCCCTGCGCGGCGAACACCAGGGTCGCCGCCCAGGCGAACACGTCGGCCGCGGCGTCCATGGGCTGCCCCGACAGGATTCTCGGATCGATGTACCACCAGCCACCGTCGGCGGGGTCGAGCGCGGGGAGCCCGGCGCCGATGAATCGGGCGATGCCGACGTCGTAGAGGCGCAGCCCCTCCGGGCCGAGCACGATGGCGTCCGGGGTGAGGGTGCCGTGCGCCACGCCGGCCCGGTGGAGCGCGGCGAGCGCGGACAGCGAGTCGTCGGCGAGCCGGTCGAGGTCCGGCCCGCGGAACGGGCCGAGCGAGGTCACCAACCGGCGCACCGACGTGCCCTCGACGTACTCCGACACGATGTACGGCGGGTCGCCGTCCGGCTGCACCTCCAGGACGCGCGCGCTCCAGGACACCCCGGCCGTGCGCCGGGCCGCGAGCAGGGCCCGGACGAGGGCCGACCGCCCGGCCGGCCCGGTGACCCACCGCGCATCGAGCACCCGCACGGTGACCGGCTGCCCGGCGGCCGACGTCCCGAGGTACACCACTCCCCACCCCCGGTCCAGCCGGCCGATCAGCTGGTGACCGCCCAGCTGTCGGGGGTCGCCGTCACGGAGCGCGGCGGCCGGAGCCGCCAGGACCGCGGGAATGCAGTGCGGCACCCGCAACGCGTTACCAGGCCGAGACGCAATGTCGTTACCTAGGGTCACAACCGCATGTTACGACAGGTTCGCTCATATCCTTCCACCTGAGCTAATGATTTTCTCTTCCGGCGGCACGACCGGCACGCTCCGCAACAGGCCGAACTGAACCGCGCTACCAGTTCGGCGCCATGAGCAGGCCAACGCCGGTCGAAAAGGGCAGACCGCCCCGTAGAGGGCGAAATTCGCGGCGTCCATTACGGACTGTTATTGGTTGGTGATAGAAAGAAAAAGGCGAGCGGCATTCATGTCCGGCTCACCCAAAGTCATTGAATCGTCCTCGAGAAATCAGCCGGGAATCCCCGCGACGCCGATCACCTCGCCGTCCCGGTCGACCACCAGGACGTCGACGGCGACGGGAACGCCGGCCAGGACGTCGAGCGCCGTCCGCCGGGCACCGGCGGCGACGAGGTCGCCCAGCGGCAGGCCGGCCGCCGCGGCGAGCCGCAGGGCCGCCAGCGCGGTCGGGGCCGACCCGATGCCCGCGACCAGGATCGGGTCCGCGCCCTCGGCGGCGGCGAGTGCGGCGAGCCCGCCCAGGTCCACCTGCGACCGGCCCGAGTGCAGGTCGAGATGCCCGGCCGCGAGCTTGGTGAGCTTGCCGAACCCACCGGCGACGGTGAGCCGCGGCACCGGGTGCCGGCGTAGGTACTTCAGCACCGCCCCGGCGAAGTCGCCCATGTCGAGCAGCGCGTCGTCGGCGAGCCCGTACCGGGCCCGAACGGCGGCCTCCGACGTGCTGCCCGTGCACCCCGCGACGTGCCGGTGCCCGGCGGCGCGCGCCACGTCCACCCCCCGGCGGATGCTGTCGATCCAGGCCGAGCACGAGTAGGGGACGACGATCCCGGTCGTCCCCAGGACGGACAGCCCCCCGACGATGCCCAGCCGCGGGTTCCAGGTGTGACGGGCCAGCTCCGCCCCGCGCTCGACGGACACCTCGACCACGGCGTCCGTGGTCTCACCGAGCCGGGTGGAGACGGCCACGACGGCGTCGGTCATCATCCGGCGCGGCACCGGGTTGATCGCCGGCTCGCCCACCGGCACCGGCAGGCCGGGCTTGGTGACGGTTCCCACCCCCGGCCCGGCGACGAACGTCACCCCACTGCCCGGGCGGCCCCGGCGGACCGCTGCCCCGACGACGGCCCCGTGCGTCACGTCCGGGTCGTCACCGGCGTCCTTGGTGACGGCGGCGAAGGTACCGTCCACCGTGCGCCGCTCCCTGGTCAGGGCGAAACTCGGAGTCTGGCCGCGGGGCAAGGTGATCGTCACCGGATCGGGGAAGACGCCGGTGAGCAGCGCCGTCCAGGCCGCCGTGGTGGCCGCGGTCGCACAGGCGCCGGTGGTCCAGCCACGGCGCAGGTCGCGCCGGGCGGGGTCGCCTGCGTCGTCCGGGGGCACGACTCCATCCTGCCCGCTGGTGGGCGCGGGCAGGCCGGTCCTAGGGTCGTCCCGTGCGCGTGCTGGTCCTCGGCGGGACCGGCGAGGCGCGCTCGCTCGCCGAGCGCCTCGCCGGGCATCCGGACCTGGACGTCGTCAGCTCGCTGGCGGGCCGGCTCCGCGAGCCGCGCCTGCCCCCGGGACGGCTGCGGATCGGGGGCTTCGGGGACGTCGAGGGCCTGCGCCGCACTCTGCTGGACGACGGCATCGATCGGGTGATCGATGCCACCCATCCGTTCGCGGCCCGGATCACCGCCCACGCGGTCGCGGCGACCCGGGCCGCCGGGGTGCCCCTCGCCGTCCTGCGGAGGCCGAGCTGGCGGCAGGTGGCGGGCGACCGCTGGCAGCGGGTCGCGTCCACGGCCGAGGCCGCGGCCGCCGCCGCCGCCGGGCCGGACGGCACCGTCCTGCTCACCCTCGGGCGGCGGGACGTGGTGGCGTTCGCGGGCGACGACCGCCACCGGTACGTGGTCCGCAGCATCGAACCGGTCCAGGGTCCGCTGCCGCCCCGGCACGAGGTCGTTCTCGGCCGCGGGCCGTTCCCGGTCGACCGCGAGCGCGCCCTGCTCCGGCGGTACGCGGTGGCCCTGCTCGTCACCCGGGACAGTGGCGGTGAGCTGACGGCCGCGAAGCTGGTCGCCGCCCGCGAGCTCGGCGTCCCCGTCGTCCTCGTCGAGCGGCCGCCGCTGCCGACCGGGGTCACCGTGGCGGAGACCGTGGACGACGCCGAGGCGTGGCTCACATCGGATCGGGGAACCGCCCGGGCGGCGTGGCCGTCGTGACCCTACGGACCAGCGCCGGGGCTCGCGGTATCCCTGGGGAGCCCGGGATACTGGTCCGAAACCGGCGGCGGGTGGGTCCGCGGCCGCCGGCAACCGGCACGAGGGGATCGCGCACGTGGCACACGACCAGGCCGACGATGCTCGGCGGGGATCCCCGGACGGCGGGACCGCACCTCTGGCCGCCGACACGTTCGCGGAGCGGACGGCGGCACTCAGCCCCGGCGTGACCGCCACCACCCCGCAACCCGAGATCCGCGACCATCAGCCGGCACCGCACCAGCCGGCACCCCACCAACCGGCACCCCACCAACCGGCACCCCACCAACCGGCACCGGGCGGCGGCCCGCCGACCGCCACGTGGTCGAGGCCGCCCGGGGCACCGTCGACCCGGCGGCGCGCCCTCATCGTGGCGCTGTGCGCCCTCGCCGGCACCGGCATCGGGGTGGGTGCCCAGCGGCTCACCGCCGGGCACGGCACCGGCGACCGGGCCGTGCCCGCGCCCTCGGCGTCCGCGGCGCCGATCTCCGCCCAGGTCACCAGCTTCGACCCGAAGGCCGACGGGAGCGGGTTCCGCCAGCAGAACGGATCATGGAAGTCGCAGACGTACAGTTCCGCGCAGTTCGGCAACCTGAAGCCCGGGATCGGCCTGCAACTCGATCTCGGCAGCGCGCACGCCCTGCAGTCCATCACCCTTGACGCGCAGACCGGCCCGCTCATGGTGGAGCTGCGGGCGGGCGACGCCGCGGTCACGAACGTGGACACCTTCGCCCGCGTCGGCGCCCCCGTGTCGGCGAAGGGGCCGACCACGCTGCCCGCGACGGGCGGGGGCAGCCACCGCTACTGGCTGATCTGGGTGACCTCGCTCGCGCCGTCCGGAGACGGCTACTCGGCACTGATCGGCAAGAACATCACCGCGAAGGGCTGACCGGAACCGGCTGGATCACCCACCGAGCACGGCCAGGGACTCGAGCGTGGGTTCCGCCGACACCCGGGCGAACGCCTCCAAGGCGTCGCAGAGGGCAAGCCGCTGGGTCGGTTCGAGCCGCGACACGACGTGCTCGATCTCCACCCGACGGCGGAAGGCGACCTCCCGGACGTGCGCCAGGCCCACCTCGGTGGCTTCGACGAGTACCTCCCGGCGGTTGTCCGGATTCTCGACCCGGCGCACGATCCCGGCCTCGACCATTCGGTCGGTGGTCCGGGTGAACGTCGACTGGTGCACCCCGAGCCGCTCGGCGAGCGCGCCGATGCGGGTCGGGCCGAGGGCGGACAGCAGCACGAGCGCACGGAACTGGGACACGGTCACCCGCTCCAGGGCCGGCGCCAGCGAGGTGGCCATCACCTGGAGCAGGGCCCGCGACGCCCGCAGCACCACCTCTGCGCAGGCGTGGACGTCGTCGGGATCCGGGGGGCCCCCGGGCCCGCACCCTGCCCCCCGGGCAGCGGACGACAGGCCATCCGGTCTCGCCGTCCTCGAACGTCGAACACCGCGTGGACCGCGCGGATCCGTCATCAGCTGAGCCTAGCCGCGCTCCGCCGGAGCGCGAGGGCTCGCGCGGCCCGGGCCGGCCGGACGTCGCCCGGCGGTCCGCACCTCGGACCGGACCAGGACCGGACCCAGGGCGGGCCGGGCGACGTCGCCCGGAGACCTCACGGTCGGCGCAGTGACGATGGGGTGCCGGGCCGGCGCTGGACGTGCGCCGCCGGTACCCAGACCTGGTACGGGGTGCCCCACGGCGTCGTCCACGCCACCAGCACCTCGCCGCGCGTCCAGGCGAGGGCCGCGGCGTCCTCAGGGGTGACCTTCCCGTCACGCCAAGTGATCAGCGCGACGACCGGTACCGGCTCGACGGCACGGGTCACCGGACCACTGGGCAGGACATGACGGACGCGGGGCACGGCGGGCATCGGGCACTCCGGGGGTCGGCGGCACGGACCGGCTCGACCCGCCGCCACGATAGCTCAGATCGAACATCAGTTCGACCTGAGCTATCGTGGTCGGCCCGGCGCGTCCCGGAGCGAGGCCGGTGTGTCACACTGGGCGGCGACGGCCCGCGCAGCCCGGCTCCAGCCGGCGCGCGCCGGAGCCGAAGAGGATGTCGGATCGAGATCATCGATCGACACTGTGTTCTGATCCGGAACGAGGAGGAGGGCAGCGCCCTCGTCTCGCGCGGCCCCGCCCGATGCGGCGAGGTTGCCGTACCCGACGGCGAGGCGGCGCTGCTGATGGCATGGACATACCCCCGATCTGGGGCGGCGTCGACTGGTTCGGTTGCGACGACGACCTCAGCTGGGAGCGGCTCGACGCTCCCGACCCGGCCACGCCCGCGCGTCGGCTGCTCATCCTGGACGTGGAGAACGTCTGCCCCAGCTCACGTCGGCAGGTGCGCGCCATGACCCGGCTCCGCGCCGTGCTCCGCGCGGCCGGACCGGTGGACCGGATCGTGGCCGCCTCGGCGGCCAGCCAGCACACCCGGCTCGACAGCCTGCTGCGGCGGGCCGGGGTGCACGTCCACACCCGGTGCGGCAACCGACCCAACGCCGCCGACCGTGCGCTGATCCAGGCCGCCCGTCGCTTCGCCCAGGAGGGCGACTGCGAGGTCGTGGTGGCGAGCAACGACCACTACTTCCGCGCCGTCGCGGACCTACCGGGAGTCCGCCGGGTGGTGCTCATCACCCAACCGCGGCTCGCCACCGCCCGCGCCCTGGTCCGGGTGGCGGACGAGCTGCGCGTCGCCTGAGATCGGCCCGCTCGGCCGTGCGGGGGCGTTCCGGACGGCGGGACGGTACCGGCACCGGGTCGACGAAGTGGACGTCGATCACCTGCTGCGGGCGGAGTTACCCGCGCCCGCCGGGGTGGACGTCGGGGTGGGCGACGAGGGCGGACCCACCGCCGCGACGACTGGTCTCGGCTGCCGCCTCGAACCGGCCGGCAGGCAGGATCCGGACCGCGGTGGCGGCGCCGATCTCGGGATTCGCGGTCAGCACGTGGCCGAGCGCGCGCAGGGCCGCCCCGGTCGCGCCACCCTCGATCGCCGGTTCGGCGTCCTCGGCCCTGCCGTTGCGGGACGAGAGCCGGGGGGCGGCGATGGCGTCGACCAGCGACCGGCCCCGGTCGGTGTACTCGGTGAGGACCTGCAGGACGGTGGTGATGATCGTGGCACCGCCCGGGGACCCCAGAGCCAGCCACGGATCGCCACCGCGGGTGATCACGGTCGGGCTCATCGACGAACGGGGGCGCTTGCGCGGGCCCGGCAGGTTGGGGTCGGGTACGCCCGGGCCCGCGGGGGTGAAGTCGAAGTCGGTCAGCTCGTTGTTCAGCAGGAACCCGTAGCCGGGGACGGTGATCCCCGATCCGCCGATCTGCTCGATGGTGAGGGTGTAGGACGCCACGTTGCCCCACCGGTCGGCGACGGTCAGGTGCGTGGTGCCCTCGTCGTCCACGGCGGCGACGGTGCCGCGCGCCGTCCGGTCACAGCCGGAACGCCCGGTCGAGTCGCCGGGACGGGCGGCCGTCGGGTCGCCGAAGGGCAGCGGACGGGGGTGGGCGGCCGCGGGGTCGAACAGCGCGCAGGCGCGGGCGTCCGCATAGCCGCGGGCCAGCAATCCGCCCACCGGAACGCCGGGGACCGACCCGATCCACCGGTTCCGGTCGGCGAAGGCGGTCGCCGAGGCCTCGGAGAGCCGGTGCAGGTACGCCGCGTCGTCCACCGTCGCCAGTGGTGTCCGGGTGATCCGGTCGTAGGCCTCCAGCAGGTTCAGTGCTTCGCCGACCGTGGTCCCGCCGGACGACGAGGGCGCCATCCCGTAGACGTCGAGGTCGTGGTAGCGCAGGTGCGTCGGGGCCGGCTGCACCGGCCGGTAGGCGGCCAGGTCCGCGAGCGTGAGCTGCCCCGGGAGGACGGTGACACCGGGAGCGGTGGCCGGGTGGGCTTCCGCCGCGACGATCGCGCGGCCGAGTGCGCCGTGATACACGGCGTCCACACCCTGGCGACGGAGGATCTCGTAGGTCTGGGCCAGATCCGGGTTGCGGAAGATGCTGCCCACGGCGGGCGGAGCCCCACCGGGCAGGAAGAGGGCGGCGGTGGCCGGGAACCTCCGGAACCGGTCGGCGTTCGCTGCGGACTGTGCGGCGAACGTCGGGTCCACGACGAAGCCGTCGCGCGCCAACTTCTCGGCGGGAGCGAGCAGACGGCCGAGCGGCCACGTGCCGAGCCGTCGGGTGGCGAGGTCCCAGAGCGCAGGGGTCCCGGGCGCGCCCACCGACAGCCCCGAGGACACGACCGTGGCGAAGTCCAGCGGGGCACCGGACGCCCCGGTGAAGACGGTCGGGGTGAAGGACGCCGGGGCGATCTCCCGGCCGTCGATCGTGACGACGCGGCCCGTGCGCGCCTCGCGGTAGACGAGGTAGCCGCCACCGCCGACGCCGGAGGAATAGGGCTCGGTGACGCCGAGGGCCGCCGCGGCGGCGATCGCGGCGTCCGCGGCGTTGCCACCCTCCCTGAGGACCTCGACCCCGATCCGGGACGCATCGGGGTCGACACTGGCGACCGCACCGCCGGTGCCGACCGCCAGCGGCGAACGTGGCGGCGGCGCGGCGTCCGCTCGGGCCGCTCGCGGCGCGGCGGTGAGCAAGCCGACGATCAACAAGGGTGCGCCGGCCAGCCCGGCGACGAGGCCCCGTCGAGTGAACATCATTCAGGCATACTTGCGCAAATCATACGGATCGGGCCAGGGGCAGCGGGTCGGTCCGGCTGAACGACGACGATGGGAGATCCTTGGTGCATGACGTCGGTGGAGATTGACATCTGGTCGGACCTGCACTGCCCCTGGGCCTTGATCACGGTCCATCGGCTCCGCGTGGCTCGTGAGCGACTCGGCCTGGAGGTGGTCCTGGTCCCGCGCGCGTGGCCCCTGGAGTGGGTGAACGGCCGGGGTACGCCGCACGAGATCGTCACGACCGAGACCGCGGCCCTGGCCAGCCACGAGCCCGACCTGTTCAACGCCTTCGCCGGCGACTCCTGGCCGTCGACCTTCCTGCCCGCCTTCGAGCTCGTGGCGGCCGCCCGACACGCCCAGGGCGTCAGGGCGGCCGAGGAGGTCGACTACGCCCTGCGTCTGGCGTTCTTCCGGGACGGCGTGGACGTGAGCATCCAGGCCGGGCTGCAACGAGCCCTCGACCTCGCGCACGACCTGGATCCCGGCATCGATCCCCAGCGCATCCACGACACCTGGATGACGACGCCGACCCGCGCCGACGTCGCCGAGGACTACCGGCTCAGCAGGACACTTCCGATCCAGGGAAGCCCCCAGATCTTCTGGCCTGACGGATCCACCACCCACAACCCGGGGATGACCGACCACCAGTGGGTCAACGGCCTGGTCCGGATCGGGCACACCGACCCCGCCGAACCCGGGCGGCTCCTGGCGGCACACGTCCACGGCTCAGCGTGCTGACGTCCGGCTCGACGGGCACCGGCGACCAACACCTGCCAGCCGTGGCCGCGTTCGTCGACCCACCCGCGAGCTTCAGGCGGGATGGCAATGGCCAGAACCATGGCCCGCCGGCGGCGGCACATCCAGCGAGGGGTTGCGGTCGAAGAAACCGGCGGGCTTGAGGGAGAAGCCGACATACTCGCACGGCATGATCGGCCAGTCCTCCGGACGCGGAAGGTGAGAGGTGCCGAAGGTGTGCCAGAGCACGACGTCGGTGTCGGCGAGATCCCGCTCCTGCTCGACCCACCGGCCGATCCCGTCACCGGGGTGCTGGTTGGGATAGTCGCCGGCGGCGTGGAGTTCGGTCGGACTGTAGCGGGTGACCCAGACGTGGCTGCGCGCGAACTCCGCCCGCTTGGCGAGGTCGCTGTCGGGGTGGGCGAGCAGGGTGGGGCCGTTGAACGGGACCAGCTTGTAGCCCACCGGGCGTCCCAATCGGTTGCGCACGCCCGGATTGATGACCTGCCAGCTGCGTGCGGTGGCCATGTTGCAGGATCGGCGGGCGTCCCGCTCGTTGGTGATCTCGGTCTTGCGGGCGACGATCGCGTTGCCGTACTCATTGCCCGGACCCATCGGCAGTCCGACCGCATCCACCTCCAGCACGGTGTTGTTCGGGCCGTCGACCTCCATGTCGAGGCGGACGTTGAACAGATGCTGGTGGTTCGGCGCGTCGAGCTGGGGTGCGACCAGAGTGCCGTAGCCCGGTTCGTCCCCGGGGGCGACGGCTCGGGTCTGCACGATTCCGGTGAGCTTGGCCTCGAACTGGATGGTCCCGTCGAGGTAGAAGTACCAGAAGAAGCCGTACTCGTAGTTGCCGATGGTGTGAATGGCGGAGACGACGAGCCGGCGGGATCTGCGCACCTCCGGCTGCTCGACGTAGCGGAAGTTCCAGTGCTTCCAGAGGATCCCGTAGTCCTCTTCGTGGAGGCAGATCGCGTTGGTGATCCGCTGCGGGACCCCGCGCTCATCGGCGAGCACGGCGTCGAGATAGCGGATCTCGCCCAGGCAGTCACAGCCGAGCGTGAGCGAGCCGACCGTCTTGCCCAGATTGTACTCTCCGGCATCGAAAACGTTGCGGAAGTAGAAGTCGCCGCTGGTGTCGCCGTACGGGACCACCATTTCGCTCATCGAGGCCCGGTGCATGATCGAGCGGCGTCGCCCGCCGTCCAGGTAGGAGACGTCGCTGATCACCAGGCCTTCCACCGCGTCGATGTGCGCGTGCAGCCGCCAGCGCTGCCACTCGATCACGTTCCCCGACACGGTGAACGAGGGGCCCTCCGGTTGAGTGATCTCCAGAGCCCGTAGGTCGCTCCGCAACGGGCCGACACTGCCGACGTCGTAGTTGCCGCTCTCGGGCGGGAGCGGGAGGACCTCCCCCTCCTGGATCGCCACCACCGCGCGTTCGTTGCAGTCGATGACGAACACAAGGTTGCCGACCGGCCGGGCGTACGCGTTGTCGGGCACCGACTCCCGGACGTAGGCGCTGGCCCGGATGAGGCGCCGCGCGGCGGAGACCCCGTCCACCGGAAGGGTGCCGGTGGACCACGGATCCATCTGCAGCAGGTCGAGGTCCTTGACGCCGTGGCGGATGAGGGCCGCCACGGCGTGCGGGTCGTTCCGGACGATGTCGTCCAACGCCATGATCTCCTCGATCATGATGGCGGGTTGCACATCGGGACGGTGGACCCACTCGGTGAGGGCCGCGGTGGCGAGGTCGACGCGAGCCTCGTAGGTGGTCGCGTCGGCGGTGTCGTACACGACGACGAAGGCCGTGCGCGGAGGCGGTTGTGCGGGGTCGAACGTCCGGACCGCATCCTTGCTCGGGTAGTCCAGCCGGATCAACGGGAACCGGGGTGAGCGGAGGTCAGGTCTGGCACTGCGCACCGCAGCCGCCGCACACTCGATCTCGGCGGAGGTCAGCGGGTCGTACGGGTGACTGATGACGTCGGGCGTAGCGCTCATACGGTGTCCCTTCTCCCGGCACGGTCTGCGATGCTCCCGGCACGGTCCATGGTGCGTCTGCGCCGGCTCAGGCGGTCTCACCGGTCAGCTGGTCAGCGGCCTCGGAGCTGTGGCTCTGCGCGATGGTCAGGGTGACAGGATTGCGCAGGCCCAGCATGGACCAGACCACCCCGAGGACGATCCACAGCCCCAGGACCCAAGGCACCGTGTCGAGCGGGCTGCTCGCCTGGTACACGGAACCGAAGACCGCGCCCGCGGAGACGGTGACACCCGCTGCGGCGGCCAGCATCAGCTTGGGCCGGCTCACCTGGTGCCAGAGCCCCCGCGCGCCGGCGAGGCTCACCGCCAGGTACATCATGGCCAGACCGGTCCCGGCGAAGCCGGCCATCCATCCGAACATGGGCGCCCACTCCGGTTGCAGGACCCCCGGCTGGCCGGTGGCCCGCGAGAAGACGCCGCCGCCCAGGCTGACGAGCAGGACCGAGGCGACGGATACCGCACCCATCAGCCAGACGCCGGCCACGGGGGTGCCGAAGCGAACGCTGACCCTGGACAGGCCGGCGGGCAGGCTACCGCCGCGCGCCATCGCGAACATGCCGCGAGTGCTCGCCACGCCGACGCCGATCGCCACGGCGAGGATGTCGAGCAGGATCAGGACGGACATCAGGTTGCCGAACCCGGTGGAGCCGAACGCCGCGCCGGAGGCGAGGGTCTGCAGCGGGAAGACGCTGTTCTTCCAGGCGTTCGCATCCAGCCCGAAGCCGACGTCCTGCGAGTAGGCCGTGATGACGAAGTAGATCCCCACGATGATCAGCGACCACAGTACTGCCCGGGGAATGTGCCGCTTGGGGTCGTCGGTCTCCTCGGCGAGGTTGGCCGCGGACTCGAAGCCGATGAACATGTTGATGCCGTAGAGGACGCCGTACAGCAGATCCAGCCCGCCGACGGCGAACGGGTTGAACGGGCGGGTCGACAGGCTGTGCCGGCCCAGGCCGCCCTGGGCGATGATGTAGATGGCGAAGCCGAGGACGACGGCGGAGGAGATCAGGACGAGCGCCAGCTGGGCGCGGACGGACACCTGGACGCCGACGACGAGGAGGACGACGGCGACGGCGATGTAGCCCAGCGAGAGCAACCACCAGGGGACGGACACCGAGAACGCCGTACCGAGGAACGCCTCGCTCAGGCCGCCGAGCGCCAGGAACGTGGCCGCGGCGAGGATCAGCATGGCGCCGTAGTACACCCACCCGGCGATCGCCCCGACCCGACGCCCGAAGGTGTCACTGATGTACTCGTACAGCGAGCCGCAGACGTGGATGCGCCGGGCGTACTCGGCGATGATCCAGCCCGCTCCGAACATCCCGATCCCGGCGATGATGATGGCGAGCGGGGTGGCCACCCCGGCCCCACGACCCGTGGCCGAGAGCCCGACGATCAGGGGGAGCAGCGAGGCGACCGAGAAGACCGGTCCCATGAAGCCGACAGATTGGGCGAGAACACCGGTCAGGGAAAGCCTGCCCTGACCGAGTTCTACCGTTGGCGATGCGGACATGACGTGGGCTCCTGCCAGAAGGTAGGGACGACGTGGCGGGAAGGATGGTGTGCGATAATCGGACAACCTGTCCGGATAATGAACCGATGCTGACGCGGGTGGGGTGGGATGTCAACCCTCGGCCCGTAACCTTCCGACGAACTGGTCAGCGAGCACAGCGAGCCGGCCGCCGAGACCGTCCGGCGTGGTCAGGGCCGCGACGTACCGGTCCGGGCGGATCACCGCCACCGTGCCGTCGCGAGCCTGGAACCAGGACCGCAGCTCGTTGTCGACGTCCTCGACGACGGTGGTGGAGCGCATCACGCAGGGGTCGCGGCGGCAGCGCTCACCGGCCCGGGACGGCACTATCTTGATCACATGCGGGCGGAGGCGGGCGAGGGCGGACAACTGCCGGTCGTCGAGGCGGGTGAGCGGATCGACGTCGAAACCGATCACCGCGAACCAGGGGCCCAGGAGATCGTCCAGACGCTGCCGGACTCCGCCGGGCGCCTCGATCGCCGGCTGGATGAACATCCGACCCTCGCTGCGGGTCCGGGGTCGGGCGCGCTCCGGTGCGACGAAGCCCTCGCTGTAGTAGGGCGTGGGCTTGAAGCGCATTTCCATGGTCCACCGCTTCACCGCGGGCGCCCGAGAGACGGCGCGCAGGACCCGGTCCCTGGTCCAGGCGCTCGGGAGGAGGGTGGGGCTGACGATCCGGCCGAACGTCGTGGACAGGTCGATCATGGCCTGGGCGTGCGGCCGCCGCTCCTGGTCGTAGGTCGTCAAGAGCAAGGGATCGGCCTCACCCGTCACGACGGCGGCGAGCTTCCAGCACAGGTTCGTCACGTCGCGGATGCCGGTGTTCATCCCCTGCCCCGCCCACGGCGGCATCAGGTGGGCGGCATCACCAACCAGGGCGACCCGGCCCTGGAGGAACCGGGCGGCGATCCGGGAGTGGTGCGTGTAGACCCGGGCACGGATGATCTCTACTGCACCGGGGTCGTCGACGTGATGTCGCAGCAGGCGGGCGATGCGGCTGGGATCCAGCACCTCGTCGCCGTCCTCGCCGGGGAACAGCATGAACTCCCACCGGCGGTGGCCGTGGGGCATCCGCGCGCAGACATAGGGCCGGCGTGGATCGCAATGCAGCGCGGTGTAGGGGGCGTCGAGCGGATCGTCCGCGCAGTCGATGACCACCCACTTCCGGGCGTGGGTGGATCCCTCCAGCGGGATCCCGAGCTGGGACCGGACCGGGCTTCGCCCGCCGTCGGCGGCGATGACGTAGTCGGCGCGGATGGTGCGCGGCTCTCCGTGCTCGTCCACCAGGTGCAGCGTGACGCCATGCCGGTCCTGCGACACCCTGCGTAGCTCAGTGCTCCACAACTGGTGCACATGAGGGAATCGCTCCAGCCCGCGTCGCAAGGCCAGTTCGGCAGTGGGTTGCATGAAGATGTTGCGCTTGTACCAGCCGTTCTCGCGTCCGGTCGGCTGCATCTCCGCCAGGCAGTATCCCTTGGCGTCGAAGAACTTCAGCGGAACGTTCTGGATGGCGTCCCGAAGGATCTCGTCGACGAGGTCGATGGTCTGGAAGGTGCGCAGGGTCTCGTCGTCGATCCCGATGGCGCGGGGATAGTCGACGACTCCCGGCTCGCGGTCGAGGACGAGGGTCTCGACGTTGTAGAGGCCCAGCAGATTCGCCGCGGTCGCGCCGACCGGCCCTGCGCCGACGACCGCCACGGGTACGTGATCGGGCGGCCGTCGGCGCGGCAGGTCGGCTGCCGGGGAGAGTTCGGCGTCCGCTGCGGGGCGCGGTCTGGGGGCGCCGTTCATGGGGCCACCCGGCCCGCGGTCCCGGCCAGGAAGTCCGTCACCAGGTCGATGACGGCCTCCGGGTTGTCGTCGTGGACGTAGTGACCGGCGGCGGGTACCTCGACCCAGCGGATCAGCGGTTGCCGCCGGGTCAGCTGCTCGCAGGTCTCGACGGCCAGGAAGTCCGATGCACCGCCGCGGATGACCAGGGTGGGGCATTGCAGCGCATCGACGCAGCTCCACAGGTCCGGCGACCTGCCGGGATCACCGTTCCGCCTGGCCTCGGCGATGCCCTGCATGTCGAGCTTCCACTCCCACCGCCCACCCGGCCCCGGTCGCACGGTGTTCCGGACCCGCGAATCCAGGGCCTCGTCAGCGATGTCGGGACGGATCCGGCGCCAGTACGCACGGACGTCGTCGAGTGAGTCGAAGGTGGTGGGGACGTCACCGAGTTCCCGCAGGATGCGGTCGGCTCCCGCGGTGTGCGTGGAGGAACCGGGGCCGATGTCCTCGACGATCAGCTTGGTGACGTGTTCGGGGTGGCGGGCGGCGTAGGCATAGCCGACGGCTCCCCCCAACGAGTGGCCGATCACGGCGAAGCGCCCGAGCCCCAGTTGGGAGACGAGTTCCTCGAGGTCGGCGAGATACGTGTCCAGGTAGTAGTTGCGCACGGGGTCCCAGGCACTGTCGCCGCGGCCGCGGAAATCGGGCGCGACGAGGTAGTGGGAGTCGGCCAGGGTTCGGGCCAACCGGTCCCAGGTGTACGCGTAGCTGCGCAGCCCGTGCAGCAGGACGACGGCGGATGCGGCGGACTCGCCCCAGCTGAGGTAGTGGTGCGTGAGCCCGTGGATCCCGAGGTGATGGCTACTCGGTGCTGTCGCGGTCATCGTGGCCTCCGGGCTGGTCGTGGTGGGGTCAGCGCAGGCCGTCGTCGCCGTGCACGGCGTCCGGCGACAGACCGCCGAGGCGAGCGTGCAGCCGACCGCGCGAGGCGAACGCGAAGGCGATGACGACCTCGTCGGGGCGAGGGGCGTCACCGAAGGCGACGGTGACGGTGTCGTAGTGGGACCGGACGTAGAGCGCGTCCTTGTGCGCCAGCGGAATGTCGATGCTGGCACCGGCAGGCCCGAGCTTTCCGGTCGAGGGGACCCAGGCCTTGCCTCCTCCGACACTCTCCCGGACCGGGTCGGCGAAGGTCTGGGTGAGGAACGCGTTGCCGTGCTCGTACTCGCCGAGCAGCCCGACGATGCACGCCTTGCCGTAGCTGCGGATCGGGGCGTCACCGGCCGCCTCCACCGCACGCCGACCCACCTCCAGGCCCAGCAGGTCCGACTTCGCCACGATCTCGGTGAGATCGTGGCTGAAGCGGCCGGCGTACGGGTTGTGGATCGCGGCGGCCACGACGATGCGCCGCACGGGCTCCCCGTCCGCCGGCAGGCCGGCTTCGTTGGCGAGCACGTCCTCGACCTGTGTGAACCATTTCCGGACGTGGTACGGGCCGAAGTTCGGATCGGGCATCGGGGCACTCCGTCGGTCGAGGGCGGTGAACTGGCTCGGGGCTCAGGGAGCTCAGGTGTACAGGGGTTCGAGATCGATGGGGTCGCTGGGAGCATGGTGCTCGCCGAGAACCCGCCGCCCCTCCTCGTCATCGGCGACGGTCTCGGCGAAGAACTCGAACCGATTGCCGTCGGGGTCCTCGAAGTACAGTCCGAAGCCCACCTTGTGATCAGTCGTCTTGACGACGGTCACGCCCTTGGAGAGCAACATGCCGTAGAGCCGACGCAGTTCGTCGAGGTCCCCCTGGATCTCCAGGCCGTAGTGCTGCAGCCCGAGCCCTCCGTGCAGCGCACCCTCCTCCGCCTGGATGAGGGCCAGGTCGTGGTGCTTGCGGCCGAAGGAGAGGAACACCCACTGGGGCCCGCGGGCCGTGATCGTCATGTCGAGGACGTCGGCGAACCAGCGTGCCGAGGACTCCGGGTCGCGGACGAAGATCGACAGATGGGTGCGGACGATGACGGGCTTCACCGCGCCGTTCCGGGCGCTGCCGGCCTCGCCGGCGGAGGCGGCGGGGGGCGTGCGGTCTTGGTCGGACATGGCGGTCTCCACTTCTTGCTCCTGGTGGTGCCGAGGTCAGTGCTGGGCGGCCGGCGGCTCGGCGGCGATGGCCGGGGTCCAGGCGACGTCGGTGATCTCCGGGAACGTTCGCCATTCCTTGGTGAAGTGGCGCCCGCCGTCGACGGAGCGGAACAGGTCACCGTACTTCGTGCCGGCGAAGATGAGCTCGGGGTCGGTGGGGTGGGTGCCGATGGCCCAGACGGTCGAGCCGGCAGGGACGTCGAGGGTGGACTCGGTCCACGTGCTGGCGAGGTCGTCGGAGCGGAAGATCATGGTGCGGGTTCCGGGGGTTCCGTCGCCGATGCCCAGCAACAGGGAGTTGGTCCCCGGGATGCGGGCGACCAGCCGGGTGTAGTAGATGCCCCACGTCGACCGGGTATCGGTGCGGGTCCACGTCCGCCCGTCGTCCTGACTGACGAAGATCGCGTTGACCACCACGCACACCAGGGTCTTCGGCGGCCCGTCGACCACCACGACACAGTGGACGTCGGACCCGGTGACCCCGTGGGGAAGCTCCTGGCGGCTGCCGTCGACCCGGTCCCAGGTCTCGCCGCGGTCGCGGCTGCGCCACAGTCCACCCTCCTCGACGCCGAACCAGGCGGACTTGCCGTCGACGTGGTCGTACGTCGCGGTGAGGATGCGTGGCTTGCTCACCCCCGCGCAGTGTTCGGGGAGTTCCGGGGACAGTCGCTCCCAGCTGGCGCCGCCGTCCGTGGTGCGGAACATGACGGCCCGCGCGGGAGCACCGGTCCCCACCAGCATGCTGTCCGGGTCGTGCGGGTCGATCGCGATCGACCACACCTGCAGGTCGTTGAACGGGGACTCCACGCGGGTCCACCGGGTCCCGGCGTCATCGCTGCGGGCGAGCCCGACGTCGGCGCCTGCGAACACGACGTGCGGGCTGGCGGGGTGAATCGCCAGGGCCCGCACCACCGCATCGAACTCCAGGTGCTGCCCCAGCGGGATCCGCTGCCAACTGGCACCGTCGTCCACGCTGCGCAGCACCCCCTGCCCGGCGGTACTGACGAGGATCGTTCCCTCCATGGAGGGCCTCCCTTCAGTGATGATCTGCTGCCGGAACTGCTCATCAGCAGGACGCGGACGCTGGGCTACAGGAAGATGCCGCGGGTCATTCCGCCGTCGATGCCCAGCGATTCACCGGTGATGGCACCCGCCGCGGGTGAGGCGAGGAAGCAGACGAGGTTCGCCACCTCGGCGGGGTCGATCACTCGGCGGATCGGAGTCTGGGCGATGAAATTGAGCTCCACCTGCTGGGGCGTGATGCCCTCCGCCGCGGCGTTCTTGGCGTACAGCTCGTGGATGTGCTCGGTCTCGATCACGCCCGGATGAATGGTGTTGATCGTGATCCCGTCCGGACCGAGTTGGTCGGACAGCGCCTTGGTCATGTGCACGACGGCGAGATTGCGCATCCCGGACAGGGCATGACTCGACCGACCGGTCAGCCCTCCGATGTTGACGATCCGGCCGTAATGGTTGCCGCGCATGAACGGCGCCACCGCTTTGACGCACCGGAAGTAACCGACCACCTTGGTGTTGAGGTCACTGAGCAGGGCCTCGGGGTCGACGTCCGCGATGTCGTTCCGGACCAGCCCGGCGGGCGCGGCGGCGCCGTTGACCAGGACCGCGAGCCGGCCGAGAGCCGCGGCTCGCTCGGCCAGGGCGTCCACCGACTCGCTGTCCGTGGTGTCGGCGGCAATCGGGACGACGTCCCCGCCGTGCTGGGCGGAGAGCTCCTCGGCCGTGCGCTCCAGCACCGCCATCCGCCGGGCGGCGATGACGACGGTCGCACCGCCCTGCAGCAGGGCCCGGGCGATCGCCTTGCCGATGCCCTGGCCGCCGCCGGTGACGATAGCGACCTGCCCAGCAAATGCGTCCCGTTCGATCATGTCAGATTCACCCACACACTCTTGGTCTCGGTGTAGTGGTGCAGGACGTCGCGACCCATCTCGCGACCCCAGCCCGATTCCTTGTAGCCGCCGAACGGCGACGCCGGATCGGTGAGGTTGTAGCAGTTGATCCAGATCGTTCCGGCTCTGATCGCCGCGGCGAGGCGGTGCGCCTGGGTGAGGTCGTTGGTCCAGATGCCGGCGGCGAGCCCGTACGGGGAGTCGTTGGCCTTGTCGACCAGGTCGTCGACGTCGCTCCAACGCATCGCGACGAGGACCGGGCCGAAGATCTCCTCGCGGACGACCCGCATGGCGTGATCGGTCTCGACGAACACCGTCGGTTCGAGGAAGAAGCCGCCGGCGTACGGCTCCGCCAGATCAGGCGGTCGTGACCCCCCGGTCTGCAGGACCGCACCCTGGCTCAGCCCGGACTCGATGTAGGACCGGACCCTGGTCAGCTGCCGCTGGGACACCAGGGGCCCCATCTGGGTCGCCGGCTCGTACCCGGGGCCGACCACGATCCGCCGGGCGCGGTCCACGAGCGCGGACATCACGTCGTCGTAGACCCGTTCGTGCACGTACAGCCGCGATCCAGCGGTGCAGGTCTGGCCCTGGTTGAAGAAGATGGCCTCGGCGGCCGCCTCGGCGACGGCGTGCGGGTCGGCGTCCGGGAGAACGATGTGCGGGGACTTCCCGCCGAGCTCGAGCGAAACCTTCTTCAGATTGCCCACCGCGGCCGTCGCGATGAGGCGCCCCACCTCGGTGGACCCGGTGAAGGCCACCTTGGCCACCTGCGGATGGGCCGCGATCGCCGCGCCGACGACGGCGCCCTCGCCGGTCACCACGTTCACCACGCCGGGTGGGAAGCCTGCCTCCTGCACGAGTTCGGCCAGCCGAAGGGTGGACAGCGACGTCTCCTCGGCAGGCTTCAGCACGACGGTGTTGCCCATCGCCAACGCGGGGGCCAGCTTCCACGCGGCCATGGACACCGGGAAGTTCCAGGGCACGATGGCACCCACCACGCCGACGGGCTCGTGCAGCGTGTAGTTGAGGATCCTCCGGCCGTCACGGGGAGACACCGGGATGGTGCTGCCCTCGAACTTGCTCGGCCAGCCGGAGAAGTACCGGAACAGCTTGACGGTCGTCCCGACGTCGACGGTGCGGGCCACAGTGATCGGCTTGCCGTTGTCGAGCGACTCGATCAGGGCTAGTTCGTCGGCGTGGTCCTCGACGAGTTGGGCCAGTCGATGCAGGAGTTCTCCACGCTGGAGGGGTGACAGGTCGCGCCAGGCCGGGTGCGCCAGCGCCTTCCGTGCGGAGGCCACGGCCCGGTCGACGTCAGCCGCGGTGCCGCGGGCCACCTTGGCCAGGGGTTGCCCGGTGGCGGGGTTGACGCAGATGAGGCTTTCGGACGCCTGGGCGGGCATCCATCGACCGCCGATGAGCAGCCCGTGATCGCGGGCCAGGAACGACATCACGTCGTCAGGCATGGACGGTGGGAGGAAAGGAACGACTGTGGTGGTCATAGCGCCATCTCGACGAGGAAGGGGCCGTCGGTGTTGCCGGCCTCGGTCAGGGACTGTCGCAACTGCCCGACGCAACCCGCTCGAGTGGCCGGGACCCCGAACCCCCGGGCCAGCGCCACCCAATCGAGGGGCGGATCGCTCAGGCTGGTCAGGGCGGACGCCTGCGGTCCGCACTGGGTGGTGCCGTGCCGCCGCAGTTCGGTGCGCAGCACGCCGTAGGCATGGTTCGCGGCGATGAGCACCGTGACGTTGCAGCGCTCCCGGCCCATCGTCCACAGGGACTGCGCGGTGTAGAGGGCGCTGCCGTCCGACTGCAAGGCGATCACCGGACGGTCGGGCGCCGCGATGGCGGCGCCCAGGGCGCACGGAAGACCCTGCCCGATCGCGCCGCCGGTGTTCGTCAGGACGGTATGCGCCGGAGCGGCCGCGGAGACGGTGAAGAACGGGTAGCCGCTCGTGCCGCCCTCCACCGACACGATCGCGCCGTCCGGGAGTTCGGCGGCGACGACCGCGCCGACGACCTGGCCGGTCAGCGGCGCATCGTCCGGGGGCAGGTCGATCTGGGGGCAGGGCTCGCAGCCGCCTTCCGCGCCGACCAGCGCCGCCAGCTCCACCAACGCCTGCTCGGCGTCCTGGTGCGGCAGCGCCAGTCGGCACAGCTGCGCGGGGCGGGCGAGGCTGCTCGGCAGGCCGTCGTAGCCGAAGTAGGCGATCGGGTCACCGGCACCCGCGGTCACGACGACCTCGGCGTCCTGCAGCGCGGCCAGCGCGACTTCGGGGAAGTACGGGAGGCGGTCGACAGCGGGGAGCCCCCCGCCGCGTTCCACTCGGGCGGGGAACGTCTCGCAGTACAGCTGCGCCCCCGTCCCGACCGCGATCCGCGCCGCAGCCTCCTGCCCGGAGCGCGTCAGGGCATTGCCCCCGAGCAGGACCACCGCCCGTCCGCCCGCGCGGAGCCGGGCCGCGGTGGAGGTCACCTGGTCCGGGCCCACCGGCGGCCTCGAGGGTCGCACGGCGGGTGGTCCCGCCGGTTCCGGCGCGCTCACCTGTTGGTGGTCGGCCGGCACGATGACCGTCGACACCCCGAGCAGCCGACACGCGTCGTCCAGTGCCTGACGCGTCCGTAGGCCGATCTCGCCGCGGCCGCCGACCGTGTGCACGGTGCCGACGGTCGCGGCCAGGGCCGCGATGTCCGACGTCAGCGGCGCGTCGAAGGGAAGGTGCCAACTGGTGTGATCACCAACCACGTTCACCAGCGGAGTGCGGGCGCGTCGGGCGTTGTGCAGGTTGGCCAGCCCGTTCGCCAGGCCAGGCCCCAGGTGGAGCACCGTTATCGCCGGTCGGTCGGCGATCCGGGCGAAACCGTCGGCCGCGCCGGTGCACACGTTCTCCTGCAGTCCGAGCACGGCACGCATTCCCGGGACCCGGTCCAGGGCGGCCACCAGCGGCATCTCCGTGGTACCCGGGTTGGCGAAGCACACATCGACCCCGCCGTCGCGGACGGCGAGAAGGAGTGCCTCTGCACCCGTGACGGAACCGGAGCCCACTGTTCCTCCTTGGAAAGTGCACGGCCGACAGGCCCATCGGACGGTGGCATCCCCTGCGCGAACGCGTGCCAGGGACCAGGGCGAACGGAGGCGGACGCTTACTCCGCCGTGGACTGCGTCTGCAACCGAGCGGCCGCCAGGACCTGGGTGAAGTGCGCGAGCCGGGTGCCCTGGTAGCGGGCGCAGGTCAGGGCGGCCTCGTCCGGCATGGTGGACGGGAATCCCGCCGGCCACGACGTCCCGTAGGGATTTCCACCGGCGGCGAAGACGACGTCATCGGTGTACCCCACCGGGAGGATCAGGCAGCCCCAGTGGTAGAAGACGTTGTTGAGGGAGAGGATTGTCGACTCCTGACCGCCGTGCCGCTCGGCGGAGGAGACGAACGCCGTCACCGGCTTGTCCGCCAGCTTCCCTTCCTGCCAGAGCCGGCCGGCGGAGTCGAGGAACTGCTTCAGCTGGGACGCCGGGGCGCCGTAACGAGTCGGTGTACCGAAGGCGTAACCGTCGGCCCATTCCAGATCGTCCACGCTGGCCAGCGTCACCTCGGGGTCGGTCTCCCGCCGGTGCCTGGCCCAGTCCGCGTTCGCGGCGATCGCCTCGGGCGGGGCGAGCTCGGCGACCCGGCGCAGGCGAACCTCGGCGCCGGCCGATTCCGCTCCGGCGGCGACGGCGAGAGCGAGCCGATGCACCGAACCGGTCGCGCTGTAGTACGCAACGAGCACACGGGTGGACATCCGGGTGTCTTCCTTTCCTACCAGGCGGTTGATGGTCTGCTGTCACAGGCACGGGTCCGGCGTCACCGGACCGGCGCCCACGGGGTGCAACGGATCTGGGGTCACAGGATGACGGTGACGGTCTTCTCCTGGGTGTTGGCCTCGATCCCGGCCCAGCTGAGCTCACGCCCGTGTCCGCTGAGCTTGGAACCGCCCCACGGCAGTCGGGGGTCCAGCGGGGACCACCCGTTGACCGCGACCGCCCCTGCCTTGACCAGCCGGGCCACGGTGTGGGCCCGGCCGAGGTCAGCGGTCCACAACGTGGCCGCGAGTGCGTACCTGCTGTCGTTGGCGATGCCGATCGCGTGCTGCTCGTCGTCGAACGGAATGATCGTGCCGACCGGACCGAAGATCTCCTCCTGCGCGATGGTCATCGTGGTGGTCGCATCCGCGAAGAGGGTCGGCTCCACGAAGTAGCCCGCGCGGTCCGGGCGGCCGCCGCCGGTGACCAGGCGGGCACCCTGCTCGCGCCCGATGTCGATGTAGCGCAGCACCTTCGTCAGCTGCTGGGAGTTGATCAGGGCCCCCATCGTGGTCCCCGGGTCGAAGGGGTCGCCGAGTACGATCTTGGCGGCCCGCGCCGCCAGCCGGTCGACGAAGTCGGCGTACACCCGGCGCTGCACGAGGATGCGACTACCGGCGGCGCACACCTCACCCTGGTTGGCGAAGATGCCCAGTGCCACCCCGTCGGCCGCCTGATCCAGGTCGGCGTCGGCGAAGACGATCTGCGGACTCTTGCCGCCCAGCTCCAGGGTGACCGGTCGGAAGCCTTCGGCGGCGGCGGCGGTGACGATCCGCCCGGTTTCCGGGCTGCCGGTAAAGGAGATCTTGTCCACTCCCGGATGCTCGATCAGGTGTTGCCCCGTGGTGCGGCCCCGACCCGGCAGCACGCTCAGCGCCCCGGCCGGAAGACCCGCCTGCTGCGCCAAGCCGGCCAGCAGCAGCGATGTCAGCGGCGCGTCCTCCGGGGGCTTCAGGAGGACGGCGCACCCCGCCGCCAACGCGGGCGCGATCTTCCATGAACCGATCATGGTCGGCGAGTTCCATGGAATGATGGCGGCAACGACGCCGATCGGCTCACGGATGCTGTAGCTGAGCGTCCGGCGCCCCATGTATCCGGACGTGCTGACCGTCGACCGGCCGTCGATCTTGTCTGCCCACCCGGCATAGTGACGGAACGTAGCTATTGCTTGCGGAACGTCGATCATCCGTGGTTCTATCCCGGGCTTGCCGACGTCGAGGGACTCCAGGTCGGCGATCTCGTCGGCGCGTTCCTGCACGAGGTCGGCGAGGCGGTTCAACAGCCGACCGCGCTCGGCACCATCCATCCGGCCCCACTCACCGTCGTCCAGTGCCTCGCGGGCCGCCGAGACCGCACGGTCCACGGAGGTTGCACCAGCCTCGGACACGGTGATGAGCGTGCGTTCGGTGACCGGGTCGATCACATCGAAGGTCGGGGACGTCGAAGCCGCCTCCCAGCGACCCGCGATGAACGGTGCCGCAGGGAGGTTCTGGGCGAGCCCCTCGGTGGACGATCGTCGAGTCATGTACGATTACCGTTCTGTGTGGACGATAGCCGTACGCTATGTCGGACGGGTCCTGCCGTCAACCGCCACGACACGGAACCTCCTCGCGGTCCGGGACTCGCGGGTACGCAGTGCGCTACCGAGCGTGTCGAACGGCAGGATGTGCTAGACCACGATGCGATCGACCCGGAACCGATTCGCACGATCAGGCAGGTGATCGCTGATGCACTACGCAGACGGGCCGAAGAAAGGCGCGATGAGCTCGCCGGTAGGCGAAACTTCACAGACCCTTGACCGTGGCCTCACCGTACTGTCGCTGCTGGCCACGCACATTGACGGATTGACCGCCGCCGAGATCGCCGACCAGCTCTCCACGGCGAGGGCCGTCGTCTACCGGCTGCTGCGGACGCTCGAGGCACACCGCCTGGTCGGGCGGACCGATACCCGCTACGTGCTCGGCATCGGCGTGGCGGAGCTCGCCAGCCGCCTCCGGCCGAGTCTGCAGTCCATCGTGCTGCCGATCCTGCGCCGGCTCAGTCGCGCCACGAACAGCACCGCGATCCTGAGCATCGCGGACGGCGACCAGGCCCTGATCCTGCTGGCCGAGGAACCTCCCGAGAGCACGTTCCACCTCGCCGTCCGACAAGGGTCCCGCCACCCGCTCCCCGTCGGGGCCGACGGCGTCGCCATCCTCGCCGGCCGACCCGCCTCCGCCGACGATCCGGAAGCCGTCGTGCTGGCCCGCCGCACCGGGTACGCGCTCAGCACCGGAGCCCTGCAGGCCGGGGCGCTGGGCGTCGCATCCCCGATCCGGACGTCGGAGTGGTCCACGGCGAGCATCGGCATCGTCCAGCTCGGTGCCGAGCTCTCGGACCCGGCGATACCGACGGCCGTGATGACCGCGGCCGGCGATGCCGCCCACCGGCTGTCGGGCGGCGACGCTCCGCGGCCGGCCGGTTCGCCCTGACGCCTTCGCGTTCGCGGCTGGCCACGGCCGTCGGTCCGTGCCGACTCGCGATGCCCTGCCGACGGATGCCGACTGCCGAAAAGTTCGCTGCCGGCCAGGCAGCCCAGGATCCTGATCACCTCGTGCTGGGCGAGCTCGATCATCGCGGGTTACCCCCATCGAGGGGACGTCGGCGCGCGTGCGAGGATCTGGGCATGTTCAGCCTCCTCGCCAACGTCGTGGCGAACGCCGTCGCGGTCTGGGTGGCCACGCTGATCGTCCCGGGAGTCTCGATCACGGCCAGCACGCCGGCCGAGTCGGTGGTCGCGCTGCTCGTCGTCGGGGCCGCACTGGCCGTGGTCAACGCCGTCCTCAAGCCGCTGGTCACGTTCGTCACCGGGTGCCTGTACCTGCTGACCTTCGGGCTGATGGCGCTCGTGGTGAACGCGGCCATGCTCAAGGTCGCCGGGTGGCTCGCGGGCAAGGCGGGCGTGGAGTTCCGCTCCGGACCGTTCCTCTGGTCGACGATCCTGGCCGCGCTCGTGGTCGCCCTCGTCGCGATGGCCGTGAGTCGCCTGCTCGGCGAGGACCGTGAGAGGGCTCACGCCTGAACGGCACGGCCGCGGAGCCCCGGCCGGACCACCTGACGCCCTCGCCGGCCGGCGAGGGCGTCAGGTGGTCCGGCCGGGGCTCCGCGGCCGTG
>DATDMG010000185.1:0-21011 GCA_036518955.1 Kineosporiaceae bacterium | reverse complement strand
ACCGCTCGGCCTCGGCCGAGGCCCACACGTCCCGGGCCAGGCGCAGCGTCGAGGTGCCGTGTTCGAAGCTGCCCTGCCGGCTGACCTGCAGGAGGTCCGCGGCCCAGGCGCCGTCGTCGGCGCCGAGCACCTCGGCCAGCTGACCCGGCGTCCAGACGTAGGTGAAGCCCTCCACCCCGCGCACGGACCCGTCGGGAGCCCGCAAGGGCGTGTCGGCGTCCAGGGACGACGCGAAGCCGCCGTCGGCCGTGCCCAGCGCGGCGACCATCCAGTCGCAGGTCTCGAGGGCGACCCGGGCGCCGGTCGGTTCGCCGGTCAACCGCCACCAGTGCAGGTACACCCGGGCCAGCAGGGCGTTGTCGTAGAGCATCTTCTCGAAGTGCGGCACCGTCCAGGACCGGTCGACGGCATACCGGGCGAAGCCGCCGCCCAGCTGGTCGTACATCCCGCTGCGGGCCATCGCCCGCAGGGTGCGCCCCGCCATCTCGCCCGCGCTGGCGCGGGTCTGCGCGGTGGACGCCCCGTCCCCGGCCGCGGCGTGCCTGATCAGGAACTCCAGGTCCATCGAGGGGGGAAACTTCGGGGCCGCGCCGAACCCGCCGTGCTCGGCGTCCTCGTCGTCGGCCAGCGCCCGGACGGCGGCGGCGACCAGGGCGGCCAGCTCCTCGTCCGCGGCGGCACCGGACGCGACGGGCAGCCCACGCCCGGCCAGCGCCGCGGCGATCCGCCCCCCCGCGGCCTCCAGTTCGGTGCGCTGGCCACGCCAGGCGTCCCCGATCGCGGTCAGGACCTGGGTGAACGACGGCAGCCCCGGCGACGGCCGGGGCGGGAAGTACGTGCCGGCATAGAACGGGCGACCGTCCGGGGTCAGGAACACGGTCATCGGCCAGCCGCCGTGACCGGTGAGGGCCTGGGTCACGGACATGTAGATCGCGTCGACGTCCGGGCGCTCCTCCCGATCCACCTTGACGTTCACGAACCCCTCGTTCATCCGCCGCGCGGTGTCCGCGTCCTCGAACGACTCGTGCGCCATCACGTGGCACCAGTGGCAGGCCGCATACCCCACCGAGAGCAGGACGGGGACGTCGCGACGCCGCGCCTCGGCGAAAGCCTCCTCACCCCAGGGCCACCAGTCGACCGGGTTGTCCCGGTGCTGCTGCAGGTAGGGACTCGTCGCGGTCGCCAACCGATTCGGCATGCCTGCCATTCAACGGCACACCCCACGCCGGGGCTCACCGGAGGGCGGCGCGTACGCGCGGGCTCACCGGGCGGCGCGCCGGGTCGCCTTCACCTGGTACATCGCGGCGTCCGCGCTCTTGATCAGCCCATCGACGTCCGCATCGCCGACGTGCGGCGCCCAGACGACCGCCCCCAGGCTCGCCTCGGGGTGCAGCTCGACGTCCTCGGTCCGTACCGGCGCGGTCAGCAACTCGGTGGCGCGCGCGAAGAAGACGTCCGGCGTCCAGTCCGACGCCAGCCCGGTGAGGACGAGCACGAACTCGTCGCCGGCCAGCCGGGCCGCGAGGTCGCCCTGCCGGACGACACGGGCCAGCCGGCGAGCGGTCGCGCAGAGCACGGCGTCGCCGGCGGCGTGTCCGTACGTGTCGTTGATCTCCTTGAACCGGTCCAGGTCCACGAAGACGATGCCGACCCGCTGGTGGCCGGGGCAGGCGCGGAGCGCCTGCGCGAGGTGCTCGCGCAGGAGGACGCGGTTGGGCAGCCCGGTGAGGGCGTCGTGCCTGGCCGAGTGCATCGCCTCGTCCCGGTGCCGGGCGAGCTGGCGCAGCGCCCGCTCCTCGGCGGAGACGTCCCGCCAGGTGATCGTCAACCGCTCCTCACCGACCGGCGCGACCGTGTTGTCCCACGACGACCGCCACTCCCCCGCCACGTCGAAGGAGTGCACCCGGTGATGGGCCGGCGTCTTCGTCGCCACGGCCTCGAGGATGCGGTCCCACAGCCCGGAGCTCAGCGCCTCCGGGAAGTACTCCCGGAGCTCCATTCCGATCATGTCCTGCGGCTCCAGCCCCAGCCGGCTGGACGCCGCCGCGTTCGCATGGACCACGCGCAGGCCGCACAACTGCCGGGTGCCGTCGCACTCGGCCCACTCCAGGGCGTAGACGGCGAAGCAGTCGGTGGTGGCGTCGAGAGCGGTCTGCAGGGTGGCCCGCATCTCCGCGGTCTCCTCGTAGGCCCGTTCCAACAACCGCTCGCCCTCGACGATGTCGGTGACGTCACGCCAGGTCACCAGCAGGGTGTCGTCGTCCAGCTTGACGCTGCGCCCCTCGAGGACGCGGGTCCGCCCGCCCCGGGCGAGGACGAACCGGCCCAGGTGCGGTGGCGCGCCGGCGAGCACGGCCAGCATCGAGGCCAGGAAGCCGGACTCCTCGACCTGCGGGACGACGTGCCGGACGTCCATCCCGAGCACTTCCTCCAGAGCCCACCCGGTGTCGGCGAGCCCGGCGGCGTTGAGCATGCCGAGGACCAAGCCGTCGACCTGCCCGGCGTCGTCCCGGACGGCGTGGTAGACCGCGAACGCGTCCGGGCTGGCGTCGAACACCTGGTGGAGCCGGTCCTCGGTCCTCGCGGCCTGGTCGGCCAGCCGTTCGGCGAGCACGTGATCCGCGGTGACGTCGTCGAGGACGACGAGGTATCCGGCCGCGGGATTCTCCGGGTCGAGGTCTCCGGCGCGGACCCGGAGCACCAGGCGCCGGCCGTCGACGTGCCGCAGGTGCACCAGGCGAGGCGCTCGCTGCCCGGCGTCCACGTCGGCGAGCAGGCTCGCCCGTCCGGTGGCCAGGCCCGCACCGGGGACGGTCCAGCCGGTGGCCAGGTCGTTGTCCTGGTCGCGCCCGAGGAGCTCCAGCAGCGCCCGGTTCATCCTGATCACGGCTCCGCGGGCGTCCACCTGAGCGACCCCGACCGGGAGTTGCTCCAGCACGGACGCACCGGGGTCCGATACCGGGCGCCCGCCGGTCGTCCTCACGGCTGCTCCCTTCCGTCTTGCCGGTCCCCTGCTGTGTCGTCCGTCCCGGTCGGTCGCTTGAGCGTGAGCCCCACCTCGCAGCCGGGGGCGCCGCCGCCCCACCCAAGACCTCCAGGCGGTCCTCGACGGCCTCAGCCCTCCCGACGCTCGTCACCACGACTGCGCAGCTCGTGACCACGATCGTCCTGAGGATCTCGGCCGGCGCCGTGAGGGCGTACCGAGACGAACGTCAATTGTCTGTCAAGTCCACCTCATAACTTCGCTGTGCTGTTGTCCGTGACGCAGAGCGATCGCTAGCTTCCAGGCACGCCCGGCTGGGCGCTCCGTCCGACCACCTCGGGGGCCACCTGTGCGATCTGCTGCCCGCCTCCCCCAGGATCCGGAGAAGAGCGCACCCCGGACGGCGTCCGACGACGTGCCCGCCGACCGGGGCCCGACGACCAGGCCCAGCCCGTACTCGTCCAGCCAGGTCCCGGCATACGTGCTGCCGGCCCAGCCGCTGCGCTCACCGATCAGCCCGCCCGGGGGGACCGGGATCTTCGATCCGCGGCGTCGCCCCGCGTTCGACGGCCGGCACCGCTCCTCCGCTCCCGTGCCGGAGTCGCCCCGAGACCGCGGGCCGGCCGTGCGCACGGCACGGCACTCGGTGCCCACCGACTCCTCGAAGCGGCCGCCCACCGGCTCCACGACGCCCGACGCGGCGCCCTCCGGCCCACCGGCGCTCTCCGGCCCGGCGGCCCCCTCCGCGCCGGTGGCACCCCCCGCGCCGCCGAAACAGTCCCGCACCCGCACCGAGGGCCGCAGGCGGCGCAGGTCGCGGGGCACCCGGGGGGCCGGGGCGAACCGGACGGAGTCGGTCGACCCGCCGAGACCGGCGACCCGGGCCGGGCGGGCACCCGTTGTCCCGTCCGACCCGGCTCCGCGCGTCCCGCCGGCCCCGGAGGCCGGCGCGACACCGGTCGCACCCGACCCCGGACGGCCGGCCAGGGCGACGGCGCAACCGGCGGCGCCCACACCTGGCACCACCGAATCCAGGCGCGACACATCACCACCGACCAGCGAACCGACGGCGCCCCCCGAGCCGGCCGGCACTCGCGCGCCGGACCTGGCGCCGGCAGAAGCACCCGCGCCGGACGACGAGACCCCCACGGTCCGCATCCGCCTGCGCCCGCCGGTGGAGCCGGCCCCGGTGGAGCTCCTGCCCACCGGCCCCTCCCGCCGGGCTCTGGTCGCCGGCGCCCTCGGTGCCGCGGCGCTCACCGGCGGGGCCATCGGCGCCGGATGGCGGGCCGGGCTCTTCCAGGCTGAGCAGCGGGTGGGGCCCGTGGGCACCACCCGCGCAGCACGGGCCGGGGTCGCGGGCGCCGCGCGCCGGTCCGCGGGCGCCGCGTCCGCGGCGCAGCCCGCTCCCGACCCGGCCGCGGTGGTCACCGCGAACACCGGCATCGCGGTGACGACCAGCCCGCTCGCGTTCGAGATCGACACGACCACCGGGCTCCGCGCCGTCCAGCCGGCGGACGGACGGCGCGCGGCCGGCACCGCGGGGAGCCCGGGGATGCCGGCACCCCCGGGGCGTCCGGCACCACCGCAGCCGGCGCCGGTCGCCGAGGACGTCACGCCTGAACTGGTGCTGAGCCGGGTCACCTACGGGGCGACCCCGGCCCTGCGCGCGGAGATCAAGAAGCTGGGCATCCCGGCGTGGCTGGGGCGCCAGCTCGCCCCGGAGTGGCTCCCGGACCCGGAGGGGGACGCGGTCGCGGCGATGTACCCCAGCCTCGCCCGCAGCCCGCAGTCGCTCTGGGTGGAGTACGAGGACGATCCGGAGAGCCACACCGATGCGGCGCGCGACCTGCAGGCCGCGCACCTCGGCCGGGCGATCTGGAGCCGGCGGCAGCTCTTCGAGGTGATGGTCGGATGCTGGGCCGATCGCTTCACCCTGCCGGTGACCATCGACAACGCTCGGCTCACCCGCGCCGACTTCGACCGAACGGTCCTCCGGCGCCACGCGCTCGGCCGCTTCGAGGACCTGCTGATCACGGCCACCTATCACCCGGCGATGCTCACCCACCTCAACCTCGCCGGGTCGGCCGGCACGACCCCGAACGAGAACTTCGCCCGGGAACTGCTCGACCTGCACACGGTCGGGGCCGGGGTGTACTCCGAGGAGGACGTCCGGCAGGCCGCCCGGCTGCTCACGGGCCTGGTGCTCACCCCGGACACGACGGTGACCTACGAGCCGGCACGGCACGCCGTGGGTGCGGTGAAGATCCTGGGGTTCCGGCACGCCAACGCCGACCCGGCGGGCGGGCCGGTCGCCGTCCGGGCGTTCCTGGGCTACCTCGCCCGCCACCCGGCGACCGCCCGTTCGGTGGCCACCCAGCTGGCCCGGCGGTTCGTGTCGGACGCCCCGTCAGCAGACCTGGTCACCACGCTCGCCGCCGTCTACCTCGACTCGGACACCGAGATCGGGCCGGTCCTGCGGGCGCTGTTCGCCCATCCCGAGTTCGGCGCGAGCGCCGGGGCCAAGCTGCGCCGGCCGATGGAACACGCGGTGGCCGTCGCCCGGGCGATCGGGCTGCAGCCGAGCCCGGACGCGCAGGCGCTCGTCGACCTGGTCGGGTGGCTGGGCAGCACCGGGCACGTCCCCTTCGCCTGGACCGGCCCCGGCGGGTACCCGGACGTCGCCGAGGCCTGGCAGTCACCGGGGCAGGCGCTGGCCCAGCTCAAGCTGGCAAACGCGATCATCCACGGCGTCGGACCCCGCGGGTTCGGCTACGTCGCCCCGGAGACGCTGCTGGCCACGCCGGGCCGGCCCAGCACCGCCGCGGACATCTCGTCCTCGCTCACCGCCCGGCTGTTCGGCCGGGCACCGACCGCGACCGAGCTCGCCGCCGTCACCACCCTGCTCTCCGGCACCGCGTTCACCCACCTCCCGGCCCGGAGCCAGGCACAGCGGGAGGCGACCGCAAGCGCCGCCGTCCTCCTCGTGCATTCCCCCGCGTTCCTCACCCGTTGATGACCGCTCCACCGCACACGCAGGACCACCGCAACCCAGCTCGCCGCAGGACCACCGCAGCCCAGCTCACCCCGCACCGTGCTCACCTCACCCCGCCGACCGCCACCGGAGACGAGATGAGAACCCCGACCTTCCGACCCCTGTCCCGGCAGGCGCCACCGCACGGCCACCAGGGCGGACACCGGCTGGAGCTGTCGCGGCGCGGCGTCCTCACCGCGCTCGGCGGCAGTGCCCTGCTCACGGCCGTCCTCGGCGAGGTGGAGCTGGCGTTCGCGGCACCGGACCACGCTGCGGCGGGCAACGTGCTGGTCACCATCAGGCTGTCCGGCGGAATCGACGGGCTGTCCGTGATCGCCCCGATCGGTGACCCGGACTACGCCCCCAACCGGCCCACCATCGCCGTCCGGGAGTCGTCGGCCATCCAGGTGGACTCCCGGTTCGCCCTGCACCCGGCGCTCGCCCCCGTCTTCCCGCTGTGGACGGCGGGCAGGCTCGCCGCCGTCCACGCCGTCGGCCAGCCGTCCCCCAGCCGCTCGCACGCCGTCGCGGCCGCGGACCTGGACCGAGCCGCCCCGGACACGTCCATCCGCACCGGCTGGCTGGACCGGACCCTGGCCGTCCTGCCCGCGGGCGACGTCCTGGAGGGGGTCTCGCTCGGGCGCCCGGGCGTGCCGGGGCTGCTGCGCGGCCCACAGCCGGTGCTCAGCGCGGCGAAACTGGACGACGTCACGCTGCCGGTCGACACCGCCGCCACCCCTGCCGCCCTCTGGCAGCGGGCTCTCGCGCAGCTGCACACCGGCGCCCCCGGCGACATCGGCGGCCCGATGGCGACGGCGCTGGCGGCCGTCGGCCAGATCGCCCAGACACTGCCACCGGGGACCGGGGCGGTGGGTGGCCCGCTGTACCCCAGCGGCGGCTTCGGGCAGGGGCTGCGCGACGTCGCCCAGCTCGTCAAGGCCAGGGCAGGTCTTCGGGTGGCGACCGTGGAGCTGGCCGGGTGGGACATCCACGCCAACCACGGTTCGGTCGACGGCGGCCGCTTCGCCCCGAACCTGAAGACGCTCGCCGACGGGCTGGCGGCCTTCGCCCAGGACCTCGGCCCCGAGCTGGACCGGGTGACCGTGGTCACCCTCACCGAGTTCGGGCGCCGGGCACGGCAGAACGGCAACAACGGCCTGGACCACGGGCGCGGCAGCGTCATGCTGCTCCTCGGGGGCGGCGTGAACGGCGGGAAGGTGCACGGGCTGTGGCCAGGCCTGTCCACGGCGGATCTGGACGGCGGGCAGGACCTCGCGGTCACCACCGACTACCGCGCCGTCCTGGCCGAGGCCCTCACCGCGCGGATGGGGCTCGGTTCCGTCGCGGACATCTTCCCGGGGTACCGGCGAGAGCCGGTGGGCGCGATCAGCCGCTGACCGGACCGGACGGACGACCACGGCGCGACGGTCGTCGGCCGTCGGCGGTTCCTGGCCCGGGCCCTCGCCGGCCGGACGGCACCGAGAAGGGTCCGCGACGGTCTCAGGCTCGCCACCCGGCGAGCCGAAGACACCGTTGAAGACACCGCCGACGCCGGCTGGAGGCTGCCGTGACCCTGAACCTGCTGTCTCCCGGATCCCGGCGTGGGAACTCCGAGGGGATTCTCGCGCGCATGCTCGCGGACGCCACCAACCCGCTCGCGGCAACGCTGGGCTGCTTGCCCGGCAACTGCTTCATCGCGGACCTGGACCTCAACCTGGTCTGGATCAACGCCGCCGCGCGAGCCACTCTCGGCACGCTCGCTCCCGCGCTGCGGAGCGCCTTCGGGATCAACGTCGCGGAGCTGGTCGGCGGCTCCATCCACCGGTTCCACTCCGACCCGGCACGGATCGAGCGGATCCTCCGCGAACCGGGGTCCCTGCCCCGGAGCGCGACGTTCGAGTTCGGCGGCATCACCGTGCAGACCCAGATCAACGCCGTCACGGACCGGTCCGGGCAGCGGCACGGCTACGTCGTGCTGTGGCGGGACTGCTCCGAGCGCAACGCCGCGGCTGACGCGGCCTACCAGGCGGTCGAGCAATCGTGCGCCGCCGTTCGGCGCACCGTCCACGACATGTTGGAGGTCGCCCGGTCGACGTCCGAACAGGCCGAGACGGCGGCGGCGGCCACCGAGGAGCTGCGCGCCGCGGTGGCCGAGATCGCCCGGTCGTCGAGTGCGTCGTCGACGCAGACCCGGCAGGCCGTCGTGGCGGTCTCCGAGGGCGCCGAGAAGCTCCGGGACCTGCAGCGGTCGAGCACCGAGATCGGGGACTTCCTCCGGCTCATCACCGGCGTCGCCGAGCAGACCAAGATGCTGGCGCTCAACGCGACGATCGAGGCGGCCCGGGCCGGGGAGGCGGGCAAGGGGTTCGCCGTCGTCGCCGACGAGGTGAAGCAGCTGGCCGGGACGACGTCCGCGTCGATCGGCGACATCGAGGCCCGGATCGAGGCGATCCAGCGCGCCGCCGCGGAAGGTGTCGACGCGCTCGCCCGGATCGAGCACCTCATCCAGACGATCAGCGAGGGCCAGGAGACCGTGGCCGCGGCGATCGAGGAACAGTCGGCGGTCACCGCCGAGCTGTCCTCCAGCGTGACGGACATCGCCGAGGGCGCCCGCCGGGCGGCTGACCAGACCGAGCACTCCGACACGGCCCTCGCCGACGTGATCGACCGGACGGCGTCGCTGCGCCGCCTGCTCGGCTAGCCCACAGCCAGGGCGCCCGGCGCGCCCACGCGCCCCAGGAGGCGGCGGCGCGCTCAGCGCCCGGCGGCGTCCGGGCCGGGCGTCGACGGCACCCGCTTCGGGTCGCCGGCCGTGGAGCCACCGGCCGTGGAGCCACCGGCCGCGACCTCGGCCGCCTGCCGCTCCGCCAGCTCCGCGCTGTAGCGGACCTTGCGCAGGTGCCCGACCATGCTGCGGATCAGCAGCCACGTGGCGACCGCCAAGAAGAAGATCACCAGAAAGCCCAGCACCCCCGGTGAGGCATACCGGGGGTCGGCACCAGCCGCGACGAGCATCACACCTCCACTCGCGGACGCAGCCCGGCGAACAGGTCGTCCTCCGGCGTCGGCGCCGGGACCAGCGACCGCACCAGCTCGAAATCCTCCCACGGCCAGACCTCCCGCTGCACCTCGTGCGGGATCAGGAAGAACCAGCCGTTGGGGTCGATCTGGGTGGCATGGGCGATCAGGGCCCGGTCCCGGACGTCGAGGTAGTCGGCGACGTTCACCTGGGTCGTCACGACCGGCTCGCGCCACTGGGCCGACTCGGCGCGGTCGGTCCAGCGCTGCAACCACTCGGTGAAGGGCGAGGACTCGCGGTGAGCGATGAACCACTCGTGGAAGGCCATGATCTTGGCTCGGCTGAACCCGCGGTCGTAGTACAACTTCAGGGGTTGCCAGGGATCACCCACGCCCGGGTACCGCTCCGGGTCGCCCGCCGCCTCGAACGCCTCCACCGAGATCCGGTGGCACATGATGTGGTCGGGGTGCGGGTAGCCACCGTTCTCGTCGTAGGTCGTCATCACGTGCGGCCGGAACGCCCGCACCAGCTTGACCAGCGGCGCGCTGGCGATCTCCAGCGGCTGCCGGGCGAAGCAACCCTGCGGCAGCGGGGGCGGCGGGTCGCCCTCGGGCAGCCCGGAATCGACGAACCCCAACCACCGGTGCCGCACGCCGAGCTCGGCCACGGCCCGCGCCATCTCGCGCCGGCGGAACTCGGCGATGTCACGCGCCAGGTCCGGGTTGTCCTTCAGGCCGGGGTTGAGGACGTCGCCACGCTCCCCTCCGGTGCAGGTCACGACGAGAACCTCGGCTCCTTCGGCCAGATAACGGGCCATCGTGCCGGCGCCCTTGCTCGACTCGTCGTCGGGATGGGCGTGCACGGCCATCAGCCTGAGGCGATCGGCCACCGGGTCTCCTCCTGCTCGGTCGGGTTCCTGAGGGACAATTATTCCCGACGGCCGGGACCTTCCCGGTCCCCCGCCAGGACGTCGGGAGGTCGAGCGGGATGACGCAGAGCACGGCACCCGCGGTGCCGGCGGACCGCTACGGCGTCGTCCGGTCACGCTCACGCCGCGACCGGATCGTCGGGATCGTCGTGGCGGGCCTGCTCGCCCTGGCACTGACCGGCTGGGCGGCCTGGACGGCGTGGTCGTCGGCGCACGTCCCGGTACGATGGCAGGACGGCGCGTTCACCCTGGTGGACGACGGGCACGCCCGGTTCGGCTTCGACGTCACCACCGATCCGGGCCGGCGTGTGGTCTGCACGGTGCGGGTCTTCAACCAGGGCCTCGCCGAGGTGGGGCGGAGGGACGTCCCGGCCGGCCCGGCCTCGGCGAAGACCTTCAGGGTGACCGCCGTCGTGCCGACGACCGAGGCGGCGGCCTCAGCCACCGTCCGGGCCTGCGCCCTGGCGCACACCGGGAATGGATGACCTTGCCACCCGGCGAGGCCTTGCTAGTCTCGTGCATTCGCCTGCGGCCGAGCAGCCCTTCGCGGCGAGGGGCAACTCTCCCCCACGCCGTGGATCGCGCAGGCTGGAACCGACCCCGCGGCAGGACGCCGCCACGATGACAGGGAGTGGGCATGACCGAGACGACAGGTGTCACCTGGCTGACCCAGGAGGCGTACGACCGCCTCAGGGCAGAGCTCGAGTTCATGTCTGGTGAGGGACGCGCACAGCTCGCGAAGAAGATCGAGGAAGCCCGGCTGGAGGGCGACCTCCGCGAGAACGGCGGCTACCACGCGGCCAAGGAGGAGCAGGGCCGGCAGGAGGCCCGGATCCGGCAGCTCCGCCACCTGTTGGAACACGCGCAGGTCGGCGAGGCACCGGTGAGCAGCGACGGCAGCGTGGCGATCGGCATGGTGGTCACCGTGGAACTCGCCGGCGACGAGGAGACGTTCCTGCTCGGCAGCCGAGAGGTCGCCGGTGACACCGATCTCGACGTCTACAGCGAGAGGAGCCCGCTGGGCTCCGCCATCCTCGGCCACAAGGCGGGCGACCACGTCTCGTACACCGCGCCCAACGGCCGGGAGATCCCGGTAGTGATCAAGGCCGCCAAGCCCTTCGGCGGCTGAGTGACCACCACCGGGCGGGACGGGACGGCCGGGCGGGACGGGACGGCCGGGCAGGACGGGACCGCCGGGCAGGCGGTCGGTGACCGTTTCCGCGTCGTCCCGGCCTCCTACGTGGTGTTCCTGCGCCGGGACGGCGATCGGGACCAGGTACTGCTCCAGCTCCGGCAGGGCACCGGTTTCATGGACGGGCATTGGGCGGCGGCGGCCGCCGGCCACGTGGAACGCGGCGAGTCGGCCACGCAGGCCGCCTGCCGCGAGGCCGCCGAGGAGCTGGACGTCGTGGTAGCCCTGGCCGACCTGGAGCCGATCACCGCGATGCACCGCACCCAGGGCACCGGCGACCCGCTCGACGAACGGGTCGACTTCTTCTTCGCCTGTCGGCGCTGGAGCGGGGAGCCCCGGATCGTCGAGCGGCACAAGAGCGCCGCCCTGGAGTGGTTCGACCTGGCCGCACTGCCCGACCCGGTGGTGCCGCACGAGCGGCTGATCCTGGCCGCCCTCCGAGACCGGACCCTGTGCCCCGTGACGACGTTCGGCTTCCACCGCCCCTCGTGATCATGCCCGCTGGCGGTTCGTGATCACGAGGGGCGGTCAGCCGAACAGGAGTTCATGGCCCGACGCGCGTAGCGCCGCCAGCACCTGCTCGCAGTGGTCCGACCCCTGGGTCTCCAGGCGGAGGGCGATCTCGACCTCGTCCACGGACAGCCGCGGCGACGTCCGGACGTGCTCGACCTCCAGGACGTTCGCGCGCACCTCGGCCAGCAGGGCCAGCAGCGAGGCGAGCGATCCCGGGCGGTCCGGCATCCGGAGCCGGAACTGCAGGTACCTGCCCGCCGCCGTCATCCCGTGGCGGATCACCCGCATCATGAGCAGCGGGTCGATGTTTCCGCCGGAGAGCACGGCCACCACCGGGGGGCGCAGCCGGCCGACCAGATCGTCGGACAGCAAGGCGGCGACCCCGACCGCGCCGGCCGGCTCGACGACCAGCTTGGCCCGCTCCAGCAGGAAGAGCAGCGCCCGGGAGATCATCTCCTCGCTCACCGTGACCACGTCGTCCACCTTCCGGCTGATCACGGCGAAGGGGACGTCGCCCGGCCGGCCCACCGCGATCCCGTCGGCCATCGTCGCCATCGAGCCCAACGCCACCGGGTGCCCGGCGGCGAGCGAGACGGGGTAGGCGGCCGCGTCCTCGGCCTGGACGCCGACGATCCGAACCTGCGGGCGCAGCGCGCGGACCGCCGTCGCGATGCCGGCCAGCAGGCCCCCGCCGCCGGTGCAGACGAGCAGGGTCTCGACGTCCGGGCACTGCTCGAGCACCTCCAGCCCGACGGTGCCTTGGCCGGCGACGATGTCCGGGTGGTCGAACGGGTGGATCAGCACAGCCCCGGACTCGGCCGCGTAGGCGATCGCGGCCTGCAGGGCCTCGTCGATGGTCCGGCCGTGGAACTCGACGTGCGCCCCGTAACCGCGGGTCGCCTGGATCTTGGGCAACGGCGCGCCGGACGGCATGTAGATACGGGCCGCGATGCCGAGGATCTGCGCCGCCAGGGCAACTCCCTGGGCATGGTTGCCGGCGCTCGCGGCCACCACCCCCCGGGCTCGCTCCGGCTCCCCCAGCCGGCTCATCCGGGTGAAGGCGCCCCGGATCTTGAAAGAGCCGGCGCGCTGCAGGTTCTCGCACTTGAGGAAGACCGGGCCACCGACCCGCTCCGAGAGCGCGCGGTTGGGCTCCAGAGGGGTGCGCCGGACGACGCCGACGACGAGTTCGCGAGCGGCCTCTACGTCAGCCAGGGTGACCGGGACGGTGGTGAGCACGTGCGCATCCTGGCACGGCGGCGCCGCTCACACCCGTTCCGATTGCTCGTGTTGCTCCGATTGCTCGGGTTGCTCAGGTTGCTCCCGTTGCTCGGGTTGCCCCCGCTGCTCGGGTTGCCCCCGCTGCTCGGGTTGCCCCGGCCGTTCGGTGGGAGGTTCGTCGGCGAGCGGTCCCGGCTCCTCGGCGGAGGCGTCCCGCTCCCCCGCCAGGTACTGCCCCACCACGTTCACCACGGCCGTGAACGGGACGGCGAACAGCGCGCCCACGATCCCGGCCAGCAGCGCGCCGGCGCCGATCGCCAGGATCACCGCGAGCGGGTGCACCTGGACGGCCCGCCCCATCAGGAACGGCTGCAGGACGTGCGCCTCGATCTGCTGGACACCGACCACCCCGGCCAGCATCAGCAGCGCCACCAGCGGGCCCTTCGCGACCAGGGCGATCAGGACGGCGACGATCCCGGAGACCAGCGCTCCCGCGACCGGGACGAACGCCCCGAGGAACACCAGCACCCCGAGCGGGACCGGCAGCGGGACCCCCAGCAGGGCGGCCACCACCGCGACCCCGGTGCCGTCGACCAGGGCGACCACGACCGTGGCCCGGACGTACGACGTCAGCGTGGCCCAGGCCCGGACACCCGCCTCGTGCACCCGGTGGCGCGCCGTCCGCGGGAAGAGGCCGACGAGCCAGGCCCAGATCCGATCTCCGCCGGACAGGAAGAAGAACGTGCTGAACAGGACGACGAAGAGTCCGGTCACCACGTCGGCCGCCGTCGAGCCCACCTGGACGGCGCCGGAGACGACCCGGTTCCCGTTGCCGCGCAGGGAGGTGGACACACTGTTGACGGCATTGTCGATCATGTCGCTCAGCTGGTCGTTGGTCAGGTGCAGCGGGGACGCCGCGAGTTGCCGCTGCAGCTCTCGCCAACCGGCCCCGGCCTGGGTCTGCAGGTCGGGGAAGCCACTGCTGATCTGCTGGCCGATCAGCGCGATCAGCCCGGCCACCACGGCCAGCGCGAGGACGACGGTCAGCAGCGACGCGGCCGGTCGCGGCAGCCGCGCCCCGACGAGCACGTCGGCGAGCGGGCGGAGCAGCGCGACGACGAGCAGGGCCACCAGCACGGGCACCACCAGCACCTCGAAGACCTGCAGGAGCTGGAGGAGCAGGTAGATCCCCACTCCGACGACGACCATCCGCCAGGTCCAGCCGGCGGCGGCGCGCAGGCCGATCGGTACCAGGGCGGCGTCCGGATCGCGATGCATGCCGACCATCGTCACCGCTGCCCGCGCCGCGCGCCCACCGACCCCCCGACGTCCCGAGCCGTCAGCGTGCCGCGGGCACCGGCACCAGGCTGGTCGTGGCGAGCCGGGCGGCGGCGACCGGCACCCGGGCGGCCAGCAGCCCGGCGGCGAACAGCGCGTACCGTGCGTCCACCGCCGGGCGGGCGCGATCGGGGACCTTCCACCCCCCGGCGTGGTCCCCGATCGCCGCGGCGAGTACCCGGCGGCGCAGCCCGTCGTCACCGTGCCGGAGCACCCCACCGCAGCCGACCACGAGCCCGACGTCGCCCAGCGGGCGCGCCGGGGCGGCCGGCACCGCCGGTCGGGCGTGCCGGCGCAGCGCGACGGTCACCGCGAGCTCCGCGATCCGCGCGTCGGCGGCGGCCTCGGCCGGCGACGTGGGCAACCGGCGGGGATCCGCCGCGCAGGCGGCGGCATAGTCGTCGAGGCCGGCGTCGAGGCCGGCATCGGACCCGACCGGCGGGCCACCGGATGGGTCCGTGCCGGGCTCCGCGAGCAACCGCTCCGCCCGGGCCGCCGCGAGCACGCCGGGTGCGCTCCAGCGCATCCCGAGATCCCCCTCGACCGTGCGGGCCCGCCACAGGGTGGCGACCACCTCTCGGGGCAGGGTGGCGTCCTCGCCGGCGGGCGTCACCACCGAGTACACGTCCGTGGTCGCGCCGCCGACGTCCACCACCAGCACATCCCCGGCGCCCGGCACGCCGGGGGCGCCGTCGGCGAGCACCTCGACCCCGGCGAGGACGGCGTCCGGCGTGGCGCCGCGGAGCATCCGGTGGAACGCCGGCTCCCGGGACAGCCGCTTGCCGCCGATCACGTGCTCCAGGAACGCCGCACGGATCGCCGCCCGGGCCGGCTGCGGGTCGAGCACCCCGATCCGCGGCAGCACGTTGCCGGCCACCGCGACCCGGCGGCCGGTGGCCGCCAGCAGGTCGCGGGCCGGCTCCGCGGCGTCCGCATTGCCGGCGTACACGACCGGGACGGCGATCCGGGCCCGGGCGAGCCGGCCGGCGTTGTGCAGGACGACGTCCGCGTTGCCGCCGTCGGTGCCGCCGGTGAGCAGGACGACGTCGGGGCGGGTGGCCCGCAGCGCCGCCAGTCCGGCGCCGTCCAGCGGACCGGCGTGCACGTGGACGACGCAGCCACCCGCCGTCAGCGCCACCCGGTGACCGGCCCGGGCGGTGACCAGCCGCTCGTACCCGACGACCGCGATCCGCAGGCCGCCGCCCGCGCTGGAGCAGGCCAGCACCTCACCGGCCCGCCGGCCCGCCGCGGCCTCGACGGCGGCGCGCACCGCGCACACCCCCTCGAGGACGTCACCGGCCAGCGTCGTCGGGTGCGCGGCCACCGCGAGCAGCTCGCCGGCCTCCGCGTCGACCAGGGCGCCTTTGGTGAAGGTGGAACCCACGTCGACGCAGAGGACCGCCTCAGCCACGCCCGGCCGCGGTCACGCCCGGAGCGCCTGGTCCAGGTCGGCGAGCAGGTCGTCGGCGTCCTCGATGCCGACGGACAGCCGGACCAGGTCGGCCGGGACCTCCAGCGCCGACCCGGCCACCGACGCGTGCGTCATCCGGCCGGGGAGCTCGATCAGCGACTCGACGCCGCCCAGGCTCTCGGCGAGGGTGAACAGGCGGGTACGGCGGCAGACCTCCGCCGCCTCCGCCTCGCCCCCGGCCGGCCGGAAGCTGACCATCCCCCCGAACCGGCGCATCTGCTTCTGGGCCACGTCGTGCCCGGGGTGCTCGGGCAGGCCCGGGTACAGCACGGCGGTCACCCGAGGGTGCTCGACCAGGAACTCCGCGACCCGCTCGGCGTTGTCGCAGTGTCGCTCCATCCGGACGCCGAGCGTCTTCAGGCCGCGCTGCACCAGCCACGCGTCGAACGGGCCCGGGACCGCGCCGACGGCGTTCCGGTGGAAGTCGACGCGCTCCGCGACGTCGGCCGGGAGCCCGCCCACACCGTCCCGCCACGGCGCCACGGCTCCGGCCCGCACGACGACGGCGCCTCCCACGACGTCCGAGTGGCCGCCGCAGTACTTGGTCGTGGAGTGGACGACGACGTCCGCGCCGAGCGCCAGCGGGTTCTGCAGGTAGGGCGTGGCGAACGTGTTGTCCACCACGAGCAGCGCGCCCGCCTCGTGCACCAGCGCGGCCAGGGACGCGATGTCGGCGACGCCGAGGAGCGGGTTGGTCGGCGTCTCCACCCAGACCACCCGGGTGTGCCCCGGGCGGATGGCCGCCGCGGCGGCGTCCAGGTCCGACAGGTGCGCTGCGGCGTGCTCGAGCCCCCACGGGCCGCCGACCCGGGCGATCAGCCGGTACGTGCCGCCGTAGGCGTCGTCCCCGAGCACGACGTGGTCGCCCGGGCCGGTCACGGCCCGCAGGACGGCGTCCTCGGCGGCCAGGCCGGAGGCGAAGGCGAAGGCGCGCACCGGGCTGCCCGGCCCGCCCTCCAGGGCGGCGAGGCACTCCTCGAGCCCGGTGCGCGTCGGGTTGCCGCTGCGGCTGTACTCGTAGCCGGTGCCCAGGCCGGTGCGCAGGCCGCCGACGCCGTCCTGGGCGAAGGTCGAGGTGGCGTAGATCGGCGTGACGACCGCGCCGGTCGCCGGGTCGGGCTCGGAGCCCGCGTGCACGGCCCGGGTGGAGAATCCCCGCCCGGACCATGGGGTCTGTGTGGTCACGGATGCCACGCTACGCGACCGGGCGCCGTTCGGCGGGCGGCCGGCCCGCTCCGGCACGGCAGCAGCGGGCCGCTCCCGCTCGCGGGTCAGCAGATCCGGGGAAGCTGCTCGCCCAGCGGGAGGTCCACCACGCGACCGGCGCCGAGGAGCGTCCGGGCGACCACCAGACCGGGATGGTCGTCGACGGCCTCCCCGATGATCGCCGCGCGTGCCCCGAGCGGGTGCGCGCGCATCGCGGCGAGGACGGCGTCGGCGTGCTCCCGGGGGACGAAGGCCACCAACGTGCCCTCGTTCGCGACGAACCACGGATCCAGGCCGAGGAAGGCGCAGGCGTTCGCGACCGCCTCCGGCACCGGGACCGCGCGCTCGGTGACCGCCACCCCGACCCTGGCGGCACGGGCGATCTCGTTGAGCGAGGCGGCCAGGCCGCCGCGGGTGGGGTCCCGGAGGGTGTGCAGGTCCGGGGTGACCGCGAGCATGGCCGCCACGAGCCCGTTCAGCGGCGCGGTGTCGGAGCGCACCTCGGTGCCGAACTCCAGCCCCTCCCGAACGCTCATGATCGCGATGCCGTGCACGCCGATGTCGCCGCTGAGGATCACCACGTCGCCCGGCCGGGCGCGCTGCGGTCGGACGTCGACGCCGTCCGGGACGATGCCGATCCCCGCGGTGTTGACGTAGACACCGTCGCCGTGCCCGGCGTCCACCACCTTGGTGTCGCCGGTGGCGACGGTCACGCCCGCGGCCGCGGCGGCAGCGCCCAGCGCGGCCGCGACCCGGCCCACCAGGTCGACGTCCGTGCCCTCCTCGAGGATGAACCCGCAGGACAGGTAGGCCGCCTGGGCACCGCTCATGGCGAGGTCGTTGACGGTGCCGTTGACAGCCAGTTCGCCGATCGACCCCCCGGGGAAGAACATCGGCCGGACGACGTACGAGTCGGTCGAGAACGCCAGCCGGGTGCCACCCAGGGTCACCACGGCCGAGTCGGCGAGCCCGGCCAGGACGGCGTCCGGCGCCGCACCGGCCAGGGCCGGCAGGAACAGGTCCTCCACCAGCTCGGCCGAGAGCTGGCCTCCGCCGCCGTGCCCCATCAGGATCTTGGGGGCGCCCCGGAGCGGCACCGGGCAGGACCAGCTCTCCAGGTCGAGCCGGCCGGCGCCACCGGCCTCGGGGTCAGCCAACGGGGGTCGCCTCCATCGTCGGGGTGCCGCCGAGCCGGCGGTACAGGTAGTAGGCCGAACAGGCGCCCTCGCTGCTCACCATGGTCGCGCCGAGCGGGGTCCGGGGGGTGCACTCCCGGCCGAACGCGGCGCACTCGTTCGGCCGGAGCAGGCCCTGCAGCACCTCGCCGCTGCGGCACCGGGCGGGTTCGACGGTCCGGATGCCCGTGACGTCGAAGCGTTCCTCGGCATCGTAGGCCCGGTACGCCGCGGACAGCCGCCAACCGGACCGCGGGATCACGCCGATCCCGCGCCATGCCCGGTCGCACACCTCGAAGACGTCGGCGAGCATCGCGCGCGCCGCCGGGTTGCCCTCCGCGGGGACGGCGCGCGGGTAGGCGTTCTCCACCTCGTGCCGCCCGCGGACGAGCTGGCGTACCGCCCGGCGGATACCCTCCAGCAGGTCCAGGGGCTCGAATCCGGTGACCACGATCGGGACGCCGAAACGCTCGGCCAGCGCCGGGTACTCCCCGGTACCCATCACGCTGCACACGTGCCCCGCGGCCAGGAACGCCTGCACCCGCGACGTCGGCGACGTCATGATCGCCTCGATGGCCGGGGGAACCCGGACGTGCGAGACCAGCACGGAGAAGTTCTCGATGCCGAGCCGCCGCGCCTGGTGCACCGTCATCGCGTTCGGCGGTGCGGTCGTCTCGAACCCGATCCCGAAGAACACCACCTGCCGGTCCGGGTTCTCCTGCGCGATCCGCAGGGCGTCCAGCGGTGAGTAGACGACCCGCACGTCGCCGCCCTCGCCGCGCACCCGGAACAGGTCGCGGCCGCTGCCCGGCACCCGCAGCATGTCCCCGAAGGAGCAGAACGTGACGCCCGGCCGGGCGGCGATGTCCAGGGCCTTGTCGATGATCTCCAGCGGGGTCACGCACACCGGGCAGCCGGGTCCGTGGACGAGCTCGATCTCCCCCGGCAGCAGCTGGTCGATGCCGTGCCGGATGATCGAGTGGGTCTGCCCACCGCAGACCTCCATCAGCGCCCAGCGCCGTCCGGGCACGGAGGACACCGTCGCCCGGAGGTCCGCGAAGAGCCGCCGGGCCAGTTCCGGGTCGCGGAACTCGTCGAGGTACTTCACGACGCCGCCCCCGGCGCCGACGGGTCCCGGAACTCCTCCTCGAGCATCCCCAGGCTCTCGAACAGGGCCAGGGTCTCGCGCGCGGACGCCTCGTCGAGTCTCTGGATCGCGAACCCCACGTGGACGATCGTGTAGTCCCCCACCTGGACATCGGGCAGGTAGGCCAGGCACACGTCCTTGACCACACCACCGAAATCGACCGTGGCCATTCTGGTCAGGTCACGCTCGGTGATCTCGAGCACCTTCCCCGGCACCGCCAGACACATCGGTGGACCCTCCTCCCGTCAGCTCGACTCGTCCTGCTCGCCGGCGGCCCGCAGGCGCGCTCCCACCACGATCTGCCCCAGTGCCAGGCCGCCGTCGTTCGGCGGCACCCGGCGGTGCCGCAGCACCTCGATCGGCCCCCGCCCGGACGCCGCCAGCCCGTCCAGCACGAGCCCCAGGAGCAGGGTGTTGGCGAAGACCCCGCCGGACAGGGCCACCCGGCTGCCCGGCGTCACCGCCAGGGCCCGCTCCACGACGTCCACGACCGCCGCGGCCAGGCCACGGTGGAACCGGGCGCCGACCACCCCGGCCGCCAGGCCGGCCCGCACGTCCCGGGCCGCGCCGCGGATCAGCGGCGCGACGTCCCACCGGAAGGGCTCCCCCGGCGCCCGGGGCGGCCGGATCGGCAGCGCGTAGGCGTCGGTGTCGCAGCCGCTCCCGACGACGGGGACGGCGAGCGCCTGCAGCTCCATCGCGGCCTGCGCCTCGTAGTCGACCCGCTGCCGGACGCCGGCCAGCGCGGCCACCGCGTCGAAGAGCCGCCCGACGCTGGAGGTCGGCAGGCACGCCAGGCCGCGCTCGAGCTGCCGGGCGAGCACCGCGCGCTCGGCCGGTGGGCAGGCGGCGACGCACGGCAGGTCGTCGTCCCAGCCGACACCCGCGGCACGCAGGTGTGCCAGCGCCATCCGGTAGGGCCGGCGGACGGCGGCGTCCCCGCCCGGCAGCGGCACGTACGCCAGGTGGGCGAAGCGCCGGAACCCGGCGTAGTCGGCGAGCAGCACCTCGCCGCCCCAGACCGCGCCGTCCGGGCCGTACCCCGTGCCGTCGAAGGCGACGCCGATCACCGGCTCGCCGCCGTCGAGGCCGTGCTCGGCCATCACGGCCGCGACGTGGGCGTGATGGTGCTGGACGACGGCCAGCCGCCGGGCCGCGGGGAACGGCCGGCCGGCGGCCACGGCCTCGCGGGCCCAGCGCGTGCTGCGGTACCCCGGGTGCGCATCGCGCACCACGACGGCCGGCTCCACCGACACCAGCTCGGCCAGGTGCCGGGTGGCCCGGTCGTACGTCTGCCGGGTCGCCAGGTCGTCGAGGTCGCCGACGTGTGCGGACAGCCAGGCGTACCGGCCGGAGGCGACCCCGAAGGTGTTCTTCAGGTCCCCGCCGGTGGCCAGCACGGGGTGCACCTGGACCGGCAGCGGGACGGGCAGCGGCGCGTACCCGCGCGACCGCCGTACCGGCAGCTCCTCGCCGCGGACGACGGCGATCACGGAGTCGTCGCACGGGACATGGACGGCACGGTCGTGCCGCAGCCAGGCGTCGGCGATGCCGCCGAGCCGCTGCAGCGCCACGTCGTCGTCCGTGACGATCGGCTCACCGGACAGGTTCCCGCTGGTCAGGACCAGGACGCGTGGGCCGGGAGGGTCGCCCGGCAGGCCCAGCAGCAGGTGGTGCACCCCGGTCGGCGGCAGCATCACGCCGAGGTCGCCGTTCCCGGGGGCCACCTCGCGGGCCACCGCGCCACCGCCCGGGAGCCGGCCGCCGTCCCGGCGGCGGACGAG
>DATDMG010000184.1:0-45718 GCA_036518955.1 Kineosporiaceae bacterium | reverse complement strand
CGGCTCAGCGCCCGCCGGCCCAGACCAGAGGCCAGGCGCAGTAGCCGGGCGACCTCCGGCGTGGGCGCGTACTGTTCGGTCAGGTCGGCGGCCCGGCGGGGGTCCGCGGACAGGTAGCGGGCGAGTTTCACCGCTCCGAAGTAGGTCAGGGCCTCGCCCACGGCCGCCTCGCCACCGAACACCTCGTGGACGACGTAGGCCTCGTAGGCGAACAGGTCGGACAGCGGGTTGGCGCCGGCCCTGTCCGCAGCGTCCGATCCCTGTGCGGGTACGGTGAACGGTGTCACGCGCCCGGCGCGGGCGTCCTCCTCCCGATCCCGTAGGTCGTCCTTGAGCTGACCCAGGAAGACGGTGTTGAGGCAACGTGCCCAGTCCTGCTCACGGGGCTGTCTGCGGGCGAGCAGGTTAGCCACCACCCGGCTCAGCCCGGCCTTGAGGAAGACGTCCGGGTACAGCGAGGCCACGCCGCCGGCGGCGACCACGTCCTGCGTGCTCCTGCTCGCGTCACGGTGCTGCGCCAGGTACATGGCCTCTGCGGCCTGGTAGAGGGGCCGATTCTCCGTGAACGGGTGCGTTTCCAGCAGCAGGGTGTGCAGCCCGTGCAGTTCCTCGGCCAGCGGGTGGTCGGGCATCCCGGTGACGTCGACCGGCGTCCCGGTGGAGAGCCCGTGCATGATCGCGGCGTGACACCACTGGCGGTCCCGCGGCGGGAGATGCTGTCCGGTGAGGTCCTGCAGGGTGTCATCAACGATGACGTACGCCGCTCCCAGTGCGTAGGCGCCTGGCAGGATCCGCCTCAGGTGTTCCCGGCGGGCGGCCGGACCGGCGTGGAGCGTATCGTACGCGCCGATGGCCAGGACGCCGAGCGTGGCCCGGACTGCCTTGCCCATGCCGCCGGCCCGCACGACCGGTTCTGGCAGGATCCGGTGCAGCCGGTCCAGCCGTTCCCCCAGCCAGGCTGTCTCGGGCACGTCGCGCAGGTCGGGCGCATGCCTGGTCAGGGCGTCCACGACAGCGGAGACCGTGCGGTGGCCGTCGAGCCCGGCGATGGCCGCTTCGGCATTGCGGGTCCGGTCGGCAAGCCCGGTGACGACGTGCCCGACGGCCGCAGGGGTGGGCAGTTCACCCACGTTGTAGGCGAGGAAGTAGCTGCCCTCCCGGTGGGCACGTGCACGGTCGTCGGTGCGGCGGCCCCGGCGCCGGAACCGTCCGGCGGTGATCTCCTGGAGCCGGCGGGTGTACTCCTCGACGTGGTCGGCTATCGCGGTCTGACTGTTCCGACGCCACCGTTCGAAGTGCGCCAGGGTGTGCTGGACGCCGGCCATCAGGTTCTCGGGGCCGAGATCGGATGGGCTGAACGGGAAGGGCGCGCCGACCTCCTGCTGAGTGTTCATGCGATGTCAGTACCGCTCCCTTGCCTGTCGGTGGGGCCGCTTCAGCCCAACCGTCCTACACCCGGACCGCGGGTGTGACGCCGGGGCGAGCCATGACATTGGGCCGGATGGCTTCGGCGTCGGCCCAAACCCTGCATGGTCCACGAAAGACGTGCCACCGCGACCTGCCCCCGAGCCTGGGTGCTCCCCACAACCGGGGAACGATGAGCGGTAGGTGATGGTGCCCTTCCGGATCGCCCTCCGGGTGGCACGCCCCGGAGCGGCGCCGGCAGTGCGGCAGGTCAGGACGATCTCGCGGTTGACCGGGTTGTGGATCAGTATCTGTGGGCACCGCCGCCGCGTGCCTCAGGGCAACGGGCCCGGACGCGGTGACCGGGCCCGTGATCCGGGAGAAGCCGGCGACGGAGTCGGGGGCGGCGTCCGCGGTTCGTACCGCGAAGATCGCGAGGCTTGCTCTATTGGAGATCGCGAGGCTTACTCTATTCCAGCATCAGGTTCGGAAAGGCGCACCTTACCTTCCATGGAGAATCACTGTTCGACGGCCCACCGGGCCGCGATTAAGGTAAGGCTATCCTTAGTTCAGGAGCTCTCGGGGAGTGAGATGTCCACCAGGCAGGTGACGGGCTGCTGGTGGCCCGCGAGGGTTCGCAGGTGCTGGGGACCGCGGCCGTGAAGCCCTGCCAGCTCGCCAGCCCGCCGAATCCGGCCTGGCTGGTGGAGGAGTACAACCACCCTGACGTGTGTCAGCTGGTGCGGGTGTGGGTGCCGGCCCGCAACCGCCGACGGCGGGTGGGCCGCACGCTGGCGGAGCTGCCGTCGCCTGGAGCACCGGCCCGGGCGGATACCGGCGGGTGTACCTGCACACCGACGCCGGCCTGATGGGCTCGACCCCCACCCGCCGCCTCGACGCGCCGGTCGCCGCCCAGTTGGCCCGGGACGGCGACCCGGCGCCCGGCCGCGCGCTGCTGCCGGACCGGATCGCGCGGCTCTACCGGCATCTGCGGGACCTGGAGAGCCTCGCGCCGGCGCCGGGGGTCAACCGGCTCTTCGGGGAGCTCGTCAACGTGTGCGTGCGGACGGACCAATCGGCCGCGCCCACGGTGCTGGCCGATCCACGGGTCCAGCAGTTGTTGCCGGACCTGCTGCGGATCTGCGCCGAGGGGGAGTCGCTCCTGGAACAGGCCTGGGCCCACCGCGTGATCGGGAGCGCGGATCCGTGGGCTGAGCTGGCCCAGTTCCCCTACTTGGACAACTACCAGCAGCTGACCCGCCTCGAGCCGCATGCGCTCGCCGGGGCGGGACACCGCCGCCAGCAGTCCCGACGGGTGTGCTTCCTGGGCGGTGGCCCGCTGCCGCTGACCGCCGTCTTGATGCACGCCGAACTCGGCACGCCGGTCGATGTCGTCGACAACCGCCCCGAGGCGGTCGACCTGGCCCGGCGCGTCATCGGGCGACTGGCCCCGGGGCCCGGGATCCGCGCGGTCCGGGCGGACGCCGCCGCCGCCGACGACATGCGGCGGACCCTGGCCGGGTGCGACGTCGTGGTCCTGGCTGCGCTCGTCGGGTGCACGCGCCAGCAGAAGCAGGTCGTGCTGAGCGCGGTCGGCGGGGCCTTGGAGGCGGGCGCATACCTGGTGGTGCGGAGCACGCACGGGCTGAGATCCTTGCTCTACCCGGTCGTCGACGTCGGCGACGTGGCCCGGGTGGCTGGCTGCCTGCCGGAGGTCCTGGTGCATCCGCTCGGTGACGTCGTCAACTCGGTGCTGGTCGCCCGACGGCGCTGACCCGGACCGGACGGCCGCGAAGGATCACCTGCAACGGCCGGCCGGCGACGCGGCGGCGGCCGACAGTGCGGCGGCCACCGGCACCTGTGATCGCACCAGTTCCTCGACGGAGTGTGCCGGCGCTCCGTGCGGCGTGCCGGGGTGGATTCCGGCGTCCGACCCGGCGTCGGCGCGACGCGCGGCCGCGAACCGCCGGCCCACCTGTTCGAACCGAGCCTCCTGGGTCATCCCGGTGCGGCGTGCCACCTCGAGCGCCTGCGGGGACGGCGGCAGGCCGGGCAGGCGACCGAAGGTGGGGACACACCTGGATCCGCTGAGCCGTCAATGCGGCGATGAGCGGCTCGGGGTGTGGATTCCGCGGTCGGTCAAGCAGGTGCAGCGCTCGATGCCGTCGACCCCGGCCGCCACGCACACCTCGACGGAGGGCATGGAGTGGGCACGGGCGGCCTCCGGCGGCCGGAGGTGATCGCCGGCCTCCGGCGGCCGGAGGTGATCGCGGGGTGACGCGGAGTTCATCCGGGATGTGATCCGCGAGGTGATCGCCTCGCCTTGTGCACCACCGTGGGCATAATTTAGGCTAGCCTTTCCTAAATAAGGTTTGCCTTACCTCAGGGGAGTTCTCATGGGGGACAGTGTGCTGCCCAGCTTGCTGATCGGCCTGCGCGAAGGGCTCGAGGGCGGGCTGATCGTGTCCATCCTGATCGCGGCCCTGGTCAAGGCGAACCAGCGGGACCGGGCGAGAGTCGTGTGGGCCGGCGTGCTGGCGGCGGTCGCGCTGAGTCTCAGCGTCGGCGCCGTCCTGACCTTCACGGCCGCGGGGCTGCCGCCCCGAGCGCAGGAGGTGTTCGGTGGGACGCTGAGCATCATCGCCGTGGGCTTCGTCACGGCGATGGTGTTCTGGATGCGCCGTTCGGCCCGCAACCTGTCCGGCGAGCTGCGCACGAAGGTCACCGAGGCGCTGGCCCTGGATGGTGGCGGTGGGATGCTGCTGTCCGTGGCGTTCCTGGCGGTGGCCAGGGAAGGGCTGGAGACGGCCCTGTTCCTCTGGACGACCGCGCAGGCGGCGCACAGTTCGGTGGGGCCGCTGCTGGGCGCCGCGATCGGCCTGGCGATCGCGGCCGGGCTGTGCTGGGGCCTGTACCGGCGGGTGCTGCGGCTGAACCTGTCCAGGGTGTTCGGGGTCACCGGTGGCGCCTTGATCGTGATTGCCGCGGGGGTGCTCGGTTACGGGTTCCGGGATCTGCAGGAGGGCGGTGCCCTGCCCGGCGCGGCGCGCTATGCGTTCGACGTTTCCTCCGCGGTGAACCCGGGCAGCTGGTACGCGGCGTTGCTGCAGGGCACCTTCAACCTCACCCCGGCGATGACGTGGCTGCAGGTGGCCGCCTACGCGGCGTACCTGGGCGTGGTGATGACGCTGTTCGTGCGCGGCCTGCGGGCCACGGCCCGGCAACCGGTCACCGCCGGGACGCCGACCCCGCCCGCCGCGACCCCGCCCGCCGCGACGAGCGGGAAGGCTGGCGTCGGGCCCGCCGGACCGACGGCGCGGAAGCGACCGTGGCTGCTGCCGGCCGCCGTGGTCGCCGTCCCGGCGGTGGGTGCCGGCGGCGCGATCTGGATGATGGGGCCGGCGCGCAGCGCGTCGGCGGAGGTCAACGTGTCCGTCACCGGCTGCGGCGGCGGTTTGGCCGACCTGCGCGCGGGTCAGCAGAGCATCGCGCTGCGCAACACCGGTTCGGACATCCTCGAGGTGTACCTGGTCGACGCGGCCAGCGGTGCGGTGCACGGGGAGGTCGAGGGGCTGGCCCCTGGCACCACCCGGCCGATCGTCGCCACCCTCGGCTCCGGCACGTACGCGTTGACGTGCGTGCACGGCGCCAGCCGCGGTTCCTCGCCCGTGGTCACCGTGCACGGCGGCACCGGCCACGCGGTGGCGGCCGTCGCCCCGGTCGTGGCGCAGGACCTCTCCGGGCCGGTCGCCGAGTACCGGCGGACAATCACGGCCGGGCTGGCGGAGCTGACCGCCAAGACCGACGGCCTCGCCGCCCTGGTGGCCTCCGGTGACCTGGCCGGGGCTCGGACGGCGTGGCTGCCGGCGCACCTGGCCTACGCCAGGCTGGGGGCCGCGTACGGCACCTTCGGAGCGTTCGACGGCAAGATCGACAGGCGCCCGGACGGGCTGCCGGGCGGCGTGAGCGACCCGGACTTCACCGGCTTCCTCCGGCTGGAGCACGGACTGTGGCACGGGGAGTCGGCCGCCTCCCTCAAGACGGTCGCCGACCGGCTCGCTGCCGACGTCCACGGGCTCCAGCAGGCGTTCCCGACGCAGGAGACCGACCCGGGCGACCTGCCGCTGCGCGCCCACGAGATCCTCGAGAACACCCTGCAGTTCGAGCTCACCGGTGCCACCGACCAGGGCAGCGGCACCAACCTGGCCACCGCGCAGGCGAACCTGGAGGGCACCCGCGCCGTCCTCGCCGTCCTGCGGCCCTTGCTGGTCACACGGGACCCGCAGGCGTTGGCCCGCATCGACGGGTGGCTGGACCGCCTCGACCGGCAGTTGGCGGCGGCGCGTCATCCGGATGGTGCCTGGACACCGCCGGCCCAGCTCGCCGCGGCGTCCCGCCAGGCCCTCAACGCCACGCTCGGCCAGTTGCTGGAGTACCTGGCTCCCGTCCCTGACGTGCTGGAGATCCGCGCCAGCCGCTGAGTCGTAGCCGCAATGCCGGCCCGCCTCGCGGGCTGCGCCCGACGCGGGCCGACGCCCGCTGCCTCCTCACCCCAGGACAGACAGGAGAACCCGTCGTGCCCACCGCAGCCAGCCACCTCCTGGAACGCCGGTCCGTGCTGATGGGCGCCGCCGGCATCGCCGCGGCCGGGGCAGTCGCCGCGACCGTCTCGGCGTCCACCCGGTCGGACGCAGCCCCTGCCGCCGACGACCAGGCGGTCGCGTTCCACGGTCCGCATCAGGCCGGCATCCTCACCCCGCCGCAGACCCATGCGGTGTTCGCGTCCTTCGACGTGACCGCCGCCGACCGGGCCGAGCTGACCACGCTGCTGCGGACCATCACCGACCGGGCACGGGCCCTGGTGGCCGGGGGCACCCCGGCCGATGCCGGGGTAGGTGCCCCGCCGGCGGACTCCGGCATTCTCGGCACCACCGTGCCGGCCGACGCGCTCACCGTCACCCTGGGGATCGGGGCGTCACTGTTCGACGACCGCTACGGCCTCGCTGCCAAGAAGCCGGCCAAGCTCACCGCGATGCGCACGTTCCCGAACGACAATCTCGACCCGGCGCACTGCCACGGCGACCTCAGCCTGCAGCTCTGCGCCAACCACACCGACACGGTGCTGCACGCCCTACGGGACATCGCCCGGCACACTCGAGGCGGCATGCAGGTCCGCTGGCGCATCGACGGGTTCCAGAACCCGTCACGACCCACGGGAGCCCAACGCAACCTGATGGGCTTCAAGGACGGCATCTCCAACCCCGACGTCACCGACGCCCGCGAGACCGACCGGCTGATCTGGGTGCCCACCGGCGGGCACGAGCCGGCCTGGGCGAGCGGCGGCAGCTACCAGGTCATCAGGATCATCCGGATGCTCGTCGAGTTCTGGGACCGGGTCTCGCTCAGCGAGCAGGAGAAGATGTTCGGCCGCAGCCGGGAGACCGGTGCCCCGCTGGACGGGGTCCACGAGACCGACACCCCGAACTACGCGGCCGACAAGGACGGCGCCGTCATCCCCGTGGACGCCCACATCCGGCTGGCCAACCCGCGCACCACCCAGACCGATGCCAGCCGCCTGCTGCGCCGCGGCTACAACTACGACCGCGGGATGGACACCAACGGCAATCTCGACATGGGCCTGATCTTCGCCGCGTACCAGCAGGACCTCGAGCGCCAGTTCGAGGCGACCCAGACCCGCCTGATCGACGAACCGCTGGTCGACTACATCAGCCCGACCGGCGGCGGCTACTTCTACGCCGTCCCCGGAGTCCGGGACGGCAGCGACTGGTTCGCTCGGGCGCTGCTGACCTGACCGGAACGCTCACCACCCTTCTGCCCGGAAGAGAGGCGATCGCTCGTGGCCACCGTCCTGTCCGTGTACGCCAGCCCCGCGCCGGCCTCCAGGACCGCTGTGGTGCTGCAGCAGGTCGACCAGCAGCTCGCGGAGCTCGGTCACGACGTGTCCGCCCTGGCGGTGCGGGACCTGCCCGCCAGAGCGCTGCTCGCCGCGGACAGCTCCGATCCTGCGCTCGCCGCGGCGGTCGAGCTGGTCGCGGATGCCGCGGGAATCGTGATCGGCACGCCGATCTACAAGGCGGCCTACTCCGGCCTGCTGAAGGTCCTGCTCGACGTCCTCCCGGAGCGGGCCCTGGCCGGCAAGGTGGTGCTGCCCGTCGCCACCGGGGGCAGCCCGGCCCACCTGCTGGCCATCGACTACACGCTGCGGCCCGTGCTCAGCGCGATGGGTGCCGCCCACATCGTGCCTGGCTACTTCGCGCACGGGTCCGCACTGCCCGGAGGAACGCGGTCCCTGCGAGCGTGCACCGAGGTCTTCAGCGCCGCACTGGAATCCGCGGACGCCGGTCGGGGCTCGCCGGCGGTCCGTGCCGTCGCGCCGCCGCTCAGCCCAGCTGGACCCCGATGACCTGGCCCACCCCGAACGTGACGGAGCAGGCGAGGAACCCGGTCAGGGTCTGCCGGACCACCGATAGGCGCGGCGAACGACCGGTGGCGATTCCGAGCACGGCACCGACCGCAGCCATCGCCAGCAAGGACAGCCCGAGCGCGGCCACCAGCGCCGGGACGCCGTCGGTGAAGAGGTAGGGGAGAACCACGACCAGAGCGCCCAACGCAAAGGTGATCATGCTGGAAGCGGCGGCCGCCCACGGCGAGCCGAGGGCGTCCGGGTCGAGCCCGAGTTCCTCCCTGGCCAGCGTGTCCAGCGCGACCTCGTGGTTCTGGATGATCTGCTCTGCGACCTCCCGAGCCGTCTCGGCGGACAATCCCTTGGCCCGGTAGAGCCGGACGAGTTCTTCGAGCTCCTGCTCCGGGTGGTCGCGCAGCTCGGCGGCCTCGAGGGCTACCTCCCGCTCGTAGAGTTCACGCTGGGCCGACATCGACACGTACTCCCCGGCTGCCATCGAGAACGAACCCGCCAACAGGCCGGCCACCCCGGCCAGCAGGACGGTCGACCCGTTGGCTCCGGAGCCGGCGAACCCCATCACCAACGCCGCGTTGGAAACCAGCCCGTCGCTGATGCCGAACACTCCCGCGCGCACCGCTCCGGACCGGTCACCGCGATGGTCGCGCTCGCGCCCGGCGATCGCCTCCTCCGCTTCAGCCCACGGCTCAGCCCCCGACACCGCGACCGGTTGCGCCGTGAGGGTGGCCTGTGGCTGCGCCGTGAGGGTGGCTTGCGGCTGCGCCGTGAGGGTGGCCTGCGGTTGCGCCGTCTCGCCGGAATCCGCCCTCCGATCGATGGCTGCCCGCGAGCCGATCGCCGGCCTCGCGTCGAGACCGGCTGCCGCGTCATCGACGGACGGGACCGATCGCAGCAACGCCAGCACCCTGGCATGCCCGCGCTCGTCCTCGGCCATCCCCGGCGCGGCGTCCGGGTCGGCGTCGTAGATACCGGCGTCGCCCAGTTCCGCCCGCTCGATGAGCGGTAGGACGGCGTTAAGGCTGACCCGCTGCGCGGTCGCGGTGAGCAGCCGGGTGGCGAAGCCGATCGGACCGGCGGGAGGGACCGGCAGTCCGGCTTCCCGCAGCCGGGACTCCCAGTGCGCCGCGTGGCGACGCTCCACCGTCGCCAGGTGCCGCAGAATGTCGGCCCGTTCGCCGCTCTCCGACGCGGCCAGACCGTCGTAGAGCGCGGCTGCCTCGCGCTCGTGAGCAAGGAGATCCCGCCATTTCCTGGCCGCCGCATTCAACTCTGCAGTACTTGAAACGCCCACGCCCCCGTGGCTCCCTTCACTGATCAAGGATCGCGCGGTTTCCATTCTGCACACGTCGATGTGGCCCGAACGGCCCGTTCTGCGCGCGTCCTCGGCCACTCCCAGCAAACTTCCAGAATTGGGACTTGCCTCGATACGGGAATATCCGCTAGGTCGACCCAGGGGCGACGCAGGATCCGGGAGCGCGGTGGGGAGGGGCGGCGTTAGCGCCGTCTCAGTCCCGCGTCAAGTCTGCGTGGCGGCGGTCGGCGGCGCGAGAGCTTGGCTCGGAACTGGACCGGATGATGATGCTGTGCTGCGTAACTTTTCCGACCGTCAGGTCGTTCCGGTCCTCGGCGCTGGCGGGCTTGTCCGTGGATCAGTGTGATGTGGGTCACAGGTAACGCCTGGGTAAATCTGTCGTCAATGTACCGTCAGCTACGCCGCCGTGGCCAAGTCCCCACCGCTGCAACGGATTGCGCAGGAGCCCACCAGCAAGCCGGCACCATCCTGCGGGACGGCAGGCAACACGTTGGCCAACCCGCAGCCCGTCGCCAGGATCCCGGTCTGCCGGTGGCGGCCACCTACACGCCGGCCGCCGTCACGATCGCGTCCGTCGCGAAGCCGGCCAGGATGCCGATCAGGACGCCGTACGCCAGCAGATCGGTGCGCCGCGCCCGCGCTGCCACCCCCACGAGCTGCAGCACGACGTAGAGGATCGAGCCCGCCGCCAGCGCGAGGAACGCGACGCTCAGGGCCTCGTTGTGCCACCAGTAGCCCAGGACAGTGCCCAGGAACGTGGGGGCGCCGCCGATCGCCCCCAGGCCGAGCAGGAACGGCCAGCTCGGGCGCCGGTCCTCCGCCTGCGCCGCCTGGGTGTCGTGCCCCCTGCCCGCCGGCGCCGCCGCGTCGGCGCCCGCCAGCGGAGCAACGATCCCGAAGCCCTCGGTGGCGTTGTGGAGCCCGAAGCCGATGACCAGCAGCGTTGCCAGTCCGATCTCGCCGCCGGCTGCCGACTGCCCGATCGCCAAGCCTTCGGCCAGGTTGTGGACGCCGATCCCCACCGCGATCAGGACGGCCAGCCGACGCGCGTCCGACCAGAGCGCCGTACGTGACGACCCGGGGAGTTCCTCGATCGACATCGCGCCGGGACCGATCGGGCGTCCGGTTCGGGCGTTCCTCGCGGAGGTGGCCACCCGCTTGCTGGTCCGCTCGTACGCCACCAAGCCGACGAGGCCGACAGTCAGACCGCCGGCGAACAGGGCGCCGTAGCCGGCGAGGTCGGGCCAACCGGATCCCTTGTCGTGGACCTGCCTGAGCGCCTCGTCGATCGGTGCCCATGCGGCTGACAGGACATCCCAGACCAGGAAGACCAGGACACCCACCGCCAGCGCGTTGAGGAAGGTCCGCAGGCCCGGGGTCAGCCCACTCATCCGACCGACCGGCAACCCCAGAAGGATCGTCACCCCGGCGATGAATCCGAGCAGGACTGTGTCCGTCAGACTCATCGCTGCTCCCTTTGCCGCGCTCCCGCCAGTAAGGTTAGGCTGTCCTAAGTCAGGTGGCTTGGCAAGGGCTTGGGCGTGTGGCGACGGCGAGAAGGGCTCGGTCCAGGCCAGCAGGGCCATGGTCCGACCCTCACTCCTACCGGCGTGAGCGACGGCATCGGCAGCATCTGGTTGCCGGTGGTCCGCAGGAGGGCGACGCCGACAAGGCCTCGCGACGGCGATGCCGCGGGTGGACGCGGATTGGGCCGGGCGACCGGTTGTGGCCGCATGTCAGGACTTTCAGGTCGGCGACGCAACGTTCAAGTGAACGTCTCCAGCCGATGCTCTCGTCGCGGCCCGGCCACCTTCAATACCGGCAACAAACTGGTCCAGGGCATTACCGACACGCTTGCGTTGGGACTCGTCCGTGAGGGTGTGGGCTACGGCCGGCCCGTTATCGTCGTCCCCTGGTTCAACGGGGGGCTCGCCTGCAATGGCGCCTACAGGCGGAGCGTCGACCTCCCGTAGGAGGACGGAGTGCGCACGGTGTTGACTCACCGGACGCGACCTGAGGGTGCTCCCGAGGACGATCAGAATGAGCCATTTCCGTTCAGTGCATTGATGGCTGAGCTAGAACTGGTGGGGCGAAAGGAATTGAGTTAGTCGGCGGAGGCTCGTGAGGTACCACGGTGAAGTGCGCCCTACTCGCCTCGCTCGACAAGGTGTCGGAGCATGGAGGTGATCTCGGTCAGCGCGTCGCCCTGCCGTGCCCGCTCCGCCGCCAGGCCGGCCAGTGCCTCGCCCTGTCGGTGCTGGCCCTCGACCAAGGTGCCCAGTACCTGTGCCTGCTCGACCTGCGTCGTTCTCAGGGCGTTCAGGAGTTGTGTGTGCGCGCGTAGGGCGTCGCGTACCTCGCTGGCCTCCCGGTCTGCCATGGCGGCGAGGGTCCGGGTAGCGGCGGCGTCCTCCCGCTGCTCAGCAGCGTCCTCACGCAGCCTGGCAACTTCCTCCTCCAGTGCGCTGACGCGGTTCCTGATCTCGTCCAGGTCGCTCACGTCGTCCACTGTGGCACATGGGTGCGCGTCGTCAGGGCGACCGATGCCGTGCCGGCCGGGGTGCGCGGCGGGCCCGGGTCTGCTACAGCCCGCGCGCCATGGCGGCCGCGACCTGGCTGGCGTCCCAAGACGTGATCGGGATCGAGCGGGCCGCGGACATGATGTCCGCGCTGCTGGGCACCGACGAGACGCCGTCCCGGTCACCGCCACCGACGCGGCGGCACAGGCAGCGGGCCCGACCTGGTCTGGTACGGCGCCGGCGGCACCCGCACCAAGAAGGAGATCACCGCGTTCGGGATCCTGGACAACTACACCGGGCCCCTCTTCTGGTACCGATCGAGTCGGCCCGGGTCCCGGTCGATGGTCGAGGCCTGCGCCGAGCAGCGGTGCCAGCGCCCACGCCGCTGGCGGCCCGTGCGACGGCCGCCGGCTGCAGGCGGTTCTGCCCGGGTGGCGCAACCGGCGCGGATGCCGGGCTGGTGACGGCTCCGGTCATCGTGAGGGTCATGGTGAAGGATCAACCGAACCTCGCCCCCCGCCGAAGGCCTGCGGCCCGGCCTGCGGCGCGGCCTCCGGGCGGCTGTTGTTGGCCCCTTGACGGCCATAGCTAATAGCGCTAGCTTCAAGCTATTATCGTTAGCCATAGCGGAGGACATCATGACCGAGCACCTGGACATCGGCGGCAACACCATCGCTTACGACCTGAGCGGCGAGGGCCCCCTCGTCGTCCTCGCGCACGGCATCGGCGACAGCCGGCACTCCTACCGTTTCCTCGCTCCCGCCCTTGCCGCGGCCGGCTACCGGGTCGCGAACGTCGACATCCGCGGCTGCGGTGACTCCGGCCTGGGCTGGGAGGGGTACAGCCGCACCGATATCGCCAGCGACCTGGTGGCCGTTGTGCGCCACCTCGGCGGCCCGGCAGTGATCATCGGGCAGTCCATCAGCGGCGGTGCCGCCACCATCGCTGCCGCCACCGCACCCGACCTCGTCGCCGGCATCATCGAGCTGGCACCGTTCACCCGAGCGCAGTCACTCGATCTCCCCGGCCTGGTGCGGGTCAGACGCTTCCGGGCCGCGTACACCCAGCTGGGGCAGGTCATGTTCCGGGGAAGCCTCTCCAACTGGAAGCGGTACCTCGAGCTGGCGTACCCGGCCAAGCCTGCCGACTGGGACGCCGAGCTGGCACGCATCGAGGCCAAGCTGAGCGAGCCCGGCCGGATGGAGGTCCTGCAGTCCATGTGCAAGACCAGCCCTGGCGACGCCGGCGCACAGCTCGCCAACGTCCGCTGTCCCGTCCTGATCATTGAAGGCACCCTCGACCCCGACTGGGCCGATCCTCGCGCCGAGGGCGAGAGGATCATTGCTGACCTGCCCGCGGGTCTCGGCGAGCTGGACGTCATCGACGGTTCCGGTCACTATCCGCACGCCCAACTGCCCGGCGAGCTCCTCTCCCGGGTCCTGCCCTTCCTGGGCAGGACAACCGCCCCGTGCCGAGGGCCGGAATGGGACGCGCATCGGTGACCGCGGCCGGCGCCGCCCTGGCAGACGAGACCGGTGTCGAACGGCTCGGCACTGCCCTGGTCGCCGGACGGCTCGCCGTCACCGTGGTGAGGGACCTGGGCCAGGGGGCGACCCGGAAGCCCGGGCTCCTGGAGCCAGGTGCTGGAGCCGTTCTTCGGCGAACGCTGGCGGCTGGAGCAGCTCACCATCACCGACCGGACCCCTGCGCCAATCATGGCAGCGTCCGGGCCCTGCTCCCGGATCGCCCGGTCCGCGGACCGACCGGGCGATCCGGGAGGGCAGCCACGACCCCGTCTGCGAGCAGCTTCCCCGGATCGGCTCTCAACACGCGGCTGGCCGATCGTGCCGCTGCGGAGTCCGCCCTGGTCCCCGGCGGCCGGGTGGCGGTCACCGCTCCCGGTGCCCGGGTGCTCCCGGTGGCCCAGACGCCCGCGGACCGGAGGCCTGCGGTGTCCTGGGGTGACGAACCCGACCTGGAGCAGCCGGTGGTCGTGCTGACCGCTCGCCGGGCGAAGGGGCTGGAGTTCGACGGCGTCCTGGTCGCCGATCCGCAGGCCATCATCGAGGAGTCCGGCCGCGGCCCGAAGTGATGGCCTTGACGCCCGCGCCCGCTCGTCGCGCTCCTCGGTGCCCGGCTCGTGCCGTTCTCCTCGCCGCGCCTCCACTGGGCGTGGCCCGGAGCCTGGACCAGCTCGGCCGCGCGCGGGTCCTCGCCGGGCAGCCGAGGAGATCATGAAGAATGTTCTCCCCGAACGCGTGCCCGGACTGCCGAAGAAGTGTGTCGCATGAACCCTGCCTTCCGGGCAGAACCGCTCGGCACGATGGAGGGCGGGACGCGGTGGGCAGTTCGACGCCCGCGCTCCCGGCGGCGGAGCGGGTCCTGTTGCCGGCGGATGACGGAGTGGAGCCGTCCGGATGGGCCCCGGAAGATTTTGGGACCCCGGACTTCCGGGAGCATGCGCCGGGTCTGTTCCAGCTGACCCAGTGCTCCCTCGACTCGCGCCATCGGACCCACTCGATTTTGGATAGAACTCCATGAGATGCAAGGCTGCCCGGGTCGACCGGCCACGCTGGCGCATTCTCGCGGGTGGCTGCCAGGTGCCAGATCGGGTGCACACCACAGCCAGGGAACACCGGCGAAGGAGACCGATGTCAGACGAGGTGCTCACGGAGCGTCGCGGTCCGGTCCTGGTCATCACCATCAACCGTCCCAGGCAGAAGAACGCCCTGAACGCGGCGGTCGCCGTCGAGGTCGCCGCAGCCGCGGACCTGCTCGACGGGTCGGACGACCTGCGGGCCGCCGTCCTGACCGGTGCCGGTGGTGTCTTCTCGGCCGGGATGGACCTCAAGGCATTCCTCGCGGGGGAGACACCCGCGATCGACGGGCGTGGGCTCTGCGGCATCACCGAGACCCCTCCGCGCAAGCCGCTCATCGCCGCCGTCGAGGGTTGGGCGCTGGGCGGCGGGTTCGAGCTGGTGCTCGCCTGCGACCTTGTCGTGGCCGCCGAGACCGCGCGCTTCGGGGTGCCGGAGGTCAAGCGCGCGATGGTGGCCGACGGGGGCGCGGCCTACCTGCTGCCCCGCCGGGTGCCGCGCGCGGTCGCCCTGGAGATGCTGCTCACAGGCGATCCGATCGATGCCGCCCGCGCGGCCGAGGTCGGGCTGGTCAACGTCGTGACCCCCGAGGGAGGTGCCGTGGACCGCGCCGTCGGCCTGGCGGGGTTGATCGCGGCGAACGGCCCGCTCGCCGTCTCGGTGACCAAGCAGATCGCCTGCGCCGCGCACGATTGGACCCTCGATCAGGGGTGGGTTGAGCAGCACCGCCTGGCAGCCCCGGTCTTCACCTCCGAGGACGCCCTCGAGGGCGCCGTGGCCTTCGCCGAACGACGATCCCCGGTCTGGCGCGGCCGATGAGCAGGGCCGGAACCAGGCCGGTCGAGGAGGCGGACCGCACCCGAGAGGACGACGTGGCGCCGGGTCTTCCCCATCGGGTTCGGCGGTCAGGGCCTCGACCTGGTGGGACGCGCCGAGATGTTCGAGATCGCCGGCCGCTCCCTCACGGGGCCTCCCAGAAGTTGCGCGGTTCACGGCGGTTCCGAGCCGCGCGGTGACGACGAGGCACATCGCGGGGAGCGGAAGCGAAGGCCTCTGCCCTGCCTCTGCCCCCGCTGGGGAGATATCCCGGACGACGGCCACCGCGATCCCGGCTGCGGCCAGGGCGTGCAGACGGTGGGCCACCGAGGTATCCAGGGACGGGCGATGGCGACCTTACCGTGCGGACCGCAGTCCGACTGTACCGTCCAGGACGACCAGCGCACGATTCACGGCGGCCGCTTACCCGGCGGTCGCGGGCCCCATCGGCAGGACCCGGATCGAGGGGTGTGGCGCTCTGGTGCCAAGGTACACCTTTTCCGGAGACGACTCCTGTTCGAGCTCGAGCACCAACCGATATCGATACATGCCGGGAGGCAGGTCGGCGGACACCATTCCCGCCCAGTAGTAATACGTCGGGGTGGACGGAGAGCGCACGTTGTCGACCATCCCGTAGATCTTCAGCTCCCTGCAGATCCTGCCCTCGGCGACGTCTTCCTCGCCGCCGGCCTCGTGGTCCAGGAACACGATGTTGCTGATCTTTGGCATGGGGGGCCAGGTGCCGTCCGATCGACGGTCCATATCCATCGGCCGGATGATCCAGTTCAGGACCTGCCCCTGCTTGCAGACGGTCTCCAGGTGGGCGGTGCCCCGGCCCCTGCCGCCCTCGCTGTTGTCCATCATGTACATGGCACCGTCCAGCAGGCCGCTGCTGGTCGCCTTGGCCATGTCCACGAGCGTCACGATATTGAGCTGGACGGAATTCAGCTGGGTCTGGGAATCCTTGGCAGGTGCTGCGCTGGTCATCTCCACCTCCGGAGTACGACGTCTCTTCGGGGCCGGCACTCAGGCCGTCGCCTGGTCAGTGCCGAACAGTACCGGCGACCTGGGCGCGAACATCGGTTCTCGACGCGCCCCGACGGTGAAGGCGAGCCGATAGGGCAGCTCACCGATAGGGTTCTTCTTCACGGTGGCGATCCAGTAGGAGACATCGGTGCCCGGGTACAGATGCCGTTCGGGCACACATACGGTCTCGTCCATGGATATCTCGGCGATCCTGAGAAATGTCTCGCACTCCAGACCGAAGGCTGTCCACAACAGCTGGTCGCCCACCTTCACCCTGGTGTGCAGATCTTCGGAGCCGTGGCCGGTCGAACCGCCTGACTTGTTTGTGTCATAGAGGTACAGGTTCCCGGCGAGGCTGCCCGTCGCGAGAGACCCCACGCAGTCGACCACGGCCGCTATCGAGGTGGTCTGCCGGCCTTCCTCGTGCGCTCTCTTGTTCATGTCCTTCTCCTTGTCGGGCGAGCGTCAGAACAGCGAGGGGGACGTCGTGGAGGCATCAAGGGTACCGGCGGGGGCTGCCGGCTCCGGCGGTGGGACGGGCAGGAACGAAACCCCCGCACCAGTGAATGCGTTCCGCTTCGGCCGGTTGCTGATCCGCAGTCGCGACTGGTACGTCAGCCGCACCGGCTCCCAGGCCCACACGCCGTTCTCTTCGATCGGCCGATGGACTTCGAGAGCCATCGTGTACGAATAGACCCCCTCTCGTGTACTGTCCACGCTCGCCGACCAGTACCACCCGTCAGTGACGAGATCGGGTGACCCGTACTGAGCCGGGAAGATAACGTTTCGCTCGACCGCCTCGCCGAAGATGTCCGTGATCAGGAGGGGCGGGTGATCAGGGGCCGACGACGCTCCGGAAGGGGCCCGCCCGGTCGGATTCCCGGTGACGTCCAGCGCGATGTGACCGGCCCGGCCGGTCCCCCCGGGACGCCGGTAGCGCACCTTCGTGCCCAGGCTGCCGTGGATCCGGCCGAGTTCTGCTGAGACGTTCGTCCTGCCCGGGGTGCTGTTGCCCAGATCGCGGATCGCCGTGAGCGCGTCCTGCTCGATCTGGCGGGAGCGGTGCAGGTGGTAGTTGCGTGGGACCGTCATCGGGATAGAACCGAGCGCGCAGGGAAGCCAATTGAGGACCTGCTCGTCGCCCATCGATCCGTCGACCCAGTGCGTCCCGTTGATGGCAGTGACCAGGGCCCCGGTGCCTTCGCCCTCGGAACCCTGCAGTTTCATGTTGTCCAGCAAGTATGTGTTTCCCTGCAGTGTCCTCGCCTTGACCGCCGCCGAAACGTCAACCATGACGATGATCGCGAGTTGTTGTGCCATGATCTACTCCTTCCGGTACAATCAGCCGGGCATCACATCGCACGCATCAAGCCGGGGCTTGTGTTATGTAGAATGCTCGCGGCGCCTTCGTACATCTGTAGTTCCACGTCGTACCGGTAGACGGTGCCCGGAGTCAGATATGCCGGAACGATCCCTTCCCATACCTCGAGATCAAGATTCGCGTCGTAGCCGGAACCGCTGACGCCCGACGCGCCGGCCCCACTTCCTTCATCACCGCCACCGTCAGGGCTCCGGAAGCGGATGCTCTTGATCGCCACCGGTGTCTGCACGTCGACGGCCAGGGCCGACCACTTGATGAGTTGACCCGGCAGGCAGTTTGTGATCAGTGTCGGCGTGCCCTGCCCCGTGCTCGCCAGGTCGCCGTCGTCCATCATGCAGAGATTCCCGCCCTGCAGGGTCCCGGCGGAGAGCGCCCCGATGACGTCCACGAGGATCATCACATTGATCTTTGAATTCACTGGGTATCCTTTGCTGGCTCGACATTTCGTCAGCACAGGTCCCGCACCAGCGGAACCTTTCCCACACTGGTCCTCTCGATCTCGACCGATGCCCGTGGCACGAAGTTGATGTCGAAGCGGTACCCGGTCCGCCCGATGACGGCCGGATCTGATTCCCGATCATTGAACGTGGACAGCCCGCGAGCGAGGGATCTGATGAAGGTTCCCTGCACCCCGTAGGACCCCATGACATGATCTACGACATACCTGGCGCTGTGGACGTCGTCGACCGAGACGGTGAGCGTGATCAGCTTGCTCTCGCGGAAATTGGTGAACTGCATCTCCTGCGCGATGGTCTCCAGGTCCAGCATGGTGGCGGCCTTCATCTCCGTGCACAACGCGGAGTACGTCAGAGCCGCCGAGTACTGGGTGTCGTTGATGTGCAGCACGTCTCCGCTGCGCCCGGTGAACTCGAACTGATGGGTGCGCAACCCCCGGCCCTCGGTCCGTGGTCGTCTGATCATGCGGTCCCCGATCTTCAACCGCAGCAGCGGCGCCTCGGACGCGTGCAGCCGGGTGACGACCAGATCACCTTCCTCTCCCTCGGCGACCGCTCGCCCGTGCTCATCGACGATTTCGATCAGATGCAGTCCGGGCACGGCGGCCAGGACTGGTGATGTGTGCTTCAACTGGAGACCGATCGTCTCCGCCTGGGTGGCGGCGAAGTAGCTCAGCACGGACACGTTCGGATAGACCACGGTCAAGTCGGCGCGCTGGCGCTGGGACAGCACTCCACTGCCGTACAGGGCGGCTCGGAAGCTCTGCCGAGCCTCCGGTTTCATGTCCGCGCCGAGTTCACTGAGGATCCCGATCCCCGCGGTGATCCCCATCAGCGCCTTCGGTCCCGGGTAGGAGAACATGTGCTCCAGGACCGGACCGCTGACCGGGCCGGCGCCGATGTAGTTCACCCCCGGGACGTGGGCCAGGACACCACCGACCATCGTCCCGCTGCTCCACATCTGGTAGTCCGCGAGCGTGGTGAAGAGCCACTTCGGATCGTCCCCGGTCAGGTAGGCGTCCAGCATGTACCTGCCCATGAAGGCGCCCGCGATCTGATAGGTGTGACGCAACTCCCGGAGGGAGTAGACGGTCTCGGTCGGCTGCCCGCTGCTCGTGCCGCCGCTGGCCACGATCTCGAATCCGCCGTACGCGAGCGGCACGACCAGGCCCGGACGTGACTCCGAGAAGAAGGCCTGCTGAACCTGCTTGTCCGCGACCGGGATCTGCTCCCACTCCTGGTAGGTCTGCGGGGCGGTCGTCACCCCGGCCTGCTCCAGCCGGCCACGCCACGCGGGATTGAGCCTGGCAATGTTGACCAACTGCTGCAGGCGCCGCAGCACCACGGCGTCCTGGATGTCGTGATCTATCTCGGCGTACGGGGTCCGCAGCGTCTTCTCGCATCTGTGCATCACGTCCAAGAACGTCGGGAGTGCCAAGACGCCCTTGACGGATCCGGGGTCCAGGTCCCCGGAGGGGATCAACGTCTCGACGAGCCCGCCGATGTCTTGCTTTGGCATGTGGCCTCCCACGCTATTCCGCTGCCACCAGTGCGCCGCACTCTCTGATCTCATCGAGCAACATCCGAAAGTGCTCGATAGTGGTGTCATGGTTCGTCACCACGACGCGCAAGGCGGCCACGCCGTCGATGTCAACCTTCGAGATGAAGAACTTTCCGCGCAGCCTGACGTGATCCCGAATATTGCGCTGGAAGTCGTGAACATCTTCGTCGCGCACCCGGGCGGGGCGGTGTCGGAAGCAGAGAATATTTGACTCCGGCCGATGGAGGACCTCGAAGTCAGCCTCACGTGAGAGTACGTCATGAGCGGCCTCGGTAACTTCGCACACCCTCTCGATCTTCTGCGCGAAGAACTGGCGACCGTAGAGCGCCCACAGCGCCCACAGCGCCATGATCATGGGGCGCTTGGTGCATTCGAAATTGCGGTCCCCGTTGTCGAGCAGGCTGTGCGCGTCGGGCCGGTCGGCGAATACGTAGCTTGCCTCCTGCCGAAAGGCACTGCGGCTGTCCTCCTCACGCCGGTAGAACAATAGGGTGCACGGAGCCGGGACGAAGAGCATCTTGTGCGCGTCCCAGACGAGAGAGTCCGCCTCCCACACCTCCCGGGCCCTCGGGCGCAGCTGGTGGGAGACCAGGAGGCTGGCGCCATGGGCCCCATCGACGTGGAACCACATTCCGTGCTCGCGAGCAATGCGCGCCAACTGCCCGAGAGGGTCGAAGGCGCCTCGTGACGTCGTGCCGGTCGTGGCGACCAAGCAGAACACGTCCAGCCCGCGCCGACGCGCGTCCGCCAGTGCGGGCCGGACTGAATCGACCCGGACGCGGCCCTCGTCGTCCAGGGGGAGGCGTACGACATGGGACTCGCCGATACCCATGATGCCAGCCGCTCTGATGACGCTGTAGTGTGCGTCCGCCCCCACCGCGATCGCGGGACGGAACCCGGGGTGGGCAGTGGCCGTCGCCGGGGAACCCTTGTCCCAGAATTCCGGATACCGCCGATTCCGAGCCGCCAACAAGGCCGTCAGGTTCGCCAGGGAGCCACCGGACGTCGTCACCATCGCGAAGGTTCCCGGCGCCCAGCCGATCAGCCTGCCCAGTTCCTCCGCCATGATCCGTTCGACGACGTTCGGCAACTGACCGGCCTCGTAGAACGACGAGGGTTGGTTGACTACTGAACACACGAAATCGATCACTCCGGCGAGTGGAACAACGCCCGCGAACTGCCGACCCATGGACCCCGGGGAGTGCACCTGGATCCCGGTCTTCACGTACAGGTCCACGATCGCCTCCAGGCGACTGTGGATGAGGCTGTCCACCCGCTCGTCGCCCGGATCCATCAACGCCCTCGCGACCTTCGAGAGAGCATCGGGGTCATGCAGCTGAAGGCCCCGCACGGTGGGGTCGGCCAAATGGCTCTGGAGAATCGACAGGACCACATCGGCGTCCGCTCGAAACAGCTGAGGATCGAAGGCTCGCGGTATCCGATCAACCACGGGCCGGCCGTCCTCCAATACGGTTGACGGCTGGGTCGCACCCCGGTCAGGACGACGCTTCCTGCGACGTGATTGGTCGAAGTCCAATGCCTCCCATGCCGACCTCAGCATGAGACCTCCTTGTGTCAGCGGTTGTGCGGCCATTCCAGAAAGCGACCGACGGATGGGTATATCAATGCGCTGAGGCTCAAGGGATCGAGAGCGTCGCGGCTGGGATGAATGGGGACTGACCCATCAGCTTGTCGTTGGCGAGCCTAGCAGTGAAGATCGTCCAGCAGCAATACGCTCGGCCGGGTTCTGGCCGATCTGTCGAACAATAAGCAAGAATTGTATAGCCCCAATGAAGGGACTCCGGTGGCCACACTTTCGCCCTTCAGTGGACGCCTTTCGCTTCGATAGGAGTGGTGCGCCTGCGGCAATGACCCGAGTTGCTGCGCCAGGGCCTGCTATTTCTACCTCTCGCAACCCCTGAAGGTGCCCCCTAAAAGGGGGAGGGTGGAGCCGCCGACCGCCACATCGAGGGCGTTGGCGTCCAGCGTGCCCCAGCACCCGCCAATAGGTCCGCTCACTGGGCACCAGGAACCGGCGCGTGAAGGGATTCCACCGTGCTCCCCGGCACGCGAGGCGGGCCACGGACCGGGCGCGGGCGGTCGGGGTCGGCGGGTGCCTGACGACGGCCACTGGTGTCGGGTGCCAGGTGGCTCGGTATTGCCCACCATCTCGGCTGGGCGGTTGCCGTGACGGCGTCGGCGCAGGGTGGGGTCGTGGATCGTCGGCGGATCGAACTGATCGAGACGGCCTGGCCACCCGAGTGCCCTTGCCCACCGAGGAAGGGTGCCGGTGAGGGCGGGTGCCGTCCCCGGGCTGGTGGCGTGCTGGGTGAGCTGTCGTCGGGGATCTCGGAGGAACGAGGCTGGGCGACCCGGTGGGGGAGTGCTGAGCTGCACGTTCTCCGGGCTGGCCGATGCGCCGTCGGCGCAGGTTGCCGCTGTATCAGTGGTGGCGTCCGGCGCCTCTCGACGTGGGGACCGTGGCCTTCGACCGACAACAGGGAGATCTCATGGCGGGACTGTTCCTCAGGACAGAGCGTCGCGAGTTGAACCCGGCGCTGGGAAGCGTCGGAGAACTCAAGAATGTGATCGCGCACAGCGTCTTCGAGGCGCGCGGGTTCACCGATGTCGTGAACACCCAGTCCGAGGTTGCCGGCAACCGGCCCGGAGTGCGCGTATCCGTGATCTACCTCTTCATCGGGGACCGCAGTTTCTGGCGCGTCGTCTCGTGCGTAGCTGACGCGGGCTTCCCCACGGCACGGGCGGCAGGCGATGAGGTTGCCAACGCCATCGACCAGCTGGCGTTCCTCTAGCCGGCCGCCGGACGAAACAGCTGAGCATGCGTGAGCAATGGTCGAGCCTCGACAGGTCTCGACCATTGCTCACGCGCAGTGGCGTGAATCCTCCGCTCGCCGGGAGCTAGCCGGCGAACCCGAACCGTTCGCTGTGGACCTGCCGGGAGGGGACCTTCAGGCTGCGCAGGCTGCGGAGGACGGCCCTGGTCATGGCAGGAGGGCCGCAGACGAACACGTCGCGGTCGTGGATGTCGGGCACGAGGGCGCGCAGCGGCGCGGGGTCCAGCGGCTGCCGGGGTGGGGTGCCGGTCCCGGTACGTCCGGTGAGCAGGTGCAACTGGGCGCCCTTGGCCGCTGCCAGGGCGTTCAGTTCTGGCAGCAGGACCGCGTCGTCCTCGGTGCGCACCCGGTAGAGCACGACGACCGGACCGGTCGCCTCCTCGAGCAGGGCACGGATGGGGGTGATGCCGACCCCTCCGGCGATCAGAAGCAGGGCGTCCCGGGTGCGACGGTGGTGGGTGAAGGCCCCGTACGGACCTTCGGCGAAGACCCGGGTGCCGGGCTCGAGGTGGCGCAGGCCGGCGCTGGTCGTCCCGGTGGCCTTGACGGTCAGGCGCAGGGAGGTCCCGTCCGGGGCCGCGGACAGGGAGAAGGGGTTCGCCTGCCACCAGGGGTTGTGGCCGGGGAAGCGCCAGATGAAGAACTGGCCGGCCCGGGCGCGCAGGCGGTCCAGGTGCTGCCCGGTGACGTGGATCGAGACCACGTTGTCCGATTCGGGCACGACGGCGGCGACCCGGAGCTGGTGCAAGGCGTTGCGCCGCAAGGGAATCACCAGCCTGCCGCTCACGAGCGCGACGAGGGTGAACGTCCACAGGGCCGCCCAGTAGGCGACGCCCAGCGGCGAGGCGGTGAACGTCGTCCCCTCGAGCCACTGGTGGACCAGGGCCGCGAGCACCGCGAGATAGGCGACCAGGTGCAGGGCATGCCAGGCCTCGTACGAGGCCCGGCGCCGGGCGAGCCGGATCGAGGTGACGGCGACGGCTGCCAGCAGCGTGGCGGCGATCATGCCGAGCAGCGACGCCGGCACGCCGAGGAGGGAGGCGAACGTCCGCAGCGGCGACGCGCTGTCCAGGACGGCGAACCCGGCCACGACCAGGCTCGCGTGCGCCAAGACGGCCCAGAACAGCGTGAAGCCGGTCCACCGGTGCCAGGCGGTGAGCCGGTCCATCCCGATCCGCCGGTCCAGCCATGGCAGGCGGGCCACGAGCAGCAGCTGACCCATCATGATCAGCGCGGCGTGCAGCCCGGCGAAGTTCGCGACGGTGAGCACCTGGTTCTGTCCCGCGCCGTGGGCGGCGAACAGCAGTTCCACGATCACGAGGTTGACGGCGACCGCGGCGAGGACCACGACCCGGGCCTGCAACGCCCGGTCCGGCCGCCTCGTGCCCCTAGCGGCTGTGGTCGTGGTCATCGACCCCCGCCTCCGTCCCTCCGCACCCCGCGCGGCGTCCTGCTGGTTGTCGCCCAACACGTCGGGCATCTCATCACTCCTCGCCCGGTGACCTGTCCGGCCGCCGTCCCCCGGTAGGGTGGATGATTAAGTGCTTAATCACAAGCGGTCAAGCGTCATGGGCAGTCGGGGATGCGCATGGAGAGTTCTCGCGCCTGGCGGCGGCCAACCCTCGGCGCCGTCGCGGCACGGGCAGGGGTGTCCGCTGCCACCGTGTCGAACGCGCTCAACGGCACCGGACGGTTGTCCGACACGACCAGGCAGCACGTGCTGGCCACGGCACGCGAACTCGGGTACGCCCCGGCCAGCGCGGCCCGCGCCCTGGCCCGCGGGGCCAGCGGAGTGCTGGGCTTGACCATGACGACGTACGGCGACCTGCCCGTCCCGTACATCGTGATCCCGTACTACGCCGAACTGACGCTGAGCGCCATGGCGGCGGCCCACCAGCGCGGCTACCTGCTCCTGACGATGCCGAGTTCGACGTCACCGTGGATGTGGCTGAACACGCCGATGGACGGCGTCATCCATGTCGCGCCCCGCGCCGACGACCCGGTGCGTTCGATCCTGCAGGAACGTGGCCTACCGTTGGTCAGCGAAGGCCGACCACCACGGCCAGAGCGGTCGGACGCGTGGGTGGACTCCGACCACGAGACGGGCCTTCGCCTCCTGCTCGACCACCTGACCGAGTCCGGCGCCCGGCGGATCGGGCTTTCCCTGCCCCGGCATGACGACGAATACCCGAACCTGATCGGACGCGAATACCGGTCCTGGTGCGACGAACACCGCATGCCCGCCCTCGTGGAGGAGTATGATCCGCTGCCCGACTACTTCACCGCCGAACGGGACGCGGTCAGCCGGCTGCTGGACCGTGATCCGCGACCGGACGCCGCCATCGGCGTCTACTCCGACTCGGGTCACAACCTCCTCGCCGCCGCTCGTCACCGCGGCCTGCAGGTGCCGCGGGACCTGCTCGTGGCGTGTATCAGCGAGGATCCGGACTACGCGACGACAACCCCGCCCGTGACCACGATCAGCCTGCGCCCTGACCGGGTGGGCGCCGAAGCGGTCGACCTGCTGATCGCCCTGATCAACGCCCGCGGCGGTGTGGACCGGCATCGGCTCGTGCAGCCGCTACTCATCCCTCGCCGGTCCACCCGTCGTCCGCTGCCTTCCAGGAACAGCCGTCTCGACGCCCCAGCGGTCTCCCCGAATGACGCCCGAGGGCCCGTTCGGGCGATATCGAACCGGACTGCCAGTTCGGGACCGCGCTCGAGCAGGCCACCGGAGGTGGCACTCCCGCCCCCGGGATGAGGCTCTCGTGGGATTCAGGCATGGGTTTGCCGAGGTGCGTCAGGGCTCCGACCGGCAGGCGCGAGATCTCCATTGCTCGACCGGTAGGTGGGGCAGGCCTCAGGCGCTGCTGGTGTGGTTGCGGCAGGCGAAGGAGTCGGCGCGGCACCTTCACCTGATGGGGTGTGCCCGCGGAACGGGCGAGCGGGTCGAGGGACAGTCCGATGAGAGGATGCCCTGGCAGGGCCGAGGCCCTCAGTCGCCGCCGTCCCCACAGGAGCAGTCGCATGGCCGAATACCAGATCCGCCAGATCGTCCTGTCCACGGATGATCTGGACGAGTCGATCCAGTTCTACGAGGGCCTCGGCTTCTCGTTGAAGTTCCGCGACGGCGGCCACTACGCGGCCCTCGACGGCGGCGCGGTGACGATCGCCCTGGCTACCCCGATCGACCATCCACTCCCCGGTCGTGCCGTCGTGGGCATACGCACCGACGACGTCGACGCCGCGGCGAAGGCCGTGGAGGACGCCGGAGGAGCAGTGCTGAAGGCCCCGCACGACGACGCCCACGAGCGTCGGGCGACGGTGTACGACAACCAGGGCAACTGCCTGGTCTTCTACCAGCCGTTCGGGCGCTGACCCGCGACGGCTCGGCCGCGGCCGCTCTCACCGGTGTCCGGCACCAGCACCTGCGCACCTGCCGACGGCGAGGTGCGGCCCGGTCCGTCCAGCGTGATCCAGTCGGCGTCGAGCGGACGGGCGCCGCTGCCTCGGAGGAACGACGATGATCGAACAGTACGTGTTGGGTCTTCGCGAGGTCGACGAGACGCAGGTCGCAGTCGTCGGAGGCAAGGGCGCGCACTTGGGCGGGCTGTCGCGGATCGACGGCATCGGCGTGCCGGATGGTTTCTGCGTGACGACGGACGCCTTCCGGCGGTTCATGGCGGAGGCGCCGTCGGTCGACGATCGGTTCGATCAGCTGTCGCGCCTGAACCCGGACGACCGGGAGGCGATCCGCACGCTCAGCGCGCAGATCCGCCGGACCCTCGAGGGGATCGTCATTCCTGATGGTCTCGCGGCGGCGGTCACCCGCGCCCTCGCCCCGCTCGGGGAGCACGCCGCCTACGCCGTCCGATCCAGCGCGACGGCAGAGGACTTGCCGACCGCTTCCTTCGCCGGTCAGCAGGACACGTACCTGAACGTGGTGGGCCAGGCAGCGATTCTGGAGCACGTCCGACGGTGCTGGGCCTCACTGTTCACCGAGCGGGCCGTGACCTACCGCCAGCGCGACGGCATCGACCACCGTCAGGTCCAGATGGCCGTGGTCGTGCAGCAGATGGTCTTCCCACAGGCTGCCGGCATCCTGTTCACCGCCGACCCCGTGACGTCCAACCGGAGGATCTCTTCGGTAGAGGCCACCTTCGGTCTCGGTGAGGCCTTGGTCCGCGGCCTGGTGAACCCGGACGTCTACACGGTGCGCGACGGCGAGGTCGTCGCCAGGACGGTCGGCGCCAAGCAGCTCGCCATCCACGCCTCGGCGGCGGGCGGGACGCAGGAGGTGGCCATCGACCCGCAGTTGCGGGACCAGCCGGCGCTGACGGATGCACAGGCCATCCGGCTGGCGCAGCTCGGCCGGCGGATCGAAGCGCACTTCGGCCGCCCCCAGGACATCGAATGGTGCCTGGTCGACGACGGCTTCCAGATCGTCCAGAGCCGGCCGATCACTACGCTGTTCCCCCTTCCCGAGGCCGGCGACCGGGAGAACCACGTCTACGTCTCCGTCGGTCATCAGCAGATGATGACCGACCCCATGAAGCCCCTCGGGCTCTCCTTCTGGCAGATGACGACCCCCGCGACCATGGCCGAGGCCGGCGGGCGCCTGTTCGTCGACGTCACCCAGCGGTTGGCCTCGCCGGCGAGCCGCGCCGGCCTCCTGCATGCGGTGACCCGATCCGACCCGCTGACCGGGGACGCGCTGCAGACCGTCCTCGAGCGCGACGGCTTCATCCGGCCGCTGCCCGGCGAGGGTTCACCCGGACCACTGTTCGGCGGCCCGCCAGCTCCGATCGAGACCGATCCGGCCATCGTCACCGACCTGATCAGACGCAGCGAGGCATCTCTCGCCGCCGCGGAGCGCGACATCAGGTCGAGGTCGGGTCAGGCCCTGCTCGACTTCATCCGGGCGGACATCCAGGAGCTGAAGCGGATCCTGTTCGATCCGCGGAGCCATCAGGTGTTCATGTCGGCGATGGAGGCCGCGTGGTGGCTCAACGAACAGCTGGAGGTGTGGCTGGGCGAGAAGAACGCGGCGGACACGCTCACCCAGTCCGTGCCCCACAACGTCACCTCGGAGATGGGGCTGGCACTGCTGGACGTCGCCGACGTGATCCGCCCGTACCCGGACGTGGTCGCGTTTCTGCAGCGCATCGAGGACGAGGGTTTCCTGGCCGAGCTGCCCGGGCTCGCGGGCGGGCGGGAAGCGCGAGCCGCCATCGAGGCCTGGCTCGACACGTACGGCATGCGCTGCCCCGGCGAGATCGACATCACCCGGCCACGGTGGAGCGAACGCCCCTCCACGCTGGTGCCCCTGATCCTCGGGAACATCAAGAACTTCGATCCGGGAGCCGGCAAGCGGCGTTTCGAGCAGGGACGGCAGAAGGCCTGGAAGAAGGAGCAGGAGCTGTTGGAGCGCTTGCGGACCCTACCGGACGGCGAGCGCAAGGCCGAAGAGACGAAGCGGATGATCGACCGGGTCCGAGCCTTCATCGGGTACCGGGAGTATCCGAAGTACGGCATGATCAGCCGCTACTTCGTCTACAAGCAGGCATTGTTGGAGGAAGCCGAGCGCCTCGTGCAGGCCCACGTCCTTCGGGAGAAGGAAGACATCTTCTATCTCACGTTCGTCGAGCTCGACGACGTCGTACGCACGAACCGCGCGGATGACCACCTCATCGACCGGCGCAAGGACGCGTTCAGGTGGTACCAGGCACTCACGCCGCCTCGGGTGCTCACCTCGGATGGCGAGGTCATCGCCGGGACGTACCGACGTGGCGACCTGCCGGCCGGCGCGCTGATCGGCCTGCCGGTCTCCACCGGGACCGCCGAGGGGCGGGCCCGCGTCGTCCTGGACATGGCACAGGCCGATCTGGAACGCGGCGACATCCTCGTCACGACCTGCACGGACCCCAGCTGGACCCCGCTCTTCGTCGCCATCGCAGGCCTGGTGACGGAGGTCGGAGGATCGATGACCCATGGCGCCGTGATCGCGCGGGAGTACGGATTGCCGGCCGTCGTCAGCGTGGTAGATGCCACCCGACTGATCCGGGACGGGCAGCGGATCCGCGTGCACGGAACCGACGGGTACGTCGAGATTCTGCCGTGACTGATCACTGATCGTCGCGGCGGCGGGAGCGACGTCCGCCGGAGCGGCCGGGCGGGCCGGCCGGGCCGGGCGGCGTCCGGACGGGGCGCGGTGCGACCCGGACCGGCCGACCGGAGGAGGCGACCAGCCGGACCTCGTGATGTCCGGGTGCCACCTTCTCGACGCGCGGGTCCACGGCGGCATCCTGATGGAGCTTGCGGACGTCGTCGATCTGGTCGGGGTGCACGAAGGTGATGACGGTCCCCTCGCTGCCGGCGCGCGCCGTCCGGCCGGAGCGGTGCAGGTAGTCCTTGGGATCCGCCGGCGGGTCGTAGTGGACCACCAGGTCGACGTCGTCCACGTGCAGGCCTCGTGCCGCGACGTCCGTGGCGACCAGCACCCGCGTGCGGCCCTCGACGAACGCCGCCATGACGCCTTGCCGGGCGTTCTGCGCCAGGTTGCCGTGCAACGCCGCGGCGTCCACCCCTGTGCGCCCCAGCTGCTTCGCGAGGCGGGCGGCGCCGTGCTTGGTGCGCACGAAGAACAGGGTGCGGGCGGGGCGCGCAGCGATCTCCGCTGCGATCTGCACCTTGTGCTCGCGGTCGAGGAGGAACACGCGGTGCGTCATGGCGGTGACGGTGGCCGTGGCGGGGGCGACCGCGTGGACGGCGGGACGGTCGAGGAATCTCTCCACCAGGGCGGCGACGCCGCCGTCCAGCGTCGCGGAGAACAGCAGGCGCTGGCCGCCCGGCGGCGTCAGCGCCAGGAGTCGCGTGACCACGGGGAGGAAGCCGAGGTCGGCCATGTAGTCGGCCTCGTCGAGCACGGTGACCTCGACCGCGTCCAGCCGGCAGACCTGGCGTTCGATGAGGTCGACGAGCCGGCCCGGCGTCGCCACCAGCAGGTCGACGCCTGCGGCCAGGGCCTGGGTCTGGCGGGCGTAGCCGGTGCCGCCGACGACCGTGCTGACGCGCAGGCCGAGGGTGGCGGCCAGGGGCGACAGGTTCGCCGTCACCTGCAGCGCGAGCTCACGGGAGGGCACGAGGACCAACGCCCGCGGCGCGCCCGGTACCCGCGCCGGCTGGTGGGTCGCCGAGTCCACGCCCTTGCGTCCGGCCCGGTGCGCCCCATGGCCGCCGAGCCGGGCCAGGAGGGGCAGCCCGAAGGCGAGTGTCTTGCCGCTGCCCGTGGCGGCACGGCCGAGGACGTCGCGGCCCGCCAGGGCGTCGGGGAGGGTACGTGCCTGGATGGCGAAGGGCTCGACGAGCCCGCGCCGACGCAGCGCCTCCACGAGCAGCGGCGGGACGCCGAGTTCGGCGAACGAGACCGCGCGGGGAGCCCCGGCGGCGAGGGCCTGGGCGAGCGCGGCCTCCAAGGCGGTCGGCGCGGACGGCGGCGTGGTCGCCCGTCCCGGCCGGACGGCGGGTGCTCCGGTCGCCGCGGTGCCGCGGCCACGGCGACGCGAGGGGCCAGGATCGGGCCTGCGCCGACGACGCGAGGTCGTGCGGTTGCCAGCCAGGGACGGCTGCGTCATGTGAGGGACTCCATCGCTGGTAGGGGGCCGCAAGAATCCGTGGGCCCGGGCACCGGGCGGAGCCCGTTGCCGCGATGAACACACCTCGAAGAGCGACCTGGTGGGCGCCGGACGCCCCACCTCGGGCGGAGCAGGATGCTCGCCCGGTCTCACCGTAGCAGGCGAGCGCGGCGCGGCCGTTCGGCATCGGGCGCCGGTCGGCGCTCGTGGCTGTGCCCGCGGTCGGATCCGCCGCGCGGGGCGGGTGGGTCGTTCGGGCGTCGATCGCACGTGATAGGGTCAACGACGGTTGCAGTGTGATTTCGTGCGTCGTCGACGTCTGGTCGAGTATTCGGCCCGGCGGTCGCCGCAGTTCGTTCTCGATGGTCCTGAGCCCGTGCCTCTGCAAGGTGCAGCCCGGGTCGCGGGCTCTTTACTGGCATGCACAGCGGCAGCCTCGCAGGTGCTGGTCGGCACCTGTGACGACGCGATTCAGGAGCACATCCATGGCACAGGGCACCGTGAAGTGGTTCAACGGCGAGAAGGGTTTCGGGTTCATCACTCCCGACGGCGGCACCGCCGATGTCTTCGTCCACTTCTCCTCGATCCAGGCCGACGGGTACCGCTCGTTGGAGGAGAACCAGCGGGTGGAGTTCGAGGTCACCCAGGGCCAGAAGGGCCCGCAGGCGGCGAACGTCCGCCCCATCTGACGATCGCGACCCCGCCCCCCGGCACGTCGCACGGCACACGCCGTGGCCGCTCCGTCCGCCTCCGACAGGTGGCGGTCGGTGGTGCGCGGGCCGGGGCGCGGGCCACGCTGCGCGCCGACCCGTCGCCGGCTGGCCGCTCCTACCTTGAGCTGTCGTCTATGTCCCTTGAGCTGTCGTCGACGACGCGCGCCGCGGTGACGGCCACGGTGGTGTACGGCATGGTGAAGCTGCCTCCGGCGGCGTCGATCGCGGCGCCGACGCCGTCGAGCACCTGTGCCAGCTCCTCCGGCGCGAGCTGGGTCAGGGCTCCATGGGTGGGTAGCTGGTCGAGCCACTCCTGGCGGGTGTAGGTGCGTTCCCAGTCGAAACGCCACTGCTCCGGTTCGCCGAACCGGGCCGTCTGCCGGATCCCGTCGGCGACCGTCACGAAGAGCTGCTCGTAGGCCTGGAGCACCTGCTGGAAGGACCCGCCTTCAAGGGCGATCGGCGAATCGGGGGCCACCCTCCGGTAGGCCTCGGCGAGAGCCTCGGCCACCTCAGGCGGGGCCTGGCACACGTGATGGAAGGGCGCCAGCCTGCCGCCGGGTCTCAGCACCTGGGCGGCCTTGGCCGCCCCGGCGACCGGATCCACCCAATGCCAGGCCGTCCCCGCGACAACGATGTCGAAGTCCCGCCCGGCCGGATCCCAGGTCTCGAACGTGGCGACCTCCACCGGAACCCCGCGACGTCGGGCGACCTCGGCCATCCGCGGGTCCGGGTCGACGCCGAGCACTGTGCAGCCGGTGGCCTGGAACTGCCGGGCCTCGATCCCGGTGCCGACCCCGACGTCGAGGACGTCACGTCCGGGACTGGTCGCCATGATCCGCTCCACCAGGGCATCCGGGTAGGGCGGCCGAGTGCGGTCGTAGCGCTCCGCGTCGCCGCCGAAGGACTCGGCCACCTGGCGGTACCGGTGTGGCTCCGGGTCAGAGGGGTGCCCTGGCTCCGAATGATGGGTGGGCATGTCGGCCACCCTAGTCGAAGGGGCTCGCCTCAGCCGGTCGCGGCCAGCAGCTCCCGGCCACTGACGACGGTGGCGTAGCCATCCGCGAGCGCCGCCATGAACGCCCCCTGCACCATGGCGGCCGGCACGGCGGTCTCGCCGAACTCCAGGTCCGGCGCCGCACACCCGTCGTGCACCACGGTGACCGTGAACCCGAGATCTGACGCAGCCCGAACCGTGGCGTCGACGCACATACTCGTCATCATCCCGACCACGCAGAGGTGGTCGATCCCCTGTCCGTGCAGAACCTCGGCAAGGTTCGTACCCAGAAAGCCGTTCGGGTTGGCCTTGTCGATGACCCGTTCCCCGGTCGCCGGGGCGACGAGCGGGTGGATCTCGACCCCCGGCGTCCCGGGGCGCATGAACGGAGCGTCGGGGGAGTCCCAGACGTGCCGCAGGTGAACCACCGGCTCGCCGCCGTCCCGGAACCCGTCGAGCAGGGCCCGGGCGACCTCCGCAGCCTCCTCCGGCCCGACGAGCGGGAACGCCCCACCCGGGAAGTAGTCGCGCTGGATGTCGATGACGAGCAGGCCACGCGCCATGAGCCCCTCCTGTGTTGATCGATGGTGTCGTGTGTGTGGGTCTACGGAGCCCGTGGTGGTTCTCGGCCCACGACGGCACAGCCGAGGGTGGGCTCCGGCGAATGCCCCCGGCTGACGCCACGAGGTTGCCACGAGGTGGCCAGGACGCGCGGCACGACGCGGCACTCACCCGGTGGCGGTCCGTGGACATCTGATCCACCCGGTGTCGACCCGTGGCCCCGACGGGGGGCGTCCGCAGTGGCGGGCCGTGACTCCAGGGAACGATCCGGCGTAGTGTCAGCAGCGGCAACACCCATGTCCGGGCCCGCATGGCCGGTCGGTCACCCGTGGGGGCAGCAGGTGCGTCGCGCAGACCTACCGGACGAACAGGCGGCTACGGCGACGGCGGAGCCGCGCGGAGGTGAGGCGGGGGCAGACGTGATCAGGGTGATGGTCGTCGACGACGAGGCGTTGGTGCGCTCCGGGTTTCAGATGATCTTGGGGGCGGCCCAGGACATCGACGTCGTGGCTGCCGTGAGCGGCGCCGACGCGATGCATCAGCTCGCCGTGCACCAGCCGGACGTGGTGCTGCTCGACATCCGGATGCCGGACGTCGACGGCCTGACCATCCTCGGGCGCATCCAGGACCTGCCCGAGCCGCCGGCGGTGGCGATGCTGACGACTTTTGATGCCGACGAGTACGTCGCCACCGCACTGCGCCGCGGAGCCCGCGGGTTCATCCTCAAGGACACCAGCCCCGCACAGCTGGCTCAACTGGTGCGCACGCTGGCCGCTGGAGGAACCGTGCTCTCCCCCAAGGTGACGAGCCTGGTGGTCGAGGGGTACCTCGGGCAGAGCCCGAACTCCGTTGCCGCTCAACGCATTGATCGCCTCACTGAGCGTGAGCGCAGCATCCTCGCCCTGATCGCCCAAGGCCTGTCCAACGCCGACATCGGCCTGCGGATGCACCTGTCCGTCGGCACTGTCAAGGACCACGTCAGCGCGATCCTGGCGAAGCTGAGGGTGGGCAGCCGCGTGCAGGCCGCGCTGTTGGCCCAGAGCGCCGGGATGCTCCGCGACCTGGGGGACTGACCGGTGACGAGTTCCGTGACCGGGACGCGTCACCGGGTTCTGCCGCACCTCGTCGAACTGGGTCTCGTGGCTGTGGCGGCGATCGACGTGTTCACGTCGCTGGAGCCTGACGCGTTCAACCTGGGGGTGGCGTTCGTCGGCTGCCTGGGGCTGGTCGTCCGGCGTCGATGGCCCTATCCCGTCTTCGTTCTGACGCTTCCTGCCGCGTGGCTCCTCGCGGCGAACTTCGCCAGCCTGATCGCTCTGTACACTATCGGGGCTCTCGAGCGTGACCGACGCCGCCTGGCAGGGTGCGCCGTCGCGGTCGTCATCTGTGACGTCGCGCCCTCCCCGATGGACGACACCGGCCTCGTCCTGTCCGGGACCTTCCTCGGGTATGCGGCCTTCTCAGCAGCCCTGGCCGCCGCGCCGGCCTTCCTCGGCCAGCTCCAGCTGGCTCGCCGGAACCTCGCGGAGCGGTTGCAGGAGATCATCGCGGCGCGTGAGCAGGAGGACCGCCTCCTCGCCCAGACCGTCCTGGCCGTCGAGCGGGCCCAGCTCGCCCGGGAGATGCATGACGTCGTGTCGCACCAGGTGAGCCTCATCGCCGTCCACGCCGGTGCGCTGCTGGTCAGCACCGAGCGTCCGGCGACGCGCGAGGCCGCCGACACGATCCGCCAGCTCAGCGTCAGGACCCTCGACGAGCTCCGGCACCTGGTCACCCTGCTCCGCGCCTCCGGCAGCACGCCGACCGAGATCGCCCCGCAACCCACCCTCGACGCTCTTCCCTGCCTGGTGGCCGGCAGCGGCCTCCCCGCCCGGCTGACCGGGACCCTGTCCCACGACGTCAGCTCGGCGCACCAACGCGCCATCTATCGTACCGTCCAGGAGGCCCTGACCAACATTCGCAAGCACGCGCCGGGAGCTACCGCGGCCATCCACCTCGACCAGGACCAGACCGGCCTCTCGGTCCTCGTCACCAACTCCCGACCGACGCAGTCGCCGATGCTGCTGCCCAGCGCCCGACACGGGCTGGTCGGGCTGCGCGAGCGGGCCCAACTGCTCGGCGGAACCCTGACCGCCGGTGGCACGCCCGACCACGGCTACCGGGTGCACCTGAGGCTCCCCCTGCCCTATGTCGCGACCGAGGAGGACCACTCCGTCAGGATGGGGGGGACGTGCCCACCACCTGACGGGTAGGAAGGGATTCTCCTGTCCTTCACGATGGGAGCGCGGGGGACGTCGTCAGGCCGGTATCCGGCCCCATGACGTCCGGGGTGCCAGGTGAGGCCGGGCCCGGTACCCCTGGAGTGGGCGCACCCGCACGCGGACTCGGTTCGGATGAAGGAGCTGGAGCGTGGTCGGTACGGTGCGTCGTGTCCTGGGGGCGGCGGGCAAGACCCTGGGGCTCGTTCTGTCCGCAGCCGCTCTCTGCGGGATCGTCGTCCTCCACGGTGCGATCATGAGCACCTTGTGGTCGGTGCATCCGCTGCTGTCCATCGCCGCCGCCCTCCCGCTCACCGCCGTCCTCACCTGGTTCGCCCTGAAGTTGTGCACGGCAGGGGGGAGGCGCAGGTCTGGACGCCCTCCGTCGAGCGACCGGTCACCGTCCGCGCCGCGCCTTTCGCATCAGGTGCATCATGCACGGTGAGCCGCACCCAGCTTTCGAGGAGAACCGCGATGGGCCGCGGGCATCATCCGAACCAGGCGCCGGACGAGAGTGATCAAAGCTGTGATCGTCGACGACGAGGCTCTGGCGCGCTCGGGCGTCGAGCTGATCCTGGTTCAACTCCTGATTGCACAAGTCCTGATTGCACAAGGTCTGCCGGACGGCGACATCGGAGCACAGGTGAAGCTGTCCCCCGCCACCGTGAAGGACTGCCTCAGCGCGATCCTGGGCAAGCTCCGCATGGTCGACCGCGTTCAGGCAGCGCTGCTGGCGCAGCGAGCCGGGCTGCTGCGTACCGGCGACGGTTCACCCGCCGGCACCGAGGCGGTCAGCGCTGACGACCGGCGTGCTGGCAGATCGTGAACATCCGCGCCGTCCGCCGGATCGCGATCGACGGCCTGCTCCTCGCCGTCGCGGGTCTGGATGCCTACTTCCTTCTGGAGCCCGGTGATCCGCCCGCGATGACGGCGGCCGTGGTCGCCTGTCTCGCGGTCGCGGCCAGGCGCCGCTTCCCTCGCGTTGCCTTCGCCGCCAGCTTACCCGCGTTCGTGGCGAATTCCGCCACGTACGCCTGCCTCATCGCGCTCTACACAGTCGCCGCGCGTGCCCGGGATCGCCGGCTCGTGGTCGCCTGCGCCGCCGTCGTGGGCATCTGCGCCATCCAGCCCTGGCGCCCGTCCGAACTGGAGTTCAGCTCGAAGGCGTACTTCCTGCTGAGCTTCGCCTATGCCACGACGGTGGCGGCTGCGCCGGCGATCCTCGGCCAGCTCGTCCAGGCCCGTCGTGACCTTTCCCAGCGTCTGGAGGAGATCCTTCGGACGCGGGAGCACGAGCGTGAGCTCCTCGCCCAGGCCATCCTGGCGAAGGAACGCGCTCAGCTGGCCCGGGAGATGCACGATGTCGTCTCGCACCAGGTGAGTCTGATCGCCGTTCAGGCGGGAGCCCTGCAGGTCAGCGCTGACTCCGGCGAAACCGCACAGGCGGCCAGCACGATCCGCCGGTTGAGCGTGAACACGTTGGAGGAGTTGCGCCAGATGGTGTTGGTCCTGCGAGCCTCCGGCAGCCAGCCCACCGAACTGACTCCCCAGCCCACCTTGTCCGACCTCCAACGTCTGGTGACCGGCAGCGGGATCGAGGCGCAACTCGTCGGAGACACGGCGCTCGACGTGAGCGTAGCGACGCAGCGGGCCATCTATCGGACCGTCCAGGAGGCGCTCACCAATGTGCGGAAGCATGCGCCGGGTGCCCGGGCGACGATCGAGCTGTGGCGTGACGCCACCACCATCGGGGTCACGATCACCAACACTCCGCCCACCCGGCCCTCGGTGCCGTTGCCCAGCGCGCGGCACGGCCTGATCGGTCTGCGGGAGCGGGCCCAGTTGTTGGGTGGGACCGTCGAGGCGGGCCTGATGCCGAACGGCGGATACCAACTGCGGCTGCGGCTGCCCCTCACCTCGCCCTGACCCGAGTGCGGTTCGCGCTCCCCGAGGACTTCGTCGCCTCGCTCGGCGAGTCCCGATGAGCCGTCCACGAACCCGGTGCCCAGCTCGCGGCTCGGACCGTCCCGATCGTCGAGACCGGACGGCGGGGTGCGTCGCCCTCGGCCGCTCCGCATCCGCTCCGGCTCAGTGCAGGGTTCGGCCGTAGCGCAACCGGAGGGTGCGACGCACGGTGTCGAACTGCTCCGGTGTCCGCGGAAAGGCCTGCAGGTCAGGCCCGAGCGGGAATCGCCTGCGCACGGTGGACTTGGCGTAGCTGAACTCCCGCAGGCCGTCGTCCCCGTGGAACCGGCCGAAACCGCTGTGCCCCACACCGCCGAAAGGCATCGATGACATCCCTACGAACGTGAGCACGGCGTTGACGGTCGTGCCGCCGGCCCGCAGCCCACGGGCGATCGCCGGCCCGCGGCGCGCCGAGTAGACCGACGAGCCGAGGCCGAAGTCGGTGGCATTCGCCCGGCGCACCGCCTCGTCGACATCCGGCACGGTGTTGATGACGACGACCGGCCCGAACGTCTCCTCGCGGACGGCGGGTCGGTCCTCGGGGACGTCGACCAGGACGATCGGGTCGATGAAGGGTGGGCGGATCGACTCCAGCCCGCCGACGATCGCGGTCGCGCCGGCCTCGAGCGCGTCGGCCACGTGCCGGCGGACCGTCTCTACCTGCGCCGCCACGGTCATCGGGCCGTAGGCACTGAGCGGTTCCACCCCCACGTCGATCCGCGCCGCCCGGTCCCGGACGGCGTCCAGGAAGCGGTCGCGCACCGCCTGGACGACGTAGACCCGTTCGACGCCGACGCAGGCCTGGCCGGCGTTGAACAACCCACCCCAGATCACGCCCGTCGCCGCCGCGTCGAGGTCGGCGTCCTCGGCGACGATGGTGGCGTCCTTGCCACCCAGTTCCAGGACGACGGGGGTGAGGGTGGGGGCACAGGCGGCCATCACCCGCCGCCCGGTCGGCACCGACCCGGTGAAGGCCAGCTTGTCGACGCCGGAGGCGCACAGGGCGGCCCCGGTCTCGCCCAGCCCGGTGACCCAGGAGACCAGGTCCGGCGGGGCGTCCGGGTTCGCCGTCCGGAACGACTCGAGCATCATGATCGCGGAGGCCGGGCTGAGCTCGCTGGGCTTGAGCACCACGGCGTTCCCCGCGGCGAGCGCGATGCCGGCACCCGACAGCGTCAGGTACACCGGGGCGTTCCACGGCGTGATCAGGCCGACCACGCCGTACGGGAGGTAGGACAACCGGGCATCGAAGTTGACCATCGCCAGGCCCGGTGCCACCCGGCGCTCGCGCAGCACCCGACGGGCGTTCGTGGCGGCCCAGCGCACGTCCTCCAGACCGGCGAACAGTTCGAACTGGACGTCGGCCCGCGGCCGGGCGGTCTCCCGGTACCCGATCTCGTAGACCTCGTCGCAGTGCCGGGCGAGCCAGCGGATCCACCGGGTCAGGTAGGGCTTGCGCCCGTCGAACCCCAGGTCCTGCCACCAGCGCCCGGCTTCCCGGGCGCGGTGGACCGCCGCGACGACGTCCTCGGCGCCGGTGACCGGATGGGTGCCGACGATCTCCCGCGTGGCCGGGTTGACCACGGTGAAGCGCGGTGCCCGGGCGGGGGCGGGATCCGTCCGGGTGGTCATCGAGCCTCCTCGGGCCGGGCGTCCACGGTGCCGGCGTCGGCGCGGATGATCGCTGCGGCGTGCTCCCCGATCATCAGCGCCGGCGCGTTCGTGTTGCCGCCGGTGATGCTGGGCATGATCGCGGCGTCCGCGACGCGCAGCCCCTCGATGCCCCGCACGCGCAGCCGCGGGTCGACCACGGCCCGCTCGTCGCTGCCCATCCGGCAGGTGCCGACCGGGTGGTACACGGTGGTGGCCCGTTGCGGCAGTTCCCGGGCCAGGTCGGCCCGGGTGCGCAGGTCGGGGCCGGGGTGCAGCTCGACGACGTCCGGGGCCACCAGCCCCGACCCGAACGCCTCCCGGATGATCTCCATGCCGTCCAGCAGGACCCGGGCGTCGTCCGGCTCGCGCAGGTACCCCGGGTCGATGACCGGGGGAGCCGTCGGGTCGGCGGAGGCCAGTCGCAGCGTGCCGCGGCTACGCGGGTAGATCAGCGTCGACATCGCGGTCAGCGCCGGCCGCTTGTCGACCGGGTGGACGACCGGGGCGTCCTGGTTGGGGGAGGGGTACGCCCAGGGGAGCGCGTGGATCTGGATGTCCGGGACCGTGGTGGCGATCGAACTGCGCAGGAACGCGACGGTCTCGAACACCGTGCGGGACACCCAGGTGCCGCCGCGCAGCGACTCCTCGATCAGCCCTCGGAGGAAGTAGGGGGTCGTCCCGCGGTTGACCCCGGATCGGGTGATGTACGTCATCGGCACGAAGAGGTGGTCGTGCAGGTTGTCGCCGACCGGGAGGTCGGCGACCACGTCGATCCCCCATTGCCGCAGGTGGTCGGCCGGCCCGATCCCGGAGAGCATGAGCAGCTGCGGCGAGCCGAAGACCCCCGCGCTGAGCACCACCTCGCGGTCGGCCCGGATCACCTCCCGTCGGCCGCCGGCGATCGCCTCGACACCGGTGGCGCGGCCGTTCTCGATCACCACGCGGGTGACCGTCAGGCCGGTGCGGACCTGCAGCGTGGGCGGCTGGGTACTGAGGTAGGCGACGGACGAGCTGTACCGCAGGCCGTCGGCGACGCTCTGCTGGAAGACGCCGACCCCCTCCTGCTCCGGCCCGTTGTAGTCGTCGAGCTCCTTCACGCCGGCCGTCCGGACCAGCCCGTCGATGAGCCCGCGTGAGGCCGCGGTGATCGGGTGGACCCGGGTCACCCGGACCGGGCCGCCCCCGCCGCGGTACTCGCTGGCGCCGTCCTCCCAGGACTCCAGGCGCTTGTAGCTCTCCAGGACGTCGGCGTAGGACCATCCCGGGCAGCCGTCGGCCGCCCAGTCGTCGAAGTTGCGCGGGTTCCCACGCACGAAGATCATGCCGTTGATGGAGCTGGACCCGCCCAGCACCCGCCCCCGCACCTGAGGGATCCGGCGCTGCTCCGCGTTCGCCTGCGGGGCACTGGCGAAACCCCAGTCGAAGCGCTTCTTGATCTGCGGCACGGAGTGCATGACCGTGACGAGTCCGGGCTTGCGGATCAGACGCGACCGGTCGTGCCCGCCGGCCTCGACCAGGACGACGCGGGCACCGGACTCGGCCAACCGGCGGGCGAGGGCGCAGCCGGCGCTCCCGGCTCCCACCACGACGTAATCAGCGCTGGGCATGCGATCACCATCCGTCCTCGGATGACGAGCACGGTACCGAGCCCGGGGCGGAAATGGAACCTGTTCTACTGCCGCGCCTCTCCCGTGGCGACTCCAGCGGTCGCCAGGACGCCGGTCATCGCGTCGTCCAGCGCTCCTCGATCCGGGCCAGTCGCCAGACGACGAGCGCCACCACCCAGGTGAGGACGAACAGGGCCACGATGACATAGCCGACCATGTTGAGGTCGAGGGCGCCGACCCAGGCCAGCGGACCGGACGTGATGCCCAACTCCTCGGCGACGATCGAGGTCACCTCGATCCCCCCGATGATCAGTGCGACCGCGGCCGACAGCCCGGTGATCGCCAGGTTGTAGTACACCTTGCGGACGGGCCGGGAGAACGCCCACTCGTAGGCGAAGTTCATGAAGCAGCCGTCGATGGAGTCGAGCAGGCTCATCCCGGCCGCGAAGAGCACGGGCAGGGTCAGGATCGCGTACCAGGGCAGGTTGAAGGCCGCCGCGCCACCGGCGAGCACCAGGAGCGACACCTCGGTGACGGTGTCGAAGCCGAGCCCGAAGAGCAGCCCCACCGGGTACATCTGCCACGACCGGGCGACCAGTCGCATCACCGGTCCGAGCACTCGGTTGATCAGCCCGCGTTTGGCGAGGTGCTCCTCCAGGGCGGCTTCGTCGTGGACGCCGCGCCGCAGGTCGGTGAAGACGCCGAGGATCTGCCGGAGCACCACCAGGTTGATGGCGCCGATCAGCAGCAGGAAGGCTCCGGACACCGCCGTCCCGAACAGGCTCGTGATCCGGTGCACCGCGGAGGAGTCGTCCTGGAGTTGGCCGGCCAGGGCCTTGACGCCGAAGGACAGCAGCAGGCACATCGCGAACACGACGCTGGAGTGTCCGAGGGAGAACCAGAAGCCGACCGAGAGCGGGCGCTGCCCGTCGGCCATCAGCTTGCGGGTGGTGTTGTCGATGGCGGCGATGTGGTCCGCGTCGAAGGCGTGCCGCATCCCGAGGGTGTAGGCGGTGACGCCGAGTCCCAGACCGAAGACGGTCGTGCTCGTGACGTGGTAGTGGTGCGGGGCCACGATGAGCCCCAGCACTCCCCAGCCGACGAGGTGCAGGAACGTCACGAACGCGGCCATCCCCGCGATGGTCACCCATTCCGGTCGGGTGAGCCGCGCACCGGATCCGGTGGCCGTCGCCGTGGTGGTGGTCATGCCCAGGCACCTCTCTGTCGCGGGCTCCCGATCGGCGCCGGCCGCCACGTTATTGCGACCATGTCCCAACTGCAACTCGTCGCATCTGGAGAGCGACCTGATCAGCGGGGTGGGCAGCCTCCGGGTGTCGCGTTTCGCCCTCCTTCATCAACTCTTCCCAGTAGCGTCGATGTCCGACGGTGGCGCGGATGGACGGGGAAGGTGTTCGGGCGTGGTGATCGATCATCTTCGCGGGCGCCCCGAGACACCCCGCCGGGCCGAGGCGGGGCGTCGGGTCCGGGCGCGCTGGCGGGGTCGTCCTGACCTGCGCCTGCTGTGTCAGCGGGTGGCTGCCGAGGTCGCGATGGACGCCGACGCCGACGGTCTGCCCGGGTGGCTGCCGCGGGTCGTGGCGTGGCTGCCCGCGGCCGGGACGGCGGCGCTGGCGGCGGTCTACGTGGTGCGCTCCCGTACCTTCTACTGGCTGCTGCTGGAAGATCATCCGGTCGAGTGGGCCCAGTTCGCCCTGCTCGTCTACTCGGTGCTGGTCGCCGCGTTCACCGCCGTCCGGCTGGCGCGGAGGGGGTCCCGGGTGGCCCTTCTGCTGTTCGCCGTGGCGCTCGCCGCCGCCGTCCTCGCCGGAGAGGAGATCTCCTGGGGTGAGCGGGTCTTCAGTCTGGTCCCGCCCCTGGCCGTGTCCTCGAACAACCTCCAGGGTGAGCTGACCATCCACAACATGAGCATCGACGGCGTCCAGGTCGACGACCTGTCGAAGATGGTCGAGCTGACGCTCGCGCTCGGTGCGATCACCCTCGCGCTGCTGACCCGGCCGGCCCGCGGCGCACTCGCCGGCACCTGGCTGCGGGCCGTGGCGCCGCCGCTGTCGACCGTGCCGCCGTTCGCGTTCATGCTCGGCTACCAGGTGTTCATGATCGGTGCCGGGGTTGTCGCCGCTCCGGCGCTCCTCTACCAGGAGTGGGCGGAGGCCGGCCTCTATCTGGCGATCGCGGTGACCGTGGCCTGCTGCTGGCTGCGTGCTGGAGCGGCCGCGCCGGCCCGCGGCCGGCACGAGCACCCGTCGCGGGGCCGCCGGCGAGAACGTGGTCCGCTTGCCGTCGCCGCCCTGCTCGCCCTGGCGTTGACCGGCGTGTTCGCGCAGCTCACCGCGCAGTCGGCGGTGCTACCGGGCAATGTGCCCAGGTCGCTGCGCAGCCTCTACGGTTCGTTCTGACCGCCGCCCGCAGGCGATCCGGCCGGCCCGCGGCGTCCTCGCCGGGGGCGATCTGCGTCACAGTCGGTGGACCCTGCCCACTGATAGCGTCAACGGCATGCGCAGCGCCAAGGACTACTTCCTCCCGCTGGCGGCCGGCGCCCCGGCCCCGCTCCACCAGATTCCGGCGCGGCCCTCCCGGGTGCTCCACTTCTTCGACCCGAGCAACGCGAAGATGGCGTCGAAGGTCCCGGGCATGGTCGGCACGGTCGACGTGCTGGTGGGCAACCTCGAGGACGGCGTGAAGGCCGACAGCAAGGTGGCGGCCCGTGAGGGCCTGGTGAAGATCGCCTCCACGACCGAGTTCGGCGGTACCCAGCTCTGGACGCGCATCAACAGCCTGGAGTCCCCCTGGGTGCTGGACGATCTTCTGACCCTGGTCGTCGAGGTCGGCCACAGGCTCGATGTGATCATGGTGCCGAAGGTCGAGGGACCGGAGGACATCCACTACCTCGACCGACTGCTCGCCCAGCTCGAGGCCAGGGCGGGGATGACCCGGCCGTTGCTCGTGCACGCCGTCCTGGAGACGGCTCGGGGCGTCGCGAACGTCGAGGCGATCTGCGCGGCCAGCCCGCGGATGCAGGGCCTCTCGCTCGGTCCGGCCGACCTTGCCGCTGATCGCCGGATGAAGACCACCCGGGTGGGCGGCGGGCACCCCGGCTACCTGGTGCGCGCGGACGCCGACCCGGCGACCCCGGACGCCCCGCGGCCGGCCTTCCAGCAGGACCTGTGGCACTACACCCTGGCCCGGATGGTCGACGCCTGCGCGATGAACGGGATCCTGCCGTACTACGGTCCGTTCGGGGACATCAAGGACGTGGTCGCCTGCGAGGACCAGTTCCGCAACGCGTTCCTGCTCGGCTGCGTCGGGGCGTGGAGCCTGCATCCGGTCCAGATCGACATCGCGAAGCGGGTGTTCAGCCCGGATCCGGCGGACGTCGCGTGGGCCCGGCGGGTGGTGGCCGCGCTGGGCGACGGTACCGGAGCGGTGATGGTCGACGGCACGATGCAGGACGACGCGTCGGTGAAGCAGTGCAAGGTCGTGGTGTCGCTGGCCGAGCAGCTCGCCGCGACCGATCCCGGCCTGGCGGCCGCCTACCGGCTGGCCGGGGGTGAGCAGTGACCTCCCACGGTGGGTACCGGCCGCGCCGCTCCGTGCTGTACATGCCGGCGGCGAACGACCGCGCGCTGGAGAAGGCCCGCACGCTGCCGGTCGACGGGATCATCTTCGACCTCGAGGACGCCGTCGCCCCCGACGCGAAGGAGGCGGCCCGGGAGAAGGCCTGCGCGGCGGTCGCCGGCGGCGGGTACGGCCGCCGGGAGCTGACCATCCGGGTCAACGGGATGGACACCGGCTGGCACGCGGACGACGTCCGGGCCGCGGCCGCGGCCGGGCCGGACGCGGTCGTCGTCCCCAAGGTCTCGTCGGCCGCGCAGGTGCGCCGGATCGAGGCGGCCCTGGAGGCGGCCGGCGCCCCCGACAGGACGGCGATCTGGGCGATGGTCGAGACCCCGCGCGCGATGCTGCACGCGGAGGAGATCGCCGGAGCCTCGGAGCGCCTCGCCGTGCTGGTGATGGGGACCAACGACCTCGCCAAGGAGCTGCATGCCACGCATGTGCCCGGGCGGGAGCCGCTGCTCACCGGGCTCGGCCTGTGCCTCCTTGCCGCGCGCGCCACCGGGACGGCGATCCTGGACGGCGTCTACAACGACGTCAAGGACCTGGCCGGGTTCGAGGCGGAGTGCCTGCAGGGCCGCCGGATGGGCTTCGACGGCAAGACGCTGATCCACCCGGGTCAGGTGGAGCCGTGCAACCGGGCCTTCGCTCCGACGGCCGCCGAGGTCGAGGAGGCGCGAGCGATGCTGCAGGTGTGGGACGAGGCGGTGGCCGCGGGCCGTGGGGTGGTCACGTTCAACGGTCGCATGATCGAGAATCTGCACGTGGACGACGCCCGGCGCGTCCTGGACACGGTCGCGGCCATCGACGCCCTGGTCTGAGGTGCGCAGGTCAGATCCAGCTCGGCAACCACATCCGCAGGGCCCACTCGGCGTGCGGCACCACGCGCCCGGCCAGTACCGGGTAGAAGAACCAGAACATCATCACCACCACGAACACGTACGACCCGCCGAGCAGGGCTCCGCGCCGACGGCGTTGCGGCGGGCCGCCGCGGGGGCCGAGCAGCAGCCCCAGGCAGTGGACGACGGCGAGCACCATCCACGGCGAGAAGGCGACGGCGTAGAACTCGAAGATCGTCCGATCGGTGTACAGGAACCAGGGCAGGTAGCCGCCGGCGAGCCCGGCCAGGACGGCGGCCGCCCGCCGGTCGCGCGCGAGCAGCCAGCGGAAGAGCAGCACCCCCGCGGCCAGCGTGCCGCCCCACCAGATCGCCGGGTTGCCGAGGGCCAGGACCGCCTGGCTGCACACCGGCACGTGGCAGCCGGCGTGGCCCGCGGTGTGGTTGACGTAGAAGTAGGCGGTCGGCCGGCCGAGGACGGGCCACGCCCACGGGCTGGACATGTACGGGTGCGGCGTGTGCAGGTTGAGGTGGAAGTGCCACATCTCGGCGTGGTAATGCCACAGGCCGCGCAGCGCGTCGGGCACCCACGACCACCCCGGCGGCGCCGGGTGCCGGGCCCCCCACTGCCGGTCCCACCCGCGGTCACCGGCGAACCAGCCCCACCAGGTGGCCACATACCCGACGGGCAGGACGACGGCGGCCGTCACGAACGCCGGCAGGCCGTCCGCGACCAGGCCGCGGGTCACCCAACGGGTGGCGCCGGCCGCACGGCGGGTCGCCAGGTCGCTCGCCACCGAGAAGGTGAGCAGCGCCGCGGCGATGTACAGGCCGGACCACTTGACCCCGGTGCACAGCGTCAGGCCGACGACGCCGGCCAGACGCCACCCGCGGACGCCGTGCCACCCGCGGACGCTGCCGCCCTCGGCCGGAGCGGTCGTCCGGGTGCGCGCCCGGTCCCGGTCGATGAGCAGGCAGCCGAACGCCGCCAGGGCCCAGAACATCACGAAGATGTCCAGGACGCCGGTCCGGGACTGCACGAACTCCAGCCCGTCGCACGCCAGCAGCAGTGACGCCGTGGTGGCGAGCAACGCGCTGCCGAACAACCGGTAGGCGATCCGGCCGATCATCAGGATCGCCAGCGTGCCGCACACGGCGGCGGAGAAGCGCCAACCGACCGGATTGCCCGGGCCGAACAGCGCCTCCCCGGCCGCGATCATCCACTTGCCGACGGGCGGGTGGACGACGAACTCCCCGGCCGAGCCGAACATCGGTCCGGACCCGGACACGAACGGGTCGGGCGCCCCGGGGGGCACCGCCCGCGGCGCCATCTCGTACCCGTACCGGAGGTAGGAGGCGGCGTCCTTGGCGTAGTAGGCCTCGTCGAAGACCAGGGCGTGCGGCGTGCCCAGACGCCAGAACCGCTGCAGCCCGCCGACGGCGGTCGCGGCGAGCGGCCCGGCCCAGGCCCAGGCCGGTTCGCTCCACGGC
>DATDMG010000183.1:0-2457 GCA_036518955.1 Kineosporiaceae bacterium | reverse complement strand
CGAGAAGATCAAGGAGGTGCTGCTGGCGATCTGGCACGACCCCGACCGGGGCCGGGAACTGCTGGGCGCCCGCAAGATGTGGCAGCTGCTGCACAAGCTGCACATCACAGTGGACGGCCGGCCCGTGGCACGCTGCACGATCGAGCGGCTGATGCGTGACCTCGGGCTGATCGGCGCCCGCCGCGGGGACTCCTTCACCCGCACCACCGTCGCCGACCCGGCCGCCGAGCGGGCCCCGGACCGCGTCAACCGCAACTTCACCGCCACCGCCCCCAACCAGCTGTGGGTCGTGGACTTCACCTACCTGGACACCGCCTGCGGCAAGGCGTACGCCGCGTTCGTGCAGGATGTGTTCTCCCGCCGGATCGTCGGCTGGGCGGTGGCCGACCACCACCTGACCGAACTGCCGCCGGCCGCCCTGGAGATGGCCCTGTACACCCGCGCCCGTGCCGGGCACGACGTCAAGGACCTCATCCACCACTCCGACGCCGGCGCGGAGTACACCGCAATCAAATACCGGAACGTGCTGGCCGATTTCGGGGCCCTGGCCTCGATCGGCACCATCAGCGACTCGCACGACAATGCCATGGCAGAATCACTGAATGGAGTTTACAAGACCGAGTGCTATAACCGTCGGGAATCCTGGTAAGACGCGCGGGACATCGAACTCGCGACGAGCTCCTGGGTGGCCTGGTATGACACTGCCAGACCGCACTCAAGCCTCGGGGGACTCACGCCGATAGAGTATGAGAACGCCTACTACAACGGCACGCTTCCTGATTCCGGGGAACAGCCAGAGAGCCAGACGCCCCGCGGACCAGGCGGCCGGTACCTCCCACGGGACAACCGCCGGGACACCAACCCCCAAACCCGCGAACACGCGGAATAAACCAGCCTCAACCAAACCCGGGCTAACTCATCCGGGACGAACCCCAGCCACGGCAACGTGCACAACTGCACCGCCAGCCCGAGCCGGTCCCTCGCGCTGCGACCCCGGCCCGGATCTACGAACCCCGACATCCGCCGCCGTCAGCGTGAAGAACCGGATCAGCTCCTCGCGGGTGATTTCCCCGAACCCCCGCAGCCGCTCCAGCTCCTCCTCGGAGAACACCCGCGTCGCGACGACCGCGACCGTAGCCCCAAGATCAGGCCATCAGCCCCCAAACCGGACACCTGTCGGGCCTGGGGCGCCAGCCCGTCATATCCGGTGGTTTCGCGGCGGATGCTACGACGACCCCCTGGAGGACGGCGCTGCTGGATGCGATCCGGCTGGCCCCCGGCGCGGATGTCGCGGCGGTCACCACGGTCCAGATCCCGGACGTCGTGGCGCGGCTGATCGCGGCAACCGTGATGACCAGATCATCCCGGTTGAGCGCCGGTCAAGTGTCAGTGCTGGGCGCCAGTCGGCTGTCAAGTGCTGGGCGAGGACAACCTGCGCAACCTCGCCGCCGAGTACAAGGCCGGGCGGACGACGATCCAGACGAAGGTGCAGGCCACCTACCGCCGTCGTGATCAGCCGCCCTTGGGGCGGGAGATTCTTCCGTCAAATGAGAATTCGAATGTACCTTGGCTCAGGTCTGGGGTGCCGGTGATGTTACCGCCACCGCTCGCGCCGGCGAACCGTCCGGTTCCGCCGGTTACAGTGAACGTGCCGATGGCCTCGAAGACTCCAGGAGATACTGGACAGTCCTCGGTAAAAGTGGTGATCCTTACTTGATCACCGTCATCTGTTGATGTCAGCACTTCATCGTTCTGAACTGCGAACCCATCGGAACATCTGTTGGCCGGCCCGGTAATTCTGCCCTGGCCAGAGTTTGTGCTGGCACCCAGATGCGTGGCGTTTCCCGAGCCGGTGAGACGCTCGGGTGGAGGACCGTGTGGGGGGTCGAGGACGCCCGCGTAATGGCCCTTGAAAGGAACCTGGTCCGCCGCGAAGACTGGCGCACTGTCAGCGAGGGCGAATGTGGTGGTGACGGCTAGCACAGTGATCAGTCGCCCAGTGTGGCGCAACATGCTGTGTCCCTTCATCGTTTCCTGAGGCCCCAGCCGCGCCGGAGTCCCTGCGCCCTGGATCATCTCTGATGATCTGTGGGCCGGCGACTCGACACGGGCCGGCACTGCGGCCCGATCATCACTGTACGACCTCGCCGTTGCTTCAGTAGATCAGTACCTACTGAGGTCATCTCGCTCGACGGTTCGGGCCAACGTCGGCCAGGATCTGCCGCTGCAATTCCGGGCCACCGAGCATCCGGTGGATCAGAGCGCGGACGATCTCTTGCCCATGCACGCGGGCCAAGCCCAGATGAGTAGCGGCGTCCAGGTACTACAGCTGCGGATCAAGGTGGTTCGGTTGGGGTTGGTTCGGGGATGCGCAGTTGGGCTGGGGGTCGTTCGCCTCTGCGCTGGTAATGGCTGATCTGCGCTTGGGCGCGGTGGTTCTGACGCCAGAGCGTCCAG
>DATDMG010000182.1:0-8835 GCA_036518955.1 Kineosporiaceae bacterium | reverse complement strand
CGGCCGATGTTCACGCTAGGCAATCCCCCCACCGCGCACATCGGGCCAGGTACTCATGGATGGTCGGCCGGCCTGCGACTCCGGGGGTACTCCCAGTCCACCTCTGCTAGTGACGCACCGGCCGACCCGCTGGATCCCCCTTCGCCGGAGGGCCACCCCGCCCTCCGACCCCCCGGCCACCCCCACCATCGCGGCCGCGTCCCGATCTCTGCCGCAGTCCGGTGGTCCGGCCGGCGAACCCTGACGCCGGGCGGCGACCCGCTCGACCGTCTCACCCCGGGGCGACCTCGGAACCCTCCTCCGGGCCGGCCTCCACCCCCTCGGCCACCGTGCGACGCTCTTCTTCGCTGAGTCCCTGCTGGTCGGCGACCCGATCGGCCGCCTGCCGGGCCTCCCGGACCGCTGCACTGACCGCCGCGAGCCGCGGGTCCCCCAGCTGCCCCTCCGGATCACCCGACGTGCCGTCCGCTCGCGTCGTGCCCGCCATGACGCCATCGTCCGGCAGCCTCGGGCGGTGCGCGATCCGGGCGGCCTCCGGGCGCCTGCTGCGTCGGATAGCGTCGGACGATGTGCCGCAACATCCGCACCCTGCACAACTTCGCGCCGGCCGCCACCCCTGAGGAGGTCCTCGCGGCCGCCACCCAGTACGTCCGCAAGGTTGCCGGGACGACGAGACCGTCACAGGGCAACGTGGCGGTCTTCGACGAGGCGGTCCGGGAGATCGCGGCAGCGACCCAGCGCCTGCTGGACGGCCTGGTCCCGCACGGAACCCCCAAGAACCGGGAGGTCGAGGCGGCCAAGGCCCGGGCCCGCGCCGCGGAGCGCTACGCCCGCTGACAGAACGCCGCGCCCGCTGTCGGCGGGCGTCCTCCTCCTTTCCGTCATCGCCCGAATGGGCTGAATGCGGTGATTGCGCACCCATCGGCCGAATGAGGGTGCGGGTGGCGGGTACGGCCCGGGATGTCCACGGCGTCCCGACGATCGGGGCGCGTGTCCGCTCGACAAGGAGGACACATGACGACGCAGACACCGCAGTCGTTCACCCCCTCGGGAACCGACGACCCGACGGTCACCTCGCCTGAGCGCGGCGGCTCGACCGGCGAGCGTGTCGCCCAGGTGGGCGACACGGCCAAGGACCACGCCGCCGGCGTCGCCCAGGAGGCCAAGGCCCAGGCCGCCGGCGTCGCCCAGGAGGCCAAGACCCAGGCCCGGGACCTGGTCGCCGACGCGCGGCAGCAGGTGCGCGAGCAGGTCGACGTGCAGCGCGGCCGGCTCAGCGACGTGTTGCGCGAGATCAGCGATGACCTGGAGCAGATGGCTGACAGCAGCGACCGGAACGGTGTCGCCGCGGACCTGGTGCGCCAGCTCGCCTCGCGGACCCGGGACGCCCGCGGCTACCTGCGGGACAACGGCGACCTGCTCGGGGAGGTCCGGAGGTTCGCCCGGCGCCGTCCGGGCACGTTCCTGCTCGGGGCCGTGACCGCCGGCGTGCTCGCCGGCCGTGCCACCCGGGCCGCCACCGCCGCACGCTCCCGGGCGACCGCCGGTGGCCCGTACCCGACGCCCGAGTCGTACCGCTACGGCACCGGGACCACGACCGGTGGCCCGGCCACCGCAACCTATGGCGCCGGAGCCTATCCGAGCGCCTACGGCACGCCCGCGGCGGCAGGGACGGCGGGCCCGGCCCCGTACACCGGCGCCGGCGAGTACACCGGTACTCCGGGGTACTCCGGCGCCGAAGGGTACCCGACCGGGACCGGACCGACGACCATCCCGCCGGATCGTGAGGAGCGGGTGTGAACACCTACGGGTACGGGCCGGCGGACAGCCCCTCCGGAGCCCATCAGGTCTCCGGGGCCCATCAGGTCGACCCACGCAGCGCAGACGTCGGCGACACCTCGGTCGGCGACCTCGTCTCGTCGTTGACCGCGGACCTCTCCCGGCTGATGCGGGCCGAGCTCTCGCTCGCCAAGGCGGAGGCGAAGGAGGAGGCCACTCGTGCCGGCCGCGGCGCCGGCCTGCTCGCGGGTGCGGGCGCCGGGGCGAACCTGATGCTGACGTTCGCCTCGCTCGCCGTCATGTTCGGGCTCGGGGCCTGGATGTCCCTGGGCTGGGCGGCGCTCATCGTCGCCGTCGGCTGGGCGATCGTGGCCGCCGTGCTCACGTCGTACGGCCGCAACGCCCTGCGGACCGTCAACCCTGGGCTGCCCGAGACCACCGAGACGCTGAAGGAGGACGCGCAATGGGCCAAGAAACCACGCGGCTGAGAGAAGAGATCGAGCGGACCCGGGAGGACCTGACCCGGGACGTCGACCGGCTGGCCGAGAAGACGAGTCCGAGCCGCATCATCGACCGGCGGATCCAGCGGACCCGGGGACGCCTCGCCGGGCTGAAGGACAAGATCATGGGATCGCCCGGGTACGACGACGGCTACGGGTACCCGGCAGGTTACGGGTCGACCGCCCACCGGGGCGGTGGCCAGTCCCGGGTCGAGTCGGCGACGCACGCCGCCCGGGACGCCGCCGGCCAGGTCGCCCAGTCCGCCCGGGAGGGCGTCTCCGCTGCCCGGGAGCAGGTGTCGCAGGCCGGGGACCGGGCGCAGGACGCCGTCCAGGAAGCCGCCGACGAGGTCCGCGAGCAGACCGCGGGCAACCCGCTCGCGGCCGGGCTGCTGGCCTTCGGCGTGGGCTGGCTGGTCTCGTCGCTGATGCCGGCGAGCGAGGCCGAGACCCGGGCAGCGCGGCGCGCCGGCGAGGTGGCCCGGGAGCACGTGGGCCCGGTCGTCGAGCAGGCCCGGCAGAGCGCCCAGGAGGTCGGCGAGCATCTGCGGGACCACGCGCAGCAGTCCGCCGCCGAGGTGCGCGACAGCGCGCAGGAGGCGGCGGCCCAGGTGCGCGACAGCGCGCAGGAGGCCACCGAGTCGGTGCGCGAGGAGGCCCGGACGTCGGTCTCGACGTCCGGCTGACGACCGGGCGCCGGTCGGGCTCGGGCCCGGGCAGAGGTCGGGCTCGGGCACGGGCTCCGGCGCCGGCCGGGGCACCGACGACGCCGCCGACCGCGTCGTCGGTGCCGGTGCCCCGGCCGAGTTCACCGCTCACCCGGTTCACGCTCACCCGTGGGTCAGGTCGAGGACCGAGTCCTGGCCGCCGTAGATGTTCTGCTCGTAGTCGTCGGCGGCCCAGTCGTTCTCCCAGCGCTCCCCGTCCAGGAGGTACCGGAACCGCCAGCGCCGGCCGCTGGCCAGCTCGACGGTGAGCCGGAACCGGCCGTCGTCCAGCCTGGTCATCGGGTGCGAGACCGGGGACCAGTCGTTGAAGTCACCGCACAGGTTCGCCGTCCGGGCACCCGATGCCGGCAGCTCGAAGGTGATCCGGACGACACCCGGCCCCAGGTCGCGCGTGATCATATCGCCCCCTCCAGGTCGCTCGCCCACAGCAACTTACGGGCATTTGCCCTGGCCCGCCCGGGCGGAAGGTGCCGCGAGTCGACCTTCCGCCTGACCCGGGCTCCCCGATCGCCGTCGAGGGTTTGGCCGGGGCCGACCGGGGCAGGGGTACCCGGCGGGACAGGTACCCGAACGTCCCCGAGGAGGACGCCGTGACCACGACTCCCCCGCTGGACCGGCCGACCCGGTCTCACCACGGACCCGCCCCCACCACGCCGCCCCCCGGCGGCGCCGGCAGGCGACGTCTCGGGTCGGCGCTCGCGAACTGGCTGGCGACCACCGATCACAAGGCGGTCGGGACCCTGTACCTCTACACCTCGCTCGCGTTCTTCATGCTGGCCGGCCTGATGGCGCTGATCATGAGGGCTGAACTCTTCGCGCCGGGCCTTCAGGTGGTGCAGGACAACAACCAGTACAACCAGCTCTTCACGATCCATGGCACGGTGATGCTGCTGCTCTTCGCCACACCGATGTTCTCGGCGTTCGCGAACCTGCTGGTGCCGCTGCAGATCGGATCCCCGGACGTCGCGTTCCCGCGGCTGAACATGTTCTCCTACTGGCTCTTCCTGTTCGGTGGCCTCATGGTCCTCATGGGGTTCCTCACGCCACAGGGGGCGGCGTCGTTCGGGTGGTACGCCTACCAGCCGCTCGCCAACAGCAACTACACTCCTGGCCTGGGCGGCACGTTGTGGGTCGTGGGGCTCATCATGACGGGCTTCTCGACCATCCTCGGGACCGTCAATTTCATGACCACCATTCTCTGCATGCGCGCCCCCGGCATGACGATGTGGCGCATGCCCATCTTCACCTGGAACATCCTGCTCACCGGGGTTCTCGTTCTGCTCGCCTTCCCCGTGCTCGCGGCCGGACTGTTCGGCGTCCTGATCGACCGCCAGGTGCACGGTGTCATCTTCGAGCCGCAGAACGGCGGAGCCATCCTCTGGCAGCACCTGTTCTGGTTCTTCGGCCACCCCGAGGTCTACATCGTGGCCCTGCCGTTCTTCGGGATCATCACGGAGATCATCCCGGTCTTCGCCCGCAAGCCCATCTTCGGGTACCGGGCGCTGGTGTTCGCCACCATCACCATCGTCGGGCTCTCGGCCGCCGTGTGGGGGCATCACATGTACTCCACGGGCTACGTGTCACTGCCGTTCTTCTCCTACATGACCATGCTGATCGCAGTCCCCACCGGAATCAAGTTCTTCAACTGGATCGGCACGATGTGGGGCGGTCAGGTGACGTTCGAGACCCCGATGCTGTTCTCCCTCGGGTTCCTCGCGACCTTCCTCTTCGGCGGGCTGACCGGGGTGATCCTGGCCTCGCCCCCACTGGACTGGGAGGTCACCGACACCTATTTCGTGGTGGCCCACTTCCACTACGTCCTCTTCGGCACCGTGGTCTTCGCGACCTTCGGCGGCATCTACTTCTGGTGGCCCAAGTGGACCGGCCGCTTCCTGGACGAGGCACTCGGCCGCTGGCACTTCTGGCTCACCTTCATCGGCTTCCACACGACGTTCCTCATCCAGCACTGGCTCGGCGTCCAGGGAATGCCTCGGCGGTACGCCGACTACCTGCCGGAGGACGGGTTCACCCTGGCCAACCAGGTCTCCACGATCGGGTCCTTCGTGCTCGGAGCGTCGATGGTCGTCTTCATCGCCAACGTGGTCCACACCCAGCACCTGCCGCGGACACCGCTGCCGGACGACCCATGGGGCTTCGGCAGGTCGTTGGAATGGGCGACGGCCTCGCCGCCGCCACGGCACAACTTCGTCCGGCTGCCGAGGATCCGCTCGGAGTCCCCGGCGTTCGACCTGCATCACCCGGAGTCATCGGGAATGATCGACGAGGTCCCGACCGACGGCACCACCGAGCGGGACAGCCCGATCGAGCGCCTCCTCGGGGCGGCCGACCGCCGTCCGGAGCCGTAGTCCGTCGGCTCCGCGATCCAGCGGCAGTTACCGACCGTGGCGTGCCGTTCCCGGGGTCGACCGTTCGACCCACTGCCCTTCCCTCGGGTGGACGAATCCCGGCGCACCGCCGGACGGATCTGCCGCCTGCCCCGCTGGGGACCGTACCCCTTGGTACCGTGGAATTCCGGGGGCCGGACGAGGCGACCAGCCAGTCGCGCGGCACCGAACCCGAGACCCAGTCTGTGAGATGTCACGTGTCGCTCCTTCCGCACCAGCCATCCGCCCCGACACTGCTGGTAACAGCACCAGGAGCACGCTCCGGGGGCCGCACCGCCGGGCGGTACCCCCGACTGCGGCACGCCCTCATCGTGGACGTCGACCGCACCCTCGACCCCAGCGACCAGGCGCCGTACTCCGCCGTTCTCGCCGACCGGCTGGCGCAGCGGGCCCTGACCGTCGACGTCCTCGACCGGCCCTCGGCCCGGCCGCCGCACCGCCCCGAACTCGTCGTCGGGTTCCTCCCGCACCTGGCCGGCGCGGAGACCGCCGCCGGGATCGCGGACGCCGCGGGGGCCCGACTCATCCTCGTGGTGCAGGAACTGCTGCAGGTCCCGAGGTCACGCCGCGAGGGCGCGGTCCTGCGCTCGGCGGGGTACGTGGCCGTGGCGAGTGAAGCGTTCCGGGAGACGGTGCGCGGGTACGGCGTCCCGGATGTCCGGATCGGGCTGCTGCCGGACTGGGCGCACGTCGTCCCGATCTGGCTCGACCGCGCCGAGGCTCGCCGTGCCCTGGGCTGGCCGGAGCGGGCGTTCATCGCCGTCCACGTCGCCGCCGGCGAGCGGCCGGACGTCGCCACCGTGCTCGCGGCGGCGCGCCGCACCGGTCCCGACGCGCTGATCGCCGTCGCGGACGGCACCCGCTCGCCACGACTGCCGGTGCCACCGGGCGACGTCCCGAACGTGCTGGTCATCGGCGCCCTGCCGGCCGACCGGCGGGCCCTGCCACTCGTCGCCGCCGACGCGCTGGTACTGGCGGAACCGGCCGCGGCGGACCGCCTGGTGCTGCCTCCCGAGCTGGCGTCCTGCCTCGCCGCGGCCCGGCCGGTCATCGCCGCAGCCAGGCCGGGCGGCGTCGTCCAGGCCGAGCTCGCGCGCGCCGAGGGGGCTGCCGTCGTGGTGCCCGCGGGTGCCGCCGACCGCCTCGCGCAGGCCCTGCTGGACCTGCGAGCGGACCCCGCCCGCCGAGTGGCGATGGGTCTGGCCGGGCTCGCCCACGCACAGGGGCAGCTCAGCCTCTCCGGCGCGCTGGCGCGGTTCGACGACATCGTCGACGCGACACTGGCAGCTCCCGCCGCCGCGCTCCCGGTCGGCTGACGCCGCCCGCCGCGCAGCCCCCGACGTGCAGCCCCCGACGTCCAGGGCCCGGCGTCCAGCCCCCGACGTCACGACCGGATCAGCCGGACGCGTCGGTGCCGGCCCGGACCCCGGGTGGTCGGCCGCCCCGGGACCGGCCGGCCTACGCCCTGCCGACCGGCGGTTCCCTGCCGACCGGCGGTCCGGCGGTCGCCGGCTCGGCGACGGGCTCGTTCGTCGCCGGCGCGCCGGGAACCACCAGGTTGTACGCCGTCCGGCGGTACCGGGCGCCGTCCGCCTCGAACGCCGACAACGCGCAGTTCGCGTACCGGGTGGCGCTGACCAGGCGCACCACCTCCGGCTCGTGGACGCCCTCGATGACCGCGCGGGCCAGCTGGATCGTCAGGTCGTGGCTCACCAGCAGCGCCCGCTCGGCCGCCCAGCCGTCGTCGGCCAGGTCCGCGAACAGGCTGCGCAGCCGGAGCATCACATCCGCCCAGCTCTCGCCACCGGGCGGCCGGTGGTAGTAGCGGCCCACGCGCAGCGCCCGCTCCGCCTCGTGCGGGAAGCGGGCCCGGATGCCCGCCCACGTCAGCCCGTCCCAGATGCCGATCTCACGATCCCGCAACCGCTCGTCGACCTCGCGGCGGCGCACCGGCAGCGCCCGGCCGGCGGCGTCCTGCAGCAGCGCGGCGGTCCGCCGCGCCCGCTCGTACGGTGACACCACCACGGACGTCGGCCGCTGCTGCGGTGGCAGACCCGCGAGCCAGCGCCCGAACGCCTCCGCCTGCCGCCGGCCCAGGGCCGAGAGCGGGACGTCGGAGTCCCGCACCGGGAGTACCACCTCGTGCAGCCCCCGCGCCTGGGCGGCGTCCCGGGCGACGTTGCCCTCGCTCTCCCCGTGCCGGACGAACCACAGGGTTGCGGGCCCCGGACGCAACCGCATGCCGCAGGTCTACTCCAACTCCCCCGGCCCCGCACGGCGGGAGCCCCGTCCCGCTGACAGCGATCGGGCGGCTCCCGCTCGGGCCGGTCCCGGCCCGCGGCACCCGGACGTGCCCTGGAGCCGGCGCGGGCCCTCGGCGAACCGCTCGACGTCCGGTCCGGCCGTCGGGGTCGGGCTTTCGGGGTGAATCGCTCGTCTCGGACGACGCATTCCCGGCGAACCCTGTAACGTTGCGAACGTTCATCTCCACAATGAGTGACATAATTGCTTCAGTCACCATAAATCCCCGAACGGCGGGCGTACTCACGTCCGCCGGGCGGGCTGAGAGTCACAGGACGTGCGGGGGCCGGGTTGCCCCGTGCGCCCGGGACGGAACCCGGTGTCCCTGATCCTTCGCTGGTCGCCGATGGCGGCCCTGCTGCTCGGTATGGCCGTCGTCGATGCGGTGGCCGCGGGCTGGGTGCTGCGCCGCCGCACAGCGGCGGGACGGCGCGCGCTCGCCGTCCTGCTCGGAGCGGCCGGGGCCTGGTGCCTGACCTACGCCCTCGAGCTGATGACCGTGGGGCGGGCGAGCCGGGACCTCTGGGGCAGCCTGGAGCACCTGGGAACCGGGCTGATCCCACCGGCGTGGCTCGCGTTCGTCCTCACCTACACCGGCCACGGCAACCAGGTGACCCGGCGCCTGCTGGCCGTGCTGGCGGTGGAGCCGGTCCTGATGCTCACCGCGCTCGCCGTCCCGGCGACCCACGAACTGGTCCGCAGCGTCGCCCCGGGCCCGGTGGCAGCGATGCCCGTGGTGCGCCTCGGCCCGCTGTCCTGGGTCGACTTCGCCTGGACCAAAGCCATCAGCCTGGTCGCGACGGGGCTGCTCGTCGTCCGGCTGACGCGTCCCTCCCCGGTGTACCGCCGGCAGGCGACGACGGTGGCGCTCGCGGCAGCTCTGCCACTGCTCGGCAGCGTCGCGTCAGCTGCCGGGATCGGCCCGGCCCGCAGCTACGATCCGACGCCCGTGACGACCTCGCTCGGCGGGCTGGTGCTGGTCTGGGGCGCCTTCCGGTACCGGCTGCTGGAACTGCTGCCGGTCGCCCGCAACCTGGCGTTCGATCGGCTGGGCGACCCCATCCTGGTCCTGGACGCGTTGGGCCGGGTCGTCGACCGGAACCCGGCCGCCCACCGCCTCCT
>DATDMG010000181.1:0-6879 GCA_036518955.1 Kineosporiaceae bacterium | reverse complement strand
CGCGGTCGGCGGCGTGGGCGGAGTGGCTGGCCCGGCGGACGGCGGCGCGGACGGCGGCGCGGACGGCGGGGCAGACCGGGGCGCGGACGGCGGGGCAGACCGGGGCGCGGACGGCGGGGCAGACCGGGGCGCGGACGGCGGGGCAGACCGGGGCGCGGACGGCGGGGCAGACCGGGGCGCGGACGGCGGCGCGGACGGCGGAGCAGACGGTGGGGGAGGTCACTGACCTGGGACTGCCCCGGAACCGGGATGACGGGCAGGCCGGGGCGAGCGGGCGCCCCGCCCTGCGTCGGTGCACCCACCTGGAGCCGGAACGGTTCGCCGCCGAGATCTGGGGCCGCCAGGCGTCGCTGAGCCCCGCGGAGCTGCTGCCCCGCGGGTTCGGCGACCTCCTTGACGCGGACGCCGTCGACACGCTGATCTCCCGGCGCGGCCTACGCACCCCGTTCCTGCGGGTGGTGCGGGACGGCCGGACCCTGCCCGAGGCGCGGTTCACCCGGAGCGGCGGCGCGGGCGCCGGCATCGGCGACCAGGTGGACGACGGGGCCCTCGCCCGGCTGTTCGCCGACGGGTCGACGATCGTGCTCCAAGGCCTGCACCGCACCCACGACCCGGTGCTCGAGTTCGCCCAGGCGCTCGCCGGAGAGCTCGGGCACCCCGTGCAGGCCAACGCCTACGTGACTCCGCCGCAGTCCCGGGGTTTCGGTGCGCACTACGACGTCCACGACGTGTTCGTGCTCCAGGTCGCCGGCATGAAGCGCTGGATCATCCACGATCCGGTGCTGAGCCACCCGCGCCGGGACCAGCCCTGGACCGACCGGCGGCCCGCCGTCGAGGCTGCCGCCACCACGGCGCCCCTCCTCGACGTCGTCCTCCGTCCCGGTGACGCGCTCTACCTGCCGGCGGGGTTCCTGCACGCCGCCGAGTCCCTCGGCGACACCAGCATCCACCTCACCGCGGGCGTCCACACCTGGACCCGGGCACACCTGGTGGCCGCCCTCGTGGCGCGGCTGGCGGACGTGGCCGAGCTGCGCGAGCCGCTGCCGCTCGGCGTCGACGTCGCCGCCGCGGCCTCGATCGAGCCCGCGCTGCGCGCGGTCGTCGAGGCCGTCAGGGCCGCGGCCGGCCGGACGGCTGCCGCGGACCTGGTCGGGGACCTCGCGGGGCAGGCCGCGACGGCGTCCCGGCCGGCTCCGGTCGGCCCGCTCGCCCAGGCCCGCGCGCTCGCCGCCCTGCACCCGGGTAGCCGGCTCCGCCGGCGTCCGGGGCTCGCCGCGACCCTGCTCCCGGTCGACGCCGGCCCCGGCGGCCCGCCGCGACTGCTGCTCAGGACGCCGGAACTCACCGTCACGCTGCCCGCGGCGGCCGCCGGCGCCGTCCGGAGGCTGCTGGCCGGGGAGGTGCTCGCGGTGGCCGACCTCGGCCCGGGTGATGATGTCCTCATGACGGATGCTGAGCGGATGGACGTCGCGCACACCCTGGTGCGCCACGCGCTCGTCGTGACCGCGTGACGGCCGAGTGCACCCCGCCCACCACCGCCCGTCGCGGCGCGGTGCCGGCGGACCGTTGCTCCGACGTGTCCCGCGCACGTGGCGAGACACCGGTCGCGACCGCACCACCGGCCCGCCGGCTGTTGCTCGTCGAGGTGCCCGGCCCCTGGGGTCGGGCCGGGCTCACCGGCAGCCGGCTGACCCCTCGGGTCACCGGGCTGCTCGCCGCCGCGGCGGACGCCGCGGGGGTGCGGGTGCAGCTCGTCCGGCGCCCGGGCCGGCATCCCGGCCCGCCGCGGGCCGCCGCTGGGTCCAGCATCGGTCGGCACGCCTGGGCGCTCGCCGACCCGGACGCCGAGGTGGTGCACTGGGGCGGCTGGAGCGTCGAGACCGAGCTCCTCGACGTCGACCTGTCGCAGCCGCTCGCCGAGGCCCCCGCCGGTCCGCAGCGGCTCGCCCTCGTCTGCACGCATGCCCGTCACGACGTGTGCTGCGCGGTGCGCGGCCGGCCGGTGGCGGAAGCCCTGGCCCGGTCGGGCCTGGGCCGGCAGGTGTGGGAGACGTCCCACCTCGGCGGCGACCGGTTCGCCGCGAACCTGCTCCTGCTGCCCGAGGGCGAGGTCTTCGGCAGGCTCGACGAGACCTCGGCGGTCGACGCCGTCCGGGCCCTCGACGGCGGGCGCCTGGTCCTGCCGTACTACCGGGGCCGGGTCGGGCGAGCTCCCGCCGTCCAGGCCGCCGGGCACCTGGCGGCCGTCGCCCTGGACGACGACCGGCGCGGCGCCGTCCGGGTGCTCGGCCTGCCGGTCACCGGTCGGGCCACCGCTGCCGAGCGCGCCGACGGCTCCGGTCCCGGCTCCCGAGCGGGCGAGCGGTGGCTCGAGGCGCGGGTCGAGTACGGTGGCGTCGTCCACCGGTTGCGTCTGGTCGAGTGGTGGGCGCCACCGGCGCGGCTCACCTGCGCGGCGCTGGAGGAGAAGCCGGCGCGCTGGTACACCCTGGTCTCGATGGAGCGGGAGGTGGGGTGACGGTGGAAACCCTGACCCGGTTGGGGAACGTGCGGGACGCGATCGTCGGGATCCGCGAGGTGCTCGCCACCGGCGATCTGCAGGCCGCCGTCCCGGCCTGTCCCGGCTGGACCCTGCATGATCTTGCCGGTCACCTCGGAAACGTCCACCGGTGGGTGCGTGGCGCGATCGTCGAGGGCCACCCGAACACTCCGCCGGAGGCGCCGCCGACCGGTCGCGAGCCGCTGCTCGCCTGGTACGACGAGGGTGCCGGGGGGCTGCTCGACCTGCTCGCCGCCACCGACCCGGGCGCGCCGTGCTGGACGTTCGGTCCGGCGCCGAAGATCGCTGCCTTCTGGTTCCGCCGGCAGGCGCACGAGCACGCCGTTCACGCTCACGACGCCGCGGCGTCCCAGGGCACCCGCCGGCCGATCGAGACCGCCCTGGCACTCGACGGGATCGACGAGGTCGTCCGGATGTTCCTGCCCCGGCAGGTGCGGCTCGGCCGGATCGAGCCGCTGACCCGGTCGCTCGAGGTGCGACCGGACGAGAGCGGCGGCACGTCCTGGCTGCTGCGCGGTGACGGCGACGGTGCCGGCGCCGACGGAGCCGATGCCGGGGCGGTCGTCGCCGGTCCCGCCGAGGCGCTCTACCTGCTGCTCTGGCGCCGGGTCGGGCTGGGCGACCCGCGGCTCGCGGTGACCGGTGACCGGTCCGCGGCCGAGGCCGTGCTGGGGACGCCGATCGTGCCCTGACCGGCGCCGGTGGCACACCGGCGCCGGGTCAGCGCGGCAGGGGCCCCCGCCGAGTGTGGCGGGGGCCCCTGCGGGAGTGCGATGGACGTGGTCAGATCACCCGGACGTTCGCCGCCTGCGGGCCCTTCTGGCCCTGCTGGACGTCGAACTCCACCCGCTGGTTCTCGTCCAGCGAGCGGTACCCCTCGGCCTGGATCGCGGTGAAGTGGACGAACACGTCGGCAGCGCCGCCGTCGGGCGTGATGAACCCGTAACCCTTCTCGCCGTTGAACCACTTGACGGTGCCCTGAGCCATGAACTTTCTCCTTGAAGCGGGGAGCGGTTCGCGGTCGGCCTGGGTGCCGGCCGCGGGCTGCCGCGGTCGTCGTCGTCCCACCTCAAGTGCCGTGCGGCCGGCCCGGATGACCGGGCCGCCCGGCGCCGAGGCCCAGATGCGGTAAACGCCCGCGGACACGTGCTCCGCGGGCGTTCGTGAACGTACGGGGAACTGCTGGTGCAACCGCCCTCAACTTAACACGAGCCCCCCACCGGGTGCGAGACGCGGTGCACCCTGATGTGAACGATCATGACACCGGTGCTCCGGGGCGGTCCAGCATGTCCGGTATCCCGGACGCATCCTCCGGCGCGCCTCCTTCCGCCGCCCGGCTGGGCAGCCACGCTGGACCCATGCCCGCAGCGCTCGATCCCACTCCGGCGCCGGCCTCCCTGCGCGGGCCGGTGCTGCTCGGTGCCGGTCCGCTCACCCCGGCCGACGTCGTCGCCGTCGCCCGCGAGGGCACCGGGGTCGTCCTCGCGGACGCCGCGCTCGCCGCGCTCGCCGCCGGCCGGGCGCACGTGGCGGAGCTGGCGGCCCGGGACGAACCCGTCTACGGCGTCTCCACCGGATTCGGTGCGCTGGCCACCCGGCACATCGCGACCGCGGACCGGGAGCGTCTGCAGCGCAGTCTGGTCCGCTCGCACGCCGCGGGTGCCGGGCCGCACGTCGAGCGGGAGGTCGTCCGCGCGTTGATGGTGCTCCGCCTGCGCACGATGGCGACCGGCCGCACCGGGGTCCGACCGGAGACCGCCCAGGCGTACGCCGGCCTGCTCAACGCCGCGATCACCCCCGTCGTCCACGAGTACGGCTCGCTCGGCTGCTCGGGCGACCTGGCCCCGCTCGCCGCGGTGGCGTTGGCGCTCACCGGGGAGGGCGAGGTCCATGACGCCGCCGGTGACCGTCGCCCGGCCGCCGCGGCTCTCGCCGCGGCCGGCCTGCACCCGGTGACTCTCGCGGCGAAGGAGGGCCTGGCGCTGATCAACGGTACGGACGGGATGCTCGGGATGCTCCTGCTCGGCCTGGCCGACCTGGGCGTCCTGCTCCGGACGGCGGACATCGCCGCAGCCCTGTCCGTCGAGGCGCTGCTCGGCACCGACCGGGCGTTCGCGGCGGACCTGATGGCGCTGCGCCCTCACCCCGGGCAGGCCGCCAGCGCCGCCAACCTGCGAGCCCTGCTCGCCGGCTCGCCGATCGTCGCCAGCCACCGGACGCCGGACTGCACCAGGGTCCAGGACGCCTACTCGTTGCGCTGCTCGCCCCAGGTCCACGGCGCGGCCCGGGACACCGCCGAGCATGCGGCCACCGTCGCCCGCCGCGAACTCGCGGCTGCCGTGGACAACCCGGTGGTGACGGTGGACGGCCGGGTGGAGTCCAACGGCAACTTCCACGGCGCGCCGGTCGGCTACGTGCTGGACTTCCTGGCCGTCGCCGTCGCGGACCTCGCCAGCCTGTCCGAGCGGCGCACCGACCGGGCCCTGGACGTCGCCCGTTCCCACGGGTTGCCGCCGTTCCTCGCCGCCGACCCCGGGGTGGACTCCGGCCTGATGATCGCCCAGTACACCGCCGCAGGGATCGTGGCCGAGCTGAAGCGGCTGGCGGTCCCGGCGTCCGTGGACTCGATCCCGTCGTCGGCACTGCAGGAGGACCACGTGTCGCTCGGCTGGCACGCCGGCCGCAAGCTGCGCCGGGCCATCGACGGGCTCGCGGCCGTGCTCGCCGTCGAGCTGGTCACCGCCGCCCGGGCGCTGGACCTGCGCCGGCCGCTGCGTCCCGCCCCGGCCACCGCGGCGGCGGTGGCGGCCCTGCGGGAGGCCGGCGTGGGCGGTCCCGGTCCGGACCGGCACCTCGCCCCGGAGCTGGAGATCGTCGCGGACCTGGTCCGCCATGGCATGGTCCTTCGGGCAACGGAAAATGTTGCCGGCGTGCTCTCTTGAATACGCAACGACAAAGGTCGGAGACTGTACGTAGAACACGTGCGTGCGATCGAGGCCGCGTTTCGCTGTGGGGCCCTTCGGTAGGGAAGGATCTGCGCCGTGAGCAATTCGTGGTGGTGTGAGCACGCCTGGCTACCGTCGGGTCCAGCCTCCCGGGTCCGGATCGAGGACCGGGAAGGTGTGATCACCGCTGTCCAGGTGGGTGCCGAGGCGGTACCGGGCGATGTCCGGCTGCTGGGCATGGTCATGCCCGGCTTCGCCAATACGCACTCGCACGCCTTTCACCGCGCCCTGCGCGGCCGCACCCAGCTCGACGGCGGCACCTTCTGGACGTGGCGCGACCGGATGTACGCCCTCGCGGACCGGCTCGACCCGGACACCTTCCGAGCCTTGGCGACCGCGGTCTACGCCGAGATGGTGCTGTCGGGGATCACCTGCGTGGGCGAGTTCCACTACCTCCACCACGGGCCCGGCGGCGCCCGCTACGGCGACCCGAACGCGATGGGCGAGGCGCTGCGCGCGGCCGCGCACGCCGCGGGCCTGCGGCTCACCCTGCTCGACACCTGCTACCTGAAGGGTGGGATCGACGTCCCGCTCGAGGGTGTGCAGCGGCGCTTCGACGACGGGGACGCCGAGAGCTGGGCCGACCGAGTGAGCATGATGTGCGACGACGAGACGTTCCGGGTGGCGGCGGCCGTGCACTCGGTCCGGGCCGTCCCGGCCGAGGAGCTGGACGTCGTCGTCGAGGCGGCGATCGGCGAGGACGGCGCGCCGCGCCCGGTCCACGTGCACCTGTCCGAGCAGCCGGCCGAGAACGCCGCCTGTCTGGCGGCCTACGGCCGTACCCCGACCCAGCTGCTGTCGGAGCACGGCGTGCTGGGTTCCGCGACGACGGCCGTGCACGCCACCCACGTCACCCCGGACGACATCGTGCTGCTCGGGGAGTCCCGGACGACGATCTGCGTCTGCCCGACCACCGAGCGGGACCTGGCGGACGGCATCGGCCCCGCCCGGGCCCTCGCCGACGCCGGAGCCGCCATCGCCCTCGGCACGGACCAGCACGTCATGGTCGACATGTTCGCGGAGAGCCGCGGTCTGGAGATGCACGAGCGGCTCCGGTCCGGGCACCGCAGCCGGTTCTCCCTCGCGGAGCTGGTCGACGCGCTGGCGCCGGCCGGCCACGTCGCCCTGGGCTGGCCGGAGGGCGGCCGGCTGGAGGTCGGTGGCTTGTGCGACCTCGTCGTCGTCCGGCTCGACACGCTCCGTACGGCGGGCGCCCTGGCCGCCCAGGTGCCCCTGGTGGCGGCCGGCGGGGACGTCGACACCGTCGTCATCGGCGGCCGGCCGATCGTCGAGGGCGGCCGGCACCTGCTGCTG
>DATDMG010000180.1:0-15855 GCA_036518955.1 Kineosporiaceae bacterium | reverse complement strand
TACCCCTCGGTGAAGGGCATCCTCGGCCGGGAGATCCGCGGCAAGCGGGTCACCACCTCGGCCGAACTGGCCGCGGTGATCCTGGACGAGGTCGAGGTCGCCGTGGTGCCCGGCGAGGCGTTCGGCCCGAGCGGCTACCTGCGGCTCTCGTACGCGCTCGGCGACGACGACCTGGTCGAGGGCGTCGGCCGGATCCAGGCCCTGCTGTCGGAGGCCCGCTGACATGCGGTAGCGCCTTCTTGGTGAGGTCGATCGATCGTCGGTGGCGTGCCGCGCGGACGGGCGCCGCACACCCGGGGGGTCACGACACGAGCAGTCAGGGCCACGACACGCAGGGTCACGTGCTGCGCAATGTCACGGCACTGCGCAACCAGCCCACAGGGGCTTGCGCAGTTCCTCCTCGATCCGGCCGTCCCGCTCGTGACCGGGCACGTCGCGAAGCCGCTGCCGCCGCGGCACCGGCCGCACCGCCCGGTAGCCGAACCGCTCGTAGAACGACCGAGCGGCCGGGTTGCAGTCGAAGACCCACAGGCCGACGGTCGTCTCGCCGCGTTGCCCGGCGAGCACCTCGACGGTCCGCAGCAGCAGCCGGGCGGCCCCACGGCCGCGCGCCTGCGGTGTCACCCACATCCCCTCGACGTGCGCGACCTCGTCACCGGGACGTCGGGCGAGGCTGACGAGCCCGGCGTCCCGGTCGTCGACGGTGACCACGAGCCAGTCCGAGGCGAGGCAGCGGGAGATCCACTCGGTGGGCGGCCGGCGCGCCTCGACCGCCAAGTCGGCGAGGAACGCGGACGGCGCGTCGCCCAGCGCGGCGAGCCGGAGGGCGCGCAGGACCGCCCACTCCGCCGGACCCAGTCGCCGGACCGACAACACCTCGGTCCGGCGGGGCACATCGGTCACGTCGCCCACGGCACCCCCCGCGCACGCCCGTCGCCAAGACGACACGCTCCGTCGAGTGCCGTGGGACCCGGCGGTCAGAACCCGGGCCCAGCGCGATTGTGCGAGTTACCGCCCGGTTACGGCAAGGTTCTGGGGATCGTCCGGTCGGTCCTCACCGGCGCCAGGCGCCCGGTCCCGTCGAGTCGACGATGTCGAACACGTCGCAGGAGGCGAGGACGGCGCCTCGCGCCACCTCGTCGACCGGGGTGCCCACAACCTTCGTCATCTGCCGGGCCCACTCCTCCAGATCGGTCTGCCAGCCGGCCACGTAACGGACGAACTGGTCGATCCAGAAGCTCCGCCTGGCACCGATCGCCGCGTGCACCGCCAGCGCGGCGTCCAGGGCCTGGCCGGCTCGGCCGACCTGGGGATCCTGGGTCGACCGAGCGGCCAGTCGACGCCGCAGGTCAGTGATCATGAGCCGTCGGTCATCGACGACCTCGCGCCAGAACCGGTGCCCGGGGATCTCGGTGATCGCGTTCGCCGGGCCGTGGAGCAGACCCATCAGGCCCTCGCCGAGGATGTCCCCGAGTTCCTCGGCCCGGGCCCGCCGGGGCGCGTACCCGTCGTACGGGTCCTGGAGCACCTCGCCCGCACAGCCGAACACCTGGCTGGGCGGACGGTTCGGATCCAGCATGCCGAGCAGGAAGAGCCAGTCCTCGTTGTAGATCGCCGGGAAGAACGGCGTCTCGGCCCCGACCCCCGCGAGCAGGGCGCCGCCGCCGATGAACTGACGCTGCTCGACGCCGGCCAGCCGGGCGGCCCGGCAGACCACCGAGTTGTCGTCGTAGCCGCGCAGGATCCAGCCGACCACGGACCGGCCACGGTCCAGTTCCGCCGAAGCGGCCGCCAGCCGGGCACCGTCGAGGGTGCCCGTCGACGGGCAGCCGGGCGGCATCGGGCGGATGTCGTCGTCCAGGAACAGGATCCGGTCGAGCTCGAGGCTCCGGGCGATCAGCAGCGCGACGTTCCGCTTGATCCCCACCTCGTTGACACCCGGGGCGATGGCGGCACGCCCCCTCGCGTAGCGGCGGAACGCGCTGGTCAACGGCAGCCGGTCCACGTCGAACACGGCACGGACACGCGGTGCCGACCGGAGGGCGAGGATCATCGTCGGCACCTCGCCGGGCAGCCCACGGGCCACCAGTTCCTGCAGGGCGGCCACCGACTGCGGGGTGGCGGCGTCCTTGGACACCAGAAACAGCAGCCGGTGCACGTGCCCAGCGCGGGCGAGGTCGATCGCCGTCCCGATCCCGGGCCCTTCCGGGCGCACCGGCCGACAGGTCGGGACGACGGTGAGCGGCGCGGCTGCCGCCGCGTCCCCCGGCTCGGCTGCCGCCGCGTCCACCGGCGCGGACAGCAGCTCCAGATGCGAGGGGACGTGCCGCGGCGAGGTCGATGTCACGCGCCCGACGCCGGCCGTGCCACCACCCGGCGACGTCGAACGCCAGGTCGGCCCGGCTCCCCCGCGAGGGTCCAGCAATCCCGGGGTGGTCATGGCAGCCTCCCGCAACGGTCGACGGATGCCGCAGCCGGGCACCCCGGCTCGGCGGGTGTCAGGCGGAACTGCGTAACCGATGGAACGGTCGCTCGAGATCCGGGGTAACGGTCTCCAACCCGGCGGCGGCGCGGAACACCGGGACGTAGAAGAGGAACCAGAAGTCGCCGAGACCGCCGAACTGGTCGATCAGGAACTGCTCGTTGCGGCTGCGCAGGGTGGGATCGGTCAGCGAGCGCACCGCGCCGTACGTGCCGCGGCTGAACACGCCGGAGCAGATCGTGACCGTCGTGGCGAGGTTGAGCTCGTTCGGCTTGCGGGCGAGGAGGCCGACGTCGTACTCCAGGATCGGCAGACCCTGGTGCAGCTGCCGGCGGCGGTCGGGGCCGCGCAGGAACCTCGGCCGGTACACCTCGATCTTCGCGGGGGCGGTGTCGCGGGAGTACCAGCGCGGCTGCCCGCTCTCGTCGACCGTGACGATGTACTCCTGGTCGAGGTCGGGATCGGCGCCCTGGGGCAGCCTGGTGGCGACCGGCAGTTCCAGCCGGGACACCAGGTACTGCATGACCGTGGGTTGGGACTCCGGCGCGCGTTCCGCCCCCGAGCGGTAGGCGGCGTCACCCTGCCCCAACACGATCACGTGCCCGGTGAGGTCGTCCCGGGTGGCTCGGTCGGCCGTCAGGAACCGGACGTCGGCCAGCGGGTTCTCGGCCCGGATGTGCCCGAACAGCTCGATCGTGGCATCGCGGTCCACGTCGTGGAACGACTGGACGTAGTTCGGGTGCCAGGGATCCGCGTACGGGATGGCCCTGCCCAGGCTGGGCCAGGCGGGCGTGGAGATGATGCGGATCGGGGCGCTGTCGGGGAAGTACCAGAACCTGCCGCCGAGGGCGCCGGTCCCGGGCGTCGGCGCGTCGTCCGGGCGCATCGCGCGGTCGCGAAGCCGGACCAGCTCGTCGATCAGGTCCTGCCGGCGCCGCTCCTCGGCCGGCGAGAGGTCCGCCTCCACCTCCTCCAGGGCCCGACCGTCGGTGAGGGCACGCCCCGAGGCGAAGACGCGGTCGGCGGCGAAGGCGAGCGCGTAGTCGCGCAGCCGCTCCGCCGGGGGGACGGCCGCGCCGGACTCCCAGGAGGAGATCGAGGGCGTGCTCACCCCGAGCACGGCGGCGAGCCGGGCCTGGGTGACCACGCCACCCCGATGCCGGAGCCGCAGCTCCCTGAGCCGCCCCGCGAGCGACCGCTGCCCCTCCGGCTGGGCCACGACCTGGAGCCTCCTCGTTCCGACCACGCTCGCCAGCTTTCGCCAGAGTCTAACACTTCAGGAACTTCAATGAATGCACCTGAACACTAGAGGACAGCGGAACCATTGGGCGTGTGCGTGATCACCGCCCTTCCTGCAGCCGACGACGTCGGAGGCTACGTAGAGCAACAAGGCCAGCCTAGACCATGCCGCACCCGGGGCATCTGCAGGGAAACGCCCTTGCCAAGGTCGCAATCAATGAGCTTCACTGAATTTGCTGAACTTCAGCCGTTATCAGCACCGGCGCCGTGCCGAGTCGCCGACCAGGCACCACCGCAGGACCAGGGCACCCACAGACCCTGACGCAAGGAGATGGTTCTGATGCAGTCCGCACCCGCCGCCGTCCTGACCCGTGACCTTCCGGGTCCCGGCATCCCCGACCCGTTCTTCTCCGCCTCAGCCACCGGCACCGGTCGATCCCCGGGCGACCCGGCCCGCCTCCGAGGAGAAGCCATGGACGCCGTACCTGCCCCCATGCCCGCACGTCCCGGCGGGACCGACCCGCACACCGGCTGGGTCGCGGCCGCCCGGGCCGCCGGGCATCCGGTGATCGTGGTGCAACCCGGGCGGTTCGATCCCGAGCCGCTGCCGCTCTGGTCCTTCGCGATGCCCCCCAACGACCTGCTCGAGGCGGCCCGCGAGTACGCCCGGGCCCGGGTCGAATGGGTGCACGTCCCGATGCCGACGATCGCCTCGATGCTGATGCTCGGGGAGTCGCTGCGCGGTCCCCGCCCCGCCGGCCCCGCCGTCCGGTCCGGCGGGCCGACGGCCGTCGTCTGGGCCCGGCTGGTCGCCGAGCAGCACGTGGGACCCTCCGCCGTCAGCCGCACCCGCGACGGCATCACCACCCACGCGCTCGACGTACCGGTGAGCTGGCTCGCCGTCCCGATCACCCGGATCGGCCCCGCGCTCGGCCCGACCGGGCCGAGGGCAGCCTGACCCCCTCAGGCGGCCCGAGGGCAGCCTGAGGCGAGCCGGGCACCGACGTGCCCCCTGAAGGGGTGGCGAACGGTCGCACCACCACGACGAGGCGGCCGGACCGGGGCCGGGGTCACCGCGGTCCGGCCGGCTCGGCCCGCCCGGGCTGGCATCATCGGTAGATGGAGCGCGGCGTCACAGCAGATGTCAGCAGGCTGCCGAAGGCTCACCTGCACCTGCACTTCACCGGCAGCATGCGGCCGGAGACCCTGAAGGAGCTGGCCGACAAGCACGGGATCCGCCTCCCCGAGTCGCTGCGCGAGCAGCACCTGCTCCGGCTGACCCCGGACGAACGCGGGTGGTTCCGGTTCCAGCGGCTGTACGACGCCGCCCGCGCCTGCGTCCGGGACGCCGACGACATGCGGCGGATCGTCATCGAGGCCGCCCAGGACGACGCCGCCGAGGGCTCCGGCTGGCTGGAGCTGCAGGTGGACCCCACCAGCTACGCGCCGCACGTCGGCGGCCTCACCCCCGCCCTGGAGATCGTCCTGGATGCCGCGCGGGAGGCGAGCCGCGCCACGTCCTGCCAGGTCGGCATCATCGTGGCGGCCAGCCGCATCCGGCACCCGCTCGACGCCCGTACGCTCGCCCGGCTCGCCGCCCGTTACGCCGGCGACGGGCCCGGCACCGTCATCGGTTTCGGTCTCTCCAACGACGAGCGCCGCGGCACCACCGCCGAGTTCGCGGCCGCGTTCGCGATCGCCGCCCGCGCCGGGCTCGCCGCCGTCCCGCACAGCGGCGAACTGCTCGGCGCCGACCACGTGGCCACCACGGTCGACACGCTGCACCCGCACCGGCTCGGTCACGGGGTCCGGGCCGTCGAACGCCCGGACGTGCTGCACCGGATCGTGGACGCGGGGATCGCGCTCGAGGTGTGCCCCGCCAGCAACGTCGCTCTGGGGGTCTACCCCACGATGGAGCAGGTCCCGCTCCGCACCCTCGTGGACGCCGGCGCGCGGATCGCGCTCGGCGCCGACGACCCGCTGCTCTTCGGCCCGCGGCTGGCCCTGCAGTACCAGTCGGCGCGCGAGGTCCACGGGTTCACCGACGCCGCGCTCGCAGCGCTCGGCCGGGCCTCGATCGAGGCCTCGTTGGCGCCGGACGTCGTGAAGCGTCGCCTCCTCGCCGACGTGGACGCCTGGCTGGCCCGGGCGCTCCGCTCCCCCGCACCGTCGATCTCCCCGAGGTGACGCTCCGGTCGCCCGGCATCCGATCGCCGTCGCCCGGGTCGCATCAGGCGATGGGGGCGCCGCCCGAGCCGGGCGGGCCCGGCGACCACGGCCTCAGAGGCAGCAACCGACCAGGATGGGCTCGGGCACCAGCTCGACCCCGAACGCACCCCGGACGCCGTCCCGCACCGCGCGGGCCAGCTCCAGCAGGTCCTTGGCGGTGGCACTGCCACGGTTGGTGAGGGCCAGCGCGTGCTTGCCGGACAGCGCGGCCGTGCCGGGGTCCCCGTGGCCGCGGGCGAACCCGGCGTGCTCGATGAGCCACGCGGCGCTCGTCTTGACCCCGCCGTCCGGCATCGGCCAGCGCGGGGCGTCGGGTGGGAGGCGCCGCGCCGCGTCCGCGGGCAGGACCGGGTTGGTGAAGAACGAGCCGGCGCTCCAGGTGTCGTGGTCGGCGTCGTCCAGCACCATGCCCTTGGCCCGGCGGAGGGCGAGGACGGCGGCCCGGACGTCGGCCAGCGGAGCGCGGGCACCAGCCTCCACGCCGAGCGCGCGCGCCAGCTCCGGGTAGCGGATCGGCGCCGACAGGTCGGCGAGGCGCAGCTGGAACGTCACCTCGAGGATCACGAAACGCGGGCCACCGCGGAACCGCTCGTGCCGGAACCGGGAGCTGCGGTAGGCGAACTCGCAGTCCGCGGCCGGGATCGTGCGCACCCTGCCCTCCTGGCGGTCCCAGGCGCGCACGGCGGTGAGCGTCTCGCTGACCTCCTGGCCGTACGCGCCCACGTTCTGCACCGGCGTCGCGCCGGTCGACCCCGGTATCCCGGACAGGGCCTCGACGCCGGACCAGCGCCGGCGCACGGCCTCGGCGGTCACGCCGTCCCAGGGCTCGCCGGCGGCGGCGCGGACGACGGCCCCGCCGCAGCGGTCCTCCGCCTCCGTCGTGATGCCCCGGGTGGCGAGCCGGACGACGGTACCGTCGAACCCGTCGTCCGCGACCAGCAGATTCGAGCCGCCGCCCAGCACCAGGACGGGTTCGCGCCGCGCATCGCACTCGCTGACCGCATCGATCACCGCGTCGGTCGTGGTGGCGGTGACCAGGCGAGCGGCGGGACCGCCGACACGCAGAGTGGTCAGATCGGCCAGCAGAGCAGACCCTTCTGTCACTCGGCCACGTTAGCGGGTGCGCGGCGCCACGCCGAGGAGAACATGCCGCCGGACCGGTCCGGTCCGGCGCAACTCCCGGAAACCCCTTGTAGTGTAACGCATTGCAGCCAGCTGACTACTCTTCGAAGTCAGCGGCCAGCGGCGTGCGCAGCGCCCCCCCAGCTGCTCGATCGGACGCGTCAGGCCAGGCGGACGACGGCCTGCGCACGACCCAGGACCTTGGCACCCGCGCAGCTGACGGTCAGATCGATCCGCGCCGTCCGGGCCTGCTCGTCGAGGGCCACCACGACGCCACCGACCTCGAGGCTGGCGCCCTCGTCGTCGTCCGGGACGGGGACGGGCTTGACGAACTTCGCGCCGTACTCGACCACGGCACCCGGGTCGCCGGCCCAGTCGGTGGCGAGGCGGCCGGCCACCGCCAGGGTGAGCATGCCGTGGGCGATCACGCCGGGCAGCCCGACCGAGCAGGCCACCCGCTCGTTCCAGTGGATCACGTTGAAGTCACCGCTCGCCCCCGCGTAGCGGATCAGGTCGAGGCGGCGGATCGGCAGGGCGCGGGTGGGCAGCGTCTCCCCCACCTCGACGTCCTCGAAGCGGCGCAGCCCGCTCCGAACCGTGGCGCCCGTCACTCCTCACCTCGGACCACGACCGTCGAGCGCACCGTGCTGACCGGAACGCCGTCCGCGTCGGTCAGCTCGACCCGGGTCGTCAGAAGGCCGTTGCCACCGACCTCGCGGACGCCGTCCACATGCAGGGTGGCGGTGAGCCGGTCCCCGGCGACGACCGGCCGGTGATGGGTGAAGCGCTCCTCACCATGCACGAGCCGGGAGAAGTCGACGCCGGACGCGGGGTCGGCGTAGATCTGCGCCTCGGCACGCTGGGCCATGATGACCGCGAAGGTCGGGGGGGCGATCACGTCGGGATGGCCGAGTGCCCGGGCGGCCCCGGGATCGGTGTGCGCCGGGTCGCCGCTGCCGATGGCCGTGGCGAACTCGGCGATCTTCTCCCGGCTCACCTCGTACGCCGGCGACGGCGGGTACACGCGACCGGCCAGGCTCGGATTGATGCCCATGAACTCCTCACCTCGACGTGACCACGCGGTTGCCCCGTGATCATGCACGACGGCATGCTCCCGGGGCAACGGCGCGATCAGGGCAATCTGGTCAGCGAGTCTCGCGGTGCGCCGTGTGCTTGTGGCAACGCGGGCAGTGCTTCTTGAGCTCCAGCCGGTCAGGGTCGTTGCGCCGGTTCTTCTTGGTGATGTAGTTCCGCTCCTTGCACTCCGTGCAGGCGAGAGTGATCTTCGGGCGGATGTCCTGCGTCTTGCTGGCCACTGAAGGAGCCTTCTCTCGGTCGAAGCGTCAGGTACGGGTCGCCCTCCGCGGGTGCCCGCCAGGCGCCGGCGCGCCCCGCTCGATCGCACCGGACCGCCCGAAGCACGCGAGGGTCGAGGATACGCGAGGAGCAACCCGCCGGTCGAACCGCGCGTTCCCGGCCCGTGGTAGCGGAGGCCGGACTTGAACCGGCGACACAGCGATTATGAGCCGCTTGCTCTGCCGACTGAGCTACTCCGCCGTGATGGGCGCTGTCACCAGATCATATCGACCCTCGGTCGACGGCACCCGGCGAACCGCCCCCCTCAGAGCCCCGATAGGGAATCGAACCCTAGACCTTCTCCTTACCATGGAGACGCTCTGCCGACTGAGCTATCGGGGCCGGCCGTCACCACCCGTCGTAGCGGGCGGCGATCGCCAGAGTACACGCCCGCGAGCGCCCCGGCGACATCGATCCGGACGGCGCGCCGGTACCGCGCCCGGCGGTCACCGGGCGACCCGCCCCGAACCGGCCCGGGCGCGGCTCAGGACGACGTTCAGCAGGCAGAGCACGACCTGCTTCACCGACTCCCGGGACCGGGCGTCCACGGCCACGACGGGGACGTGCGGGTCGACGTCAGTGGCCTCGCGGACCTCGGCCAGGCCGAGGTTGAACCGCCCGTCGAACTGGTTGACGGCGACGACGAACGGCAACCCGATCTTCTCGAAGTAGTCCAGGGCGACGAAACAGTCGGCCAGCACCGAGGTGTCCACCAGGACGATCCCGCCGAGCGCGCCGTTGGCGAGGTCGTTCCACATGAAGCCGAACCGGTCCTGCCCGGGCGTGCCGAACATGTACAGGATGATGCTGTCGTCAATGGTGATCCGGCCGAAATCCATCGCGACGGTCGTCGTCGTCTTGGCGTCCCCCGCCGCGCCCGGCGTGTCGACGCCGAGCCCGACCGTGGTCATCGCGGCCTCGGTGGTGAGCGGCTCGATCTCCGAGAGGGCCCCGATCATGGTCGTCTTGCCGACCCCGAAACCTCCCGAGACCAGGATCTTCACCGGGATCGGGGGCCGGTGGCCGGGGCGGGGCACCTGATCCGCCGGGCCGGTCTGCGCGGGACCGCCCCCGACGGACAGGTCATACCGGGGCGAGATCTCAGAGTGCGGCGACACCGGCGATCAGCCTTTCCAGGAAGAGCACGTCGTCGGCCTGGGTGAGGCCGACCCCGGTCGCGTCGAGCAGTCCCTCCGCCACCAGGTCGGTCACCAGCACGAGGGCGACCTGCAGGGGGAGATGCAGCCGGGCGGCCACCTCGGCCGCCGAGCAGGGGCGGTCGCACAACCGCAGGATCCGCGCGCGCTCCAGCCCGGCGGCGTCCGGCCGGCGGGTGAGCGGGAGCCCGGTGGCCTGGACGACGGTCTCCATCGCCACCGCGGCCCCGCGCGGCGACGTGCGGCCACCGGTGAGCAGGTACGGGCGGACCTCGCCCTGGTGATGCTCGTACGTCACCGGCGCCGCCCGGTCGTCGTGCCGCCGGGGCGCGAAGTCCGGGCGCGCGCCGACGCCCGTCAGGTACGGCCGGCCGAGCGGCTCGTCGTCGGTCGGTTCGTCGTCCCAGCGACTCACGGCATCGCCCGCTCGCTCACAGCACCAGGCTGGCCTTGAGCTCGATCACGAGCTCAGGCGTCAGGAGTGCTCCGATGCGTTGTACGAGCATGGTGGCCTCGTAGCCGACGAGCCCCAGATCGCAGTCGGCCGCCGTGATCACCCCGAGGCAGGACCCCCCGCTGATGGACGACACCAGCAGGAAGCCGTTGTTGAACTCCGTGATCACCTGCCGCAGCGCGCCCTTGGTCAGCAACCGGCTCGCACTGAACGCCAGGCTGGTGAGCCCGGAGATCATCGCAGCGAGCTTGTCCGCGTCGGACCGGAGCAGGTGCGCCGAGACTGCCATCAGCAACCCGTCCGAGGACACCGCCACGGCCTGTTCCACTCCTGTCGTGTGGTGCACGAAGTTGTCCAGCAGCCAGTTCACGTCCCGGACGCCGCTGCTCAGTTCCTGGAACTCGATGCTCATCGGTTGCTCTCCGGGGGTCGCTGGTTCGGATCGGACTGACCGTCGTACCGGGCCCGCGCGCCGTCCGCGTGACCGGCCTCGGCGATCGCCCGGCGCGCCGCCTGGACGTCGAGCTGGAAGCTGCGCAGCTGCCAGCGCAGCGCGTCGGGCCCGCCGGGCCCGTCGTCCGGCCGGGCCACCACCGGGTCGTCAGTGGGCCCGAGATCGGGCAGCTGGGCACCTCGGACCCGGCGCGGGACGGCGGGCGCCGCGTCGGGAGGTGCGGCGGGCGCGACCTGTGCCGGTCGGTTCCCCGGACCGGTGCCGGTGACCGGGTCCGGGATGCCGTCCACCGGCACGACGGGATCCACCCGGGGCACCGGGGCCTCCTGGCGCGGGGCGCCCGGTCCGCCGGGGCCGAGCCCCCGATCGAAGCCCCGGCCGTACTCCCGGTCGTACCCACGACCGGCCTCCCGGCCGTACCCCCCGCCGTACCCCCCGCCGTACCCCCCGCCGTACCCCCGGTCGAACCGGCGGTCCGCCGGGCGGTCGGCGTCCGGATCGGTGCCGCGCACGACCTCGAGACTGGTCACCACCTCCACCCTGGGCTGCACCGGGTCGAGCAGGGCGGTCGCGGACGGCGACGCCGCGGCCATCGAGACCGGCCCGGAGGCGATGGCCGGCCGCACGCCCGTCCCGACCGGGCTGCCGTTGGCCGCGGCCCCCGCCGTCGTGCCGCCGGACGTACCGGCGAGCACGGCCGGCGGCAGCAGGATCGAGGCGGTGATCCCGCGTCCGGCGGACGGTTCCAGCGTCACGTGCAGGCCCCGCCGTCGGGTCAGCCGGCCCACCACGTACAGTCCGAGGAGCTTGGTGTCGGACCACCCGATGGCGTCGGAGCGGTTGATCCGTTGGTTCGCCTCGTCGAGCTCGCGGCGCGTCATCCCGACGCCCTGGTCCATCACGCGGAGCCGGTAGCCGTCCCGCACGCGCTGCCCGATCACGGTCACCTGGGTGGTGGGCGGCGAGAAGTGCGCCGCGTTCTCGACCAGCTCGGCGACCAGGTGGACGACGTCGGCCACGACGGTGCCGAGGACCAGCGCGTCCTCCACGTGGTGCAGGTCGACGCGGGTGTACTCCTCCACCTCGGACAGCGCGGCCCGGATGACGTCGATGACCGGGACCGGCCGCGACCACGTCCGGGTCTGGGCCGCGCCCGCCAGCACCAGCATGCTCTCCGCGTTGCGTCGGATGCGGGTCGCGGCGTGGTCGAGCTGGAACAGCTGGGCGAGGACGTCGGGATCCTGCTCGCGGCGCTCCAGCTCGGTGACATAGCCGAGCATGCGGCTCAGCAGGTTCTGGTTGCGCCGGCCGAGGTTGATCAGCATGTCAGCGGTCTCGCGCTCGGCGCGGTACTGCTCCACCGCGAGCCGGAGCGCGTTGTCCTGCAGGCTGGTGATCGCCAGGCCGAGGTCTCTGAGCTCGTCCGAGGTAGCGGTCCGGAGCGGCGGCAGGGCCGGGGCGGGCTCGCCGGCGTCCAGGGCGCGGATGGTGTCGATCGCACCGGGGAGCCGGTGCTCCGCCACGTCGAGGGCGTCCTGGGTGAGGTTGCGGACCGGCCGCACGATCCGGTGCACGGCGAGGACCATGGCGATGATCAGCACCAGCAGCAACAGGCCGGACGCGATCAGGGTGATCCGCTGCCGCTGCTGCACAGCGGTCTCGACCGCTCGGACCCGATCGTTGACGATCCGCTGTCGGTCCGCGACGATCTGGCTGAGCAGGGCCGTCGGCGGCCGGTCGATCCCGCGGACCAGGGTGTCGGCCTCGTGCCAGTTCTGGCCCTTGGAGGCATCGACGATCTGCAGGGCCTGGTCGTAGGCGCTGTCGGTCGCCCGCTCCAGTTGGCCCCAGCGGTCCAGCTGCGCCCGCAGGGCCGGATCCGGCTCACCCTTGCGCAACTCGGCGTCGAAGCCGTTGACGACGGCCTTCTGCTGCCGGAACTTCGTGGTGTAGGTCTGCAGATCCACCGGGTTCATGCCGCGCAGCAGGATGTCCTTCCACTCCTGGACCTGCTGCTTGAAGGCCTCCTGCAGCTGCAGGACGAGCACCGCCTGCCGGCTCTCCCGGGCGAGCACCCGGTGGTACTCGTCGGAGGTGACCCGGTTCTCGTTCAGGAGCACCGCCGACGACGCGGCGAGGACGACGACGAGCGACCCGGTCAGCAGGCCCAGCTTGAGCCCGATGGTCGGCCGGAGCCGGGGACCGGGACGGCGCGGCCTCGACCGGCCGTGGGCGCCCTGGTGCGGGTCCGGCAGGCTGCCGGCAAGGCGCCGGTGCCCGCCCGCGCGAGGGGTGTCCGGCCGGCTCGGCGAGGCCTCCGGAGGGGAGCCGTCAGCGCTGCCGACGCCGTTCCCGGCCCGGCCGGCGGAGCCGGATCGCGGGTCTGCGGCGCCGGCGGAGCCGGATCGCGGGTCGGCGGAGCCGGATCGCGGGTCGGCCTGCCGGGTCGGCCCGGCCGGGTCGGACCGGCCGTTGGCACCCGCCCGCCGGTCGCGGTCGGGCGAGGCGTAGGGCTGCTGGACGGGGTGCTGCCCGACCCGCTCCGCGTCGCCCGCGGACCGCCAGGTGCCGGTCCGCAACGGTACGAACGACGGCAGCGACGAGGACGACCGCGAGCCCGGGGCATCGGGCGGATCGAACGGCGTCGTCATCCCAGGCTCACCTCCCCGCTCCACAACCAGCTGGCGAGCTCGACGGCGAGGCCCTCCGCGCCGGTGCGCGGGGCGCCATCCGGATCGATCGGCGTTCCGTCGGCGGCCCCCTGCTCCGGGCCGTGCACGGCGGCGTCGAGTCGGGTCGTGAGGTTCTCCGCGAGTCGCAGCCGGTCGGCGGCCGCTCGCCGCCGGTCGGGACAGGCGCTCGCCCTGCCTGCGTCGAGGGGCGACGTGCCCACAGCCGCCAGGCCGATCGGCCGGTACACAGCCAACGCGCTCCTTACCGGGTGTGCGGCGCCGATGGCCCCGCGCAGCCAAAGCTGGATCCGCCGCGAGCCCGTCCGGCCGCGACGTACGTCACCGATCGTGACGTACTGACGCTGGTCATTCCTTCCACCAGTCGCCTCAACGTGTCAAGGGTATTACCGAAAGTCGCATTGAGGGACTCTTTGAACCACTGTAGCAACGCAAAGAAACATCACAAGTACTATAGGTAATCATCAACCACGCGGCCAACTACCCTGAGTAGTTAGTTCGGGAGTCGGCGGGGGAGATGGCGCGGGGTCAAGGCCGGGCACGTCGCCGTCGGACGGCCGGAGAAAGGTCACCGGCGGCCGAGAGTCGCCGCAGATCACACATTTGGTGATCGATCATCACTGGCCGGCGGTGAGGGCCCCGGGCTACAGTCCAACAGTGAGCGGGATCGAATGGGTGGAGATCGACACCTGGGGCCAGGTCGTCGGCGCGTTCCACGGCACCCACGAGGAACTGTGCAGCCACTACGGCGCCAGAACCTATCCGGACGGAAAGATCTCCACCGACTGGGACACCACGATCTACCTGCGCCACCCGGTGACGCAGGTGCGGTCCACCGTGGTGACCATGACCGCCCCGTGGGGCCGTTACCGCTACATCCCGAAGCCCACCTGGATGGAGTGACCCCGGGCGCACCGCACCGCCCATGGTCCGGTCGCGCCATCCAGTCACCATGCGTCACGCAATCCGCGCGCGGCTTGCGCTACTCGTGACTGCGCGTGATGCCCCGCCTGATGACAGGGCACTACCCGCTACGCCAGACTGCCCCAGGACGACGGCAGGCTCGTCCACGGCGCACCCGGCGAGCGAGGAGCATCACCATGAGCACGCGCACCCCAGTGGCCCTGGACAGGTCTCGGATCCGCGAGTTGACCGCTCGGGAGTCGGCGAGGCTCGACGCCCGCACCGGCGGATCGGCGGCGCTGTACGAGCGGGCCCGGCACACGCTGGCGGGCGGCGTGGCGTCGTCCTACCAGGCGCGCTCCCCCTGGCCCATCTATCTGGACCACGGCCGGGGCGCACACGTCTGGGACGTCGACGGGAACCGGATGGTGGACTTCCACAACGGGTTCGGCTCGATGGTCCAGGGGCACGCCCACCCGGCCGTCTCCCGGGCCGTGCGCGACCGGCTCGACCTCGGCACCCACTTCGCCGCGCCCACCGAGGACGCGGTCGTGGTCGCGGAGGAGCTCAAGCGGCGGTTCGGGATGCCTCGTTGGCGCTACGTGAACTCCGGCTCCGAGGCCACCATGGACGCGATCCGGATCGCCCGCGCCAGGACCGGCCGGGACACCATCGTCAAGATCTTCGGCTCCTACCACGGGCACCACGACTACGTGATGGTGTCGATCGGCGTCGCGTACGACCAGATCGGGGACCGCGACGACCTCGCGTCGCTGCCCTACGGCCAGGGCATCCCGCAGTCCGTGGCGAACCTGACGGTCCCGGTGCCGTTCAACGACGCCGAGGCGATGGAACGCCGGATCGACAGGCTCGTCGCCGAAGGGCGCCCGCCAGCCTGCGTGATCATGGAAGCCGCGATGATGAACCTCGGGATCGTGCTCCCGGAGCCGGGCTACCTGGAGGCCGTCCGCGAGATCACCCGGAAGCGTGGCATCGTCCTGATCTTCGATGAGGTCAAGACCGGGCTGTGTATCGCCGCCGGCGGCGCCACCGAACGGTTCGGCGTCCGGCCCGACATGGTCACGCTGGCCAAGGCCCTGGGTGCCGGGCTGCCCATGGGCGCGATCGGAGGCACCCAGGAGGTGTTCGAGGTCGTCGAGGACGGATCCGTCTACCAGGTGGGCACCTACAACGGGAACCCGCTCGGCGTGGCAGCGGCCCGGGCCAGCCTGCTCGAGGTACTGACGCCGGAGGCCTACGCGCACCTGGACGCGCTCAACGAGCACCTGGTGACCGGCTGCCAGGCCGTGGTGAACCGCTACAACCTGCCGGGCTACGCGATCGGCGTCGCCTCCAAGGGCTGCGTCACGTTCGCTCCCGAGAAGATCGTCGACTACGAGTCGTTCAAGCAGCACCAGGACGGCGAGTTGGCCGACCTCGCCTGGCTCTACAACCTGAACCGGGGCGTCTTCATGACGCCGGGCCGGGAGGAGGAGTGGACCCTCTCGGTGCAGCACACCGTCGAGGACTGCGACGTCTTCATCGCGGCCTTCGACGAGCTGGCCGATGACCTGACGTCGTGATCTGACCGGGGCCTGGCTGACCGGGGCCTGGCGCGCCGGGCAACCGGACAGGCATCAGGCCGAGTCGCGGCACACCGGCGTCAGCCGCCGCCGACGCGGTGACCCCCGGCGCGGTGACCGGCGCTCGCCTCGGAGGTCGGCGGGGCGCCGGCGAGCACCTCGCCGCGGTCGCCGTCCACCGCCACC
>DATDMG010000179.1:0-9504 GCA_036518955.1 Kineosporiaceae bacterium | reverse complement strand
TGGTGACCGCCGTCCGGGACGGCGCCCTGCCGACCGGGGCGCTGCCGCCGTCCGCGCCCGGGCGCACGGCCCGCGTGCTCGCGACCGCGGCCCGGGTGCGGGCCATCGTGGAGCTGGCCACCGAGGACGACGGTGCCGCCGTCACCGGTCACGAGGCCCGGGCGCGGGCCGCCGCCCTGCGTGAGCTGGACGCCGTCTCCCGGCGCGCCCTGGCGGCCGCGGTGAACGGGATGCTGGAGCCCCGCGCCCGCCCCTGACGCGGTCGGCCCGGGTCGGTTCGGGTCAGATCAGGCCGAGCCGGCGGGCCTGCAGCTGAGCCTTGAAGACCATCGGCCGGAGCACCTCCCCGTACTGGGCCGGATCGTCGAAGGAGATCGCGCTCTGCACGACGGGCTGCGTACCGGTGCCCTTGCCGGTCCCCGCGCGCAGCATGGACCACACGACGCTCGACGGCGCCTCGAAGCTGACGTCCTCGATGCTGAACGTGGCGATCAGCGGCAACCGGGCCGGCAGCACCGGACCGGCCGACACGCACAGCAGACCGCCCTCACTGACGTTCGACGCGGTCACCTCGCAGGCGTCGGGCAGGCCGGCCAGCGCGGCCGGGACGCCGGCCCGCTCGACCTCGTGCCGGCGGTTCGGCGGCAGCGCCTGCAGGTCACGTCGGACGACGAGCACCGCCGGCAGCTGCCAGGGTGCCCGGACGAAGCGGCGGCGTTCCTCGCGGGTCACCGGTCCGGTGACCGCCAGCCGCCAGGTGCGCAGGCCGGACGGCGACACCTGCTCCGCCTGCAGCTGGGCCGGCAACCGGAACACGCCGCGCTCGGTGACCCACTCCAGCAGGCAGGCCGTGCCCGCCGGCAGGTCCTGGACGTCGCCGGCGAACCGGGGCGCCGCGATGACCATGGCCCCGGGTGCGCCGGTGCGCGCGTCGGACGTGACGTCCTCGACCCGGGACGGCACCTGGTCGGCCAGCACCACCGCGGCCTCGCCGTCCCGGTGCCCGGGGCGGACCGTCACCCGAACGAGGTCGTTGACCTCCGGCGGCGGCAGCCGGGTGGCCGCCGACGCGGCCGCCTTGCTCATGCTCGCCCCCCTCGCCGCCAGGGTCATCCCGACATCGTGTCGGGCGCGGGAGCGCTCGACCTGAGCCGCCGCACCGCCACGGCACCCGAACGGGCGAACGAGGCGGTCGCCACACCCGGTCGGCGGCCTCGGCCGCCGGGGCGGATCCTCGGCCTCGGCCGCCCGGGCGGATCTCAACGGAGCACCGAGTCTCAACGGAGCACCGAGCGATACACCGCCAGGGTGTCCTCCGCGATCGCTTCCCAGGAGAACCGCTCCTCGGCCCGCTTGCGGCCGGCCACGCCCATCTCCCGGGCCTGGTCCGGGTCCGAGGTCACCTGGGTGAGCACGGCCGCCAGGTCCGTGATGAAGCGCTCGGGGTCGCGAGGAGTCCCGGTCCCGTCGGTGACCTGGTCGATCGGCACGAGCCGACCCGTGACGCCGTCCGTGACGACCTCCGGGATGCCGCCGGTCGCCGTCCCGACCACGGCGACCTGACAGGCCATCGCCTCCAGGTTGACGATCCCCAGCGGCTCGTAGACGGAGGGGCAGACGAACGTCGTGGCGGCCGAGAGAACCTGGCAGAGCTCGGTGCGTGACAACATCCGCTGCAGCCAGACGACCCCGCTGCGCCGCTCGCGCAGCCGCTCGACCAGCCCATTCACCTCGGCGGCGATCTCCGGGGTGTCCGGCGCCCCGGCGCAGAGCACGAGCTGGACCTCGGTGGGCAGGCGCTCCGCCGCCCGCAGCAGGTACGGCAGCCCCTTCTGCCGGGTGATCCGGCCGACGAAGACCACGCTGGGCCGGTCCGGGTCGATGCCGAGCGCCCGGACCGCCTCCGGGTTCTCGTCCCGGACCCACCCGGACAGGTCGATCCCGTTGTGGACGACGACGACCTTGTCCTCCGGGACGCCCGGGTAGCTGCGCAGGATGTCCGCGCGCATCCCGTCGCTGACCGCGATCACCGCGGCCGCGCCGGCGTACGCCGTCCGCTCCGCCCAGGACGAGAGCGCGTAGCCGCCGCCGAGTTGCTCGGCCTTCCACGGGCGCAACGGCTCCAGGCTGTGGGCCGACAGCACGTGCGGCACGTCGTGCAGCAACCCCGCCAGATGACCGGCGAGGTTGGCGTACCAGGTGTGGGAGTGGACGACGTCCGCGCCGGCGCAGTCGGAGGCCATCGCCAGGTCGACGCCGAAGGTGCGCAGCGCCGGGTTGGCCCCGGCCAGCGTGGCCGGCTCCTGGTAGCCGGTCACACCAGGATCGGCGCGTGGCGAGCCGAACGCTCTGACCCGGACGTCCGCTCGCGTGCGGAGCACAGCCGCCAGGTTCTCGACGTGAACGCCGGCCCCGCCGTAGACGTCCGGGGGGTACTCGCGGGTCAACAGGTCGATGCGCACGCATGTCACCGTAGTGCGGGGCCACCCTGAGCACATAGGGTCGTGGCCATGGCGAGTTCCAAGGTCATGGCGATCGTTCTCGCTGGTGGCGAGGGCAAACGGCTGATGCCGCTCACTGCTGACCGCGCCAAGCCGGCGGTCCCGTTCGGCGGCGTCTACCGCTTGGTGGACTTCGCTCTCAGCAACCTGGTCAACGCGCGCTACCTACGCATCGTGGTACTCACGCAGTACAAATCGCACAGCCTCGACCGGCACATCTCGTCCGGCTGGCGGATGTCGACCTTGCTCGGTAACTACATCGCCCCGGTCCCCGCCCAGCAGCGGGTCGGCAAACGGTGGTACCTGGGCAGCGCGGACGCGATCTTCCAGAGCCTCAACCTGGTCCGCGACGAGAGGCCGGACATCATCGTCGTCGTCGGTGCCGACCACGTGTACCGGATGGACTTCGGTCAAATGGTTCGCGCCCACGTCGACTCCGGGGCGCCGTGCACGGTGGCGGCGATCCGGCAGCCGCTGTCGCTGGCCGACCAGTTCGGGGTGATCCAGACCTCCGACGACGACAAGACCCGGATCGCCGCATTCCTGGAGAAGCCGAAGAACCCGGTCGGGCTGCCGGACGCTCCCGACCAGGTGCTCGCCTCGATGGGTAACTACGTGTTCGACACCAAGGCACTCGTCGACGCCGTCACCCGGGACGCCGACGACGAGTCCTCCAAGCACGACATGGGCGGCGACATCGTGCCCTGGTTCGTGGACCGCGGCGAGGCGGGCGTGTACGACTTCATCGAGAACGACGTCCCCGGGTCCGCCCTGCGGGACCGGGACTACTGGCGGGACGTCGGAACGCTGGATGCCTACTTCGAGGCCCAGATGGACCTCATCTCGGTTCATCCCGTCTTCAACCTCTACAACTACGAGTGGCCGATCTACACCAACCTCGGCCCCTGGCCCCCGGCGAAGTTCGTGCACGGCTGGCACGGCCGGATCGGGCACGCGGTGAACTCGATCGTGTCGCCGGGGTGCGTCGTGTCGGGCGCGCTGGTGGAGAACTCGGTGCTCTCCCCCAACGTCACCGTGCACTCGTGGGCGACCGTGAGCGACAGCGTGCTGATGGACAACGTCGACATCGGCCGGCACGCCGTCGTCCGCCGGGCGATCCTCGACAAGAACGTCGCCGTCCCGGAGGGCGCCCGGATCGGGATGGATCCGGAGGAGGACCGCGCCCGAGGCTTCGCCGTGACCGAGTCCGGGATCACCGTCGTGGGCAAGGATCAGCGCATCCCGAGCTGAGGTACTCCCCCGGGTGGCCGGGGCCGGCAGGCACGGTGGGGTGGCCGGGGGCTGGTCGCAGTCCCCGGTAGCCCGGCTTCGTACACTGACGCCGTGACGCCGACCCCTGACGCCCCCGCGCGCGCCCGTCCCCTCCGAGTCGCCGCCCAACTCCAGCCGCAGCACGCCGACTACGCCGAGATCCGCCGCACGGTCGCCGCCCTGGAGGAGACCGGCGTCGACATCATCTACACCTGGGACCACTTCTTCCCGCTGTACGGGGAGGCCGACGGCAAGCACTTCGAGTGCTGGACCATGCTCGGTGCCTGGGCCGAAGCCACCTCCAGGGTGGAGATCGGAGCCCTGGTGACCTGCAACTCCTACCGCAACCCCGACCTGCTCGCCGACATGGCCCGCACGGTCGATCACATCAGCGCCGGCCGACTGATCCTCGGCCTCGGCGCAGGCTGGTTCCAGCGCGACTACGACGAGTTCGGGTACGACTTCGGGACGCCGGGCAGCCGGCTGGCCGACCTGGAGGCCGCGCTGCCGCGGATCGCGTCCCGGCTGAGCCGGCTGAACCCGCCACCGACCCGGCACATCCCCCTGCTCATCGGTGGTGGCGGCGAGCAGAAGACGCTGCGGTACACCGCTCGGCACGCCGACATCTGGCACGGGTTCGGCGACGCCGCGACGATCGCCCGCAAGAACCGGATCCTCGACGACTGGTGCCGTACCGAGGGCCGCGACCCGGCGTCCGTCGAACGCTCGGCCGGGGTCGACGGCTCCCCCGACCGCACCGGCGAGGCCATGCTGGAGGCCGGGGCGACCTTCTTCACGATCGGGATCACCGGCCCGCGGTACGACGTGGCCAAGGTCAAGGACTGGGTGGCCTGGCGCGACGAGCGCAACACCGCCCGGTGACCTCGGCCGGTGAGGCTCCCGCCTCGGTCCTGCTCACGGTCACCGGCCCGGACCACCCCGGCGTCACGCATGCGATCTTCGAGGCGCTCTCCCGCCCGGGCGCCGAGGTCCTGGACGTCGAGCAGGCCGTCGTCCGCGGCCAGCTCGTGCTGTCGGTCCTGGTCACCGCCGGGGCGGACGACGGCGCCCTGGTCGCCGCCGTCCATGCCGCCGGAGCGGCCCAGGGGGTGACCGTCAGCTGCGTCGCCGGACACGGGGACAACGCGCCGCGCCGGTCCGGGCGGCTGCACGTCACCGCCCTGGCGCGCCCGCTGACCCCGGTGGCCGTGGCGTCGATCGCCGGCATCCTCGCGGGCCAGGGCGCGAACATCGACCGCGTCCGCCGGTTGTCCCGCTGGCCGGTCACCACGGTGGAGTTCGACGTCTCCGGCGGCCACCCGGAGCTGCTGCGCCGCGAACTGGCCCTCGCCGCCAGTCGCCACGGCGTCGACATCGCGGTGTCGCCGTCCGGGCTCGCCCGCCGCGGGCGCCGACTGGTCGTGATGGACGTCGACTCCACCCTCATCCAGGACGAGGTCATCGAACTCCTCGCCGACCGCGCCGGGCGGGGCGCGGAGGTGGCCACGGCCACCGAGCGGGCGATGCGTGGTGAGCTCGACTTCGCGGCCAGCCTGCACCAGCGGGTCGCCTGCCTCGCCGGGCTGCCGGCGACCGTGCTGACGGAGGTGCGGGACGCCGTCCGTCTCACCCCCGGCGCCCGGACGCTCTGCCGCACGCTGCGCCGCCTCGGCTTCACGCTCGCCCTCGTGTCCGGCGGGTTCATCGAGGTCGTCGCACCGCTGGCGGCCACCCTCGGCGTCCACCACGCGCACGCCAACCGGCTCGAGGCCGTCGACGGCGTGCTGACCGGCCGCGTGGTCGGCGAGGTGGTCGACCGGGCCGGCAAGGCGGCCGCCCTGCGCCGCTTCGCGGCCGCCGAGAACCTGCCGCTGTCCCGGACCGTCGCGATCGGGGACGGCGCCAACGACCTGGACATGCTCGCCGACGCCGGCCTCGGGATCGCGTTCAACGCCAAGCCGGTGGTCCGTGCCCAGGCCGACGCGGCAGTCACCGTCCCCTACCTGGACGCCGTCCTCTACCTGCTCGGCATCCCCCGCGCCGAGGTGGAGGAGGCGGACGCCGAACCGACCCTCACATGATCGTGGGGTGCAGGCACGGGTTTGACGTCAGGGTGACGTCAGGCGCGGGGTTTGACGAAGCCTTCCAGGCGGGCCGAGCCGGGCACCAGGTCCGGCCACTGACCCCCGAAGTGCAGGACCGCGATCGCGCTGGTGGCGAACTTGGCGGCGAGGGCGGCGAGGGCGTCCGGATCGGACCCCGGCCCGGCCAGCTCCGCCGCGACGCCCGACATCGTCGGCTCGTGGCCGACGACGGCGACGGTGGCGACGTCCGGCGGGACGAGGCGGACCAGCGCGAAGACCTCGTCCGGCGAGGCGCCGTACAGGGCCGGTTCGAGGCGCTGCGGGACGTCCAAACCGGCGGCGAGCAGTTCCGCCCGGACGATCTCCCAGGTGTGCCGGGCCCGGGTGGCGTCGGAGCAGAGGGCGAGCCCGATTCGCGGTCCCTCGCTGACGAGCCACCGGCCTGCCGCCTGGGCGTTGCGCCGCCCCTTGCCGGACAGCGGCCGGTCATGGTCCGGAACGCCGTGCGGGTATGCCGACTTCGCATGACGGATCAGGACCAGCCGGCGCTCCGCGACCATGCCGCGAGCCTAGTGCGCGCTCAACCGACCGCGTGGAACCCGCCGTCGACGTGCAGGATCTCCCCGGTCGTGGCCGGGAACCAGTCGGACATCAGCGCGATGCACGCGCGGGCCGTCGGCTCCGCGTCGTCCAGATCCCAGCCGAGCGGCGCTCGGCGCGTCCACTCCTCCTCGAAGCGCCCGAACCCGGGGATCGACTTGGCCGCCGTCGTGTGCAGGGGTCCGGCAGCCACGATATTGACCCGGATCCGCTTCGGGCCGAGGTCGCGCGCGAGGTAGCGGCCCGTCGACTCGAACGCCGCCTTGGCCACGCCCATCCAGTCGTAGAACGGCCACGCGCGGGAGGCGTCGAACGTGAGGCCGGTGATGCTCCCGCCCCGCTCCATCAACGGCAGCGCGGCCATCGCCAGCGACTTCAGGGAGTAGGCCGACACCTGGACGGCGGTCGCGACGTCCTCCCACGGGGTGTTGAGGAAGTTGCCCCCCAGCGCCGACTGCGGCGCGAAGGCGATCGAGTGCATCACGGCGTCGACGGAGTCCACGTGCTCCCGGACGGCGTCCGCCAGCGCGTCGAGGTGCGCGGGGTCGGTCACGTCGAGCTCGACCACCGGCGGCGTGCTGGGCAGCCGCTTGGCGATCGCGCTGGTGAGCCGCATCTGCCGGCCGAAGGACGTCAGGACGACGGCCGCCCCTTCCTCCTGGGCCAGCCGCGCGACGTCGAAGGCGATCGACGACTCCACCAGCACGCCGGTGACCAGTACCCGCTTCCCCTCGAGCAGACCCATCGTGCGTCGTCCTCCACAGTGTCCGGCCTTGCGGCACCCGTCCTGGCGCCATCCTGCCAGGCGAGCCGCGGAACGCCCGGGCAGGGGCCGGCGACGCTCCGCGGCGCCGGCGGGCGCCGTGCGCCTCAGTGGCCCATCCCCAGGCCGCCGTCCACCGGCAGGACGGCGCCGGAGACGTACGCCGCGGCGTCCGAAGCGAGGAAGCGGACGGCGGCCGCCACCTCCTCGGCGGCCGCGAAGCGCCCGGCCGGGACCCGGGCGACGTACTCCGCGCGGGTCTTCTCCGGCAACTGGGCGGTCATGTCGGTCTCGATGAACCCCGGCGCGACGACGTTCGCGGTGATGTTCCGGCCGCCCAACTCCCGGGTGACCGATCGCGCCAGCCCCACCAGCCCCGCCTTCGACGCACCGTAGTTGGCCTGCCCGGAGCCGCCGTACAGACCGACCACGCTCGAGATGAACACCATCCGGCCACGGCGCATCCGGATCATGCCTTTGGACGCCCGCCGGGCGCACCGGAAGGCGCCGGTGAGGTTCGTGTCCAGGACCGACGCGAAATCGTCGTCCGTCAGCCGCAACAGGAGCTGGTCCCGGGTGATCCCGGCGTTCGCGACCAGGACCTCGACCGGGCCCTGGCTCGCCTCGACGGTGGTGAACGCGGTGTCCACCGATGCCGTGTCGGTCACGTCACAGGTCACCCCGAACAGGCCCTCCGGCGGCTGGCCACTACGATACGTGACAGCTACCGAATCCCCGTCCGCAGCCAGCGCCCGGGCGATGGCCAGCCCGATCCCTCGATTCCCGCCGGTCACCAGAACGCTGCGGCCCATGCCGATCCTCCACTCACCGTTACCATCACCCACCTCGGACCAGCGGCCGAGGACGCCCGTACGCTACGTCGCGAACAAGAACGCTAGTCGACGCCGCCGCGCCTCGCCGTGTCCGGCGGCGCCGACGCGATACCGTCGGGCCGTGCGCGCTGTACAGATCACCCAGTTCGGCGGCCCGGAGGTCCTGAAGGTCGTCGACGTCGAGCCACCGACCGTGCGGGACGACCTGGTACTGATCGACGTCGACTCCGCCGGGGTCAACTACGCCGACACCCACCAGACCGAGGACTCCTACCTGGCTCCCCAGAAGCTCCCGCTGGTGCCGGGCGGGGAGGTGGTCGGCCGGGTCCGCGGCGGGGCGCTGGACGGCCGCCGGGTCGTCGCCCTGACCCTGTCGGGGGGCGGGTACGCCGCCCAGGCCCTGGCTCACCCGAACGCGGTGTTCCCGCTGCCGGACGACATCACCGACGGCCAGGCGCTCGCCCTGGTCCTGCAGGGGACGACGGCCTGGCACCTGCTGCGGACGTGCGGGCGCCTCTGTCTCGGCGAGACCATCGTCGTCCATGCGGCTGCCGGCGGGGTCGGTACTCTCGCGGTGCAGCTGGCCAGGCAATGGGGGGCCGGCCGCGTGATCGCGACCGCCTCGTCCGCCAAGAAGCGTCAGCTCGCCCTCGACCTCGGCGCGGACGTCGCGGTCGACGTCTCCGCCGCCGGCACCGCCGACGAGGTCCGGGACCTGCTGAAGGAAGCGGCCGGAGGCCGCGGCGTGGACATCGTGCTGGAGATGACCGGCGGCCACGTCTTCGACGGCTCCCTGGCGGCGCTGCGGCCGTGGGGGCGGCTGATCGTGTACGGGATGGCCTCCCGGACCGCCGCGTCACCGGTGGCGCCGGCGGCGCTGATGGCGGGCACCCGCAGCGTCAGCGGGTTCTGGCTGGTCCACGCCCTGCAGTTGCCCGGCGGCCTCGGGCCGGCGATGGAGGAGCTGCTCTCCCTGGTCCGGGCCGGCCAGCTGAAGCCCGTCGTGGGGGGCTCCTACCCGCTCAGCGAAGCCGCCCGCGCGCACCAGGACCTGCTCTCCCGCGGCACCACCGGGAAGCTCGTGCTCACCGTCGGTCCCGGCGCCTGACCCTGCCGTCCGCTGCCGGCGACCGGGCCGTCGCCGCGCTGGTGCGATTCCGCCCGACCGGCCTACGGTGGTCCGGTGATGCGCCGCGACGACAACGCCCCCGAGGTGCACCGGATCACCGGGGCCCCGGTGTCCCGGTCGGCGGACCTCGACCGGCGGGTCAACCGGTACCTGGTGTCGATGGCGATCCGGACGGCGTGCGTGGTGCTGGTGTTCGTCGTCCCCGGACCGGCGAAGTGGCTGTTCGGGGCCGGAGCCGTGTTCCTGCCGTACGTCGCGGTGGTCTTCGCGAACGCGACCGACCGCCGCCCGGGCGACGGCCCCGCCCCGGTCGACCACCGGG
>DATDMG010000178.1:0-3390 GCA_036518955.1 Kineosporiaceae bacterium | reverse complement strand
CGGTTCCTGGAGATCATAGCCCGGGTGCGCGCCGCCATCCCGGGAGCCGCGATCAGCACCGACATCATCGTCGGTTTCCCCGGTGAGACCGAGGAGGACTTCGAGGCCACGCTGGACGTCGTCCGGACGGCTCGGTTCGCCCAGGCCTTCACGTTCCAGTACTCACCCCGTCCCGGGACGCCGGCGGCAGGGCTGCCCGGCCAGCTGCCGAAGGCCGTCGTCCAGGAGCGCTACGAGCGGTTGGTCGCCCTGCAGGAGGAGATCTCCTGGGTCGAGAACAGGGCTCAGCAGGGTCGCGTCCTGCCGGTGCTGGTGGCGGAGGGGGAGGGGCGCAAGGACGGCGAAACGCACCGGCTGTCCGGCCGCGCCCCGGACAACCGCCTGGTGCACTTCGCGGTGCCGGAAGGCGCCGAGCTGCCGCGTCCCGGCGACGTCGTGGAGGTCGAGGTGAGCTACGGCGCCCCGCATCACCTGGTGGCGGACGCCGCGCTGACCGGCGGTCGGTACGCCGTCCGACGTACCCGGGCCGGGGATGCTTGGCAGCGTCGTGCCGACGCCGTGTCCGGGTCGGCGTCCGGTGACGGTTCTCGCCCGGTGGCGCTGGGTATGCCGAGCCGGCGCGCCACGGTCCGGGCGTGAGTGCGCGGCGGCAGTTGGTCGGCCCGGGAGTGGTCCGGGACGGGCGGGGCCGGCGATGATCGTCGCGGTCGTCGGGCCGACGGCTACCGGCAAGTCCCAGCTGGCCGTTGAGCTCGCCCTCGCGCTGGGCGGGGAGGTGGTCAACGCCGACGCCTCGCAGCTGTACCGCGGGATGGACATCGGGACGGCGAAGCTGGCCGTCGCCGACCGGCGGGCGGTGCCTCACCACCAGCTCGACGTGCTGGACATCCGGGCGGAGGCCAGTGTGGCGGCCTATCAGCGGCAGGCCCGCGCCGACCTGGCGGCGATCAGGGGCCGCGGAGCCCGGCCGGTGATCGCCGGGGGATCCGGCCTGTACCTGCGGGCGGCACTCGACCGGCTGCAGATCCCGCCGACCGACCCGCAGGTGCGTGCCGTGTGGGAAGAGCGGCTGGTCCGGGTGGGCGCGCCGGCTCTGCACGCGCGACTCGCCGAGGTCGACCCGGCCGCGGCTGCGGCGATCCTGCCGGGGAACGGCCGACGGGTGGTGCGCGCGTTGGAGGTCGTCGAGCTCACCGGACGCCCGTTCAACGCCACCCTGCCCGACCAGGAGTACCTCGTGCCCACCGTTCAGCTCGGCCTCCGGGCTGACCGCGCGGAGCTGGACCGGCGCATCGCCGACCGGGTTGACCGGATGTGGCAGGAGGGCCTGGTGGCGGAGGTCGACGCGTTGCTGCAGCAGGGCCTCCGGGAGGGGCGGACGGCGTCCCGGGCGCTCGGGTACGCCCAGGTCCTGGACCTGCTCGACGGGCGATGCAGCGAGGCGGAGGCCCGCGACGACACGATCCGGGCCACCCGGCGGCTGGCCCGTCGGCAGGAGTCCTGGTTCCGCCGCGACCGCCGGGTCGTCTGGCTGCCGTCAGACGCTCCGGACCTGGTCGACCGGGCGCTGGCTGCCGTCACCGTGGCCGCGGGGGAGCGTCGCTGAGGTGCCGTGGCTGCGGCCGCCGCCACCGCGCCCGTGGGCACGATGACCGACGGCGGTGACGATCAGGATGGTCGACGACACGCACCGACGGACCCCGCACGGTGGAGGCCGTCGCGTCGGCAGAACCGTAGCCGTCCGCTCGATCGACTCCCTGGCCTGCTTATAGTAGGCGTGTGTCCATCGACCTGCCCGCCCTCCCGTTCGCCAAGGGGCACGGTACCCAGAACGACTTCGTGCTGATCCCCGACGCCGACGGGGCATGGGAGCCGACGCCCCGCCAGGTGGCGCTGCTGTGCGATCGGCGCGTCGGGATCGGCGGTGACGGCCTGATCCGGGTGGTCCGGACCGCTGCGCTGCCGGACGCCGGGCCATCGCTCGGCATCCGCACGGGTGAGGACGAGGGCGTCGAGTGGTTCATGGACTACCGCAACGCCGACGGGAACACGGCCGAGATGTGCGGGAACGGCCTGCGGGTGTTCGTCGCCTACTTGGAGTACCTCGGGCACCTCCGTCTGGGTGACGGTGAGGTCGTTGCCGTCGGTACCCGAGCGGGTGTCAAGCGCGTGCGTCGGGACGGCGACCTGTTCGCCGCCGACCTGGGCCCCTGGCGGGTCGTCGGGGGAGCCGACGCCGCCCGCGCCGGTCACGACGCCCGGGTCTGGGTGGCCGGCGAGCCTGCGCACCTGCCGGGGCTGCGCATCGACGTCGGCAATCCGCACGCCGTGGTCGCACTGCCCGACACCGGCCGGCTGACCGCAGCCGATCTCAGCCGCCCTCCTGTGGTGGAGCCGGTCCCCCGGAATGGCACCAATGTCGAGCTGACCGTGCCGTTGCACGACTCGGCGGCCACGCTCGGCCACCTGGCGATGCGGGTCCACGAGCGCGGTGTCGGCGAGACCCGGTCCTGCGGCACCGGGGCGGTCGCCGCGGCCCTGGCCGCTCGGGTCTGGGGCGGCGATGCCGCGCCCGACCTGTGGCGGGTCGACGTTCCCGGCGGCTCGTTGCGGGTGTCCGCCCCGGCGGGTGACCGGCTGTCGGGGGAGAGCGTGGAACTCGCCGGACCAGCAGTGATCGTCGCCGACGGGTGCGTGCTGACGGCCGCCCCCGAAGCGGCCATCGAGGCGGCCGGAGCGTTCCTCTGACCGCTCGGTCGGCCGATCGTGATCCGGCCGTTCGCCGGATTCCCTGATTCATCTCCCCCGCCGCTCAAGGTGCGCCCGGCAATGGTCGAGACACGAACGTCGCCGCGTGTGGCGGCCGGTGTCGGGCCAGAGCCTGGCCGGTAGCTCCGGTGGGGTGGGAGAAGAGCGATCATGACGACCGACGCGGTGTCCTCGGCCGGGCCGGCGCGTTCGGGTCGGGAGGCAGGGACCGACCGCCTCGGACGTCGGGACCTGCTCGTGCTGCGCCTGGAGCTGGAACGCCGGCGGCGGGCCGCGGCGTCCGCGGCTCAGCGGGCGACCCGCAGCACCCGGTAGCCCTTCGCGCTCCCCGCCCTCGTCACCCGGAACGGCCTGGTGCCGCCGTCCGGGGTCTGGGTCCCCAGCCAGGCGTGCAGTGAGTCGGCACCGAGATGGCGCTGCACGACCAGGTGCGCCACGCCGTCCGGAGCCAGCCGCGCGAGCCAGTGCAGGAGCAGGGAGTGCAGCGCGTCCTTGCCGACCCGGATCGGCGGGTTCGACCAGATCGCCTCGAAGCGCAGGTCGTCCGGTACGTCGTCCGGGTGCGCGACCCGGACGCCCACCAGCCCGAGACGCCGCGCGTTCTGGCGGGTCAGGTCGAGG
>DATDMG010000177.1:0-25984 GCA_036518955.1 Kineosporiaceae bacterium | reverse complement strand
GCCGAGCTCGGCATCCTGGTCGTCGCCCTGCGGGACGCCGGGCGACGCCGCCGCGAGCGCGGCGAGGCCGGCGCAGGTGTGGGCCCGCGCCAGCACGTTCCAGAGCTCGTCGGAGGCGTTCTGGGTGGCCACGCCCTCGAGCAGGGTGAGCACGATCCAGGATCGCAACCGCTGCGGCCCGATCAGGACGAGCGCCTGCCGCAGCGACTCCACCGGACGACCCGTGCCGGACGCCGAGTGGGCGCTGCGCAGCAGCCGGATGGCCAGCCCGGGGTCACTCCCGACGAGCTGCTCGAGCCGGGTGAGCGAAACGTTCGGCTGGGACAGCTCGCTCAGCAGCCGAGCACACACGAGCTGGCTGGGAGACAGCACCCGGCGCTCGAGGACGGCCGGCCGGTCGAGGTGGTCACCCTGGAACAACTCGAACCCGAGATCGGCGCACTGGTGGAGGAGGTCGCCGTCCACGACGCCCGAGGCGACGAGCCTGGCGCCGGTGAGGCGGCAGGCCTGCACCAGCCGGGGCAGCGCCCTGGTGGCGACGGCATTGACGTCGATCTTGACGAAGTCGGCGAGCTCCACCAACGGCGACCGCCCGGGGTCGCCCCGGTAGTCGTCGACCACGATCCGGTACCCGGCACCCTTCAGCTGGGTCAGGCCGCGGAGCAGCTCCCGGTCGGCGCGCACCTGGTCGGTGACCTCGATGATCACAAGGTCCGGCCCGACCGGGATCGGCAGCAGCCCGGTGAGGAAACCGCGGGTGAAGTTGATGAACACCGGCTTGCCGGCCGACACGGCGTCCAGCCCGAAGGTGGCGAAGGTGGCGGCGATCACCTGGGACGTCGCCGCCTCGCCCGTCGCCCGGTCCGGGGAGTCCTCCGCCGCCCGGTCGCGCCCGTCGCGGAAGAGCAGCTCGTACGACACCAGCCGGTAGCGGGTGTCGTACACGGCCTGCCGGCCCACCCGGACGTCGTGCACCGTCGCCGCGGCGGTCACCGGGCCGGGGAGGGCGGCCGAGGCCGGTCCACCGGTCGGAGCGGGCGGGGGGCCCACCGGGGAGCGCACCTGCCCTACCGGGTGATGATGGACAGGCGTCCGGCGCCGTACCCGGCCACGCTGAGCTCGAGGTCCATCCGGGACCCGAGGGTCTGGCTCAGCGCGACGACGTCGCTGGGGACGGCGCCGCCGGGCCCGTACAGGTCGTAGAGGCGCACGTGCGGCGCGTTCTCCACGTTGAAGACCGCCGCCAGCACGTTGAGCACCTCGTACGTGTTGTCCCGCAGCAGGCCGGAGAGGTCACCCTCCTCGATCGCGTCGTCCACACCGCCTCGGGGCAACATGCCGAGCGCCCCGCCGAGGCGGGCCGCGAGCTCGATGTCGATCACGATGACGACGCTCACCTGCATCGTGTCGGTCACGTACACCGCCGACAGGTTCGTCGCCCGGGTCGCGACGGGGTCGCCGTCCTTCAACTCCACATCGCGCCCGACCAGGCCCTCGATCAGGGTGCGGACGGCGTGCCGGCTCGGCAGGGGGGACGGTTCGGTCAGCGTGCTCATGCGGTCACCACCGAGGAGAGGATGTCGGAGAACGACTCCGTCGTGAATGGTTTGGCGATCAGCCCCAACGCGCCGCACGCCTGGGCCAGCTCCCGCATCTCCTCGGACCCCTCAGAGGTCACGAAGCAGAACGGAGTCGTGGTGCCGTTGGCACGCAGCGCGCGGAGGAACTCGATGCCGGTCATCTCCGGCATGTTCCAGTCGGACAGGATGAGGTCGACGGCCTGGCGAGAGGCGATCTCCAAGGCCTCCTTGCCGTTCTCGGCCTCGATGACCTCATGGCCGGCGTACCCGGCCTGGCGCAGGGTGCGGATGACGATCATCCGCATCGCCCGGCTGTCGTCCGCGACGAGGATCTTCATGGTCACACCTCCACGGCCGAGGTCGCGCCCGGCCAGTAGAGGCCGGTGACGTCGTCCGCGACGCCCACCGACAGCTCCACGACCTGGCCGAGCACCAGCGCCCGGACCGTCACGCCCCCGGGCAGACCCGGCTCCCCGGTGTGCTCGGCTACCCCGGCCATCGGCAACGAGAGCCGGCACGAGTGCCGCAACAACGACTTGACGTTGCCGCCGGCGATGTTGCCGAGCTCCCCGACGGCGTCCAGGAGGTCGTCGGGGCCGGGGTCCGGGGTGAGGAGCATCCGGCTGGCCAGGACCCGGGCCACGATCGCACTGGTACGGATCGTCACCATCGTGTGCGAGTCGTCGTCCTCGTCATGGATGGCGAGCCGGGAGGAGACGATGGGTCCGGGGGGTAGCTCCTCGTCGTCCCAGACCGGTATCGCCTCCTCACCCGCCACGGTTCCCAGCACCTCGATGAGGAGTGCTTCGAGATCCTCGCGGGCGGCCTCGAACTCGTCGATCGTGCTCACACAGCACCTCCTGAGAGTCGGAAGACGACGGCCCGGCCCAGCTCCATCCGCTGGAAGGCGTCGTCCAGGTTGAGGGTCGATTCGGCACCGCCGAGCACGAGGTAGCCGCCGGGGCGCAGGACCTTGCGGACGTGCGTCAGCACGGTCCGCTTGGTGTCGAGGTCGAAGTAGATGAGCACGTTGCGGAGGAACACGATGTCGCAGGTGGGAACCCCGGTCGGGTGCTGGGCGAGGTTCCCGCGCTCGAAGCGGCAGATGTCCCGTACCGCCGGCCGCAGAACCCAGTCCCGCCCTACCTGGTCGAAGTACTTGACCAGGTAGGGCGCCTTCAGCCCACGATTCACCTCCAGCTGGGAGAACCGCGCTGACCGGGCACGCTCCACCATCTTCTGGGAGATGTCGGTGCCGACGATGCGCGCCGAGTACCCCGGGTGCAGGGGCAACCAGTCCAGCAGCAGCATCGCGAGCGAGTAGGCCTCCTGTCCGCTCGAGCAGGCGGCCGACCAGATCGTGATCTGCCGGGTGGTCGACGTCCGCGCGACCTCCGGGAGCAGGTGCTGGGTGAAGGCGTCGAACGGGTGCGAGTCCCGGAACCAGGACGTCTCGTTCGTCGTCAGTGCGTCGACGACCGCGTCGGCGAGACCGGGGTCGCCCCTGCGCAGCCGAGCCACCAGCCCGGCGACGTCCTTCTCCCCGACCGAGCGGGCGATCGGCGCGAGCCGCGACTCGACCAGGTACTCCTTGCCTGGTTGCAGGTCGATCGAGCTGCGCTGGCGGATCATCTGGGTGACGAACGAGAAGTCCGCCGCAGGTAGGGTCACGATGCCACCCCCACGGGTGCCGGGCCGCGCGCCAGCGCCGCGGCGATCTCCTGGCCGATCCGCGGCAGCGGAGCGACCTTGTCAGCCTGCCCCGACATCGCCACCGCGCCGGGCATCCCCCACACCACCGACGTGGCCTCGTCCTGGACGAAGACCTCCCCGCCCGCCTGCCGGATCGCGGTCGCACCCTTCTCGCCGTCCCGACCCATGCCGGTCAGCACGACCGCCAGCAGTCGGTCCGCGTACACCGACGACGCGGAGCGGAAGAGGACGTCCACCGCCGGCCGGCAGAAGTTCTCCGGCGGATCCTCGGTGAGGTGGGTGACGACCTGGGTACCGGAACGTCGCAGCGTGAGGTGCTTCCCCCCCGGCGCGATGAGCACCCGGCCGGGCTCGACGCCGTCCCCCTCACCGGCCTCCCGAACGCTGAGCTTGCACTGACCGTCCAGACGCTGGGCCAGCAGCTTGGTGAAGAGCGGCGGCATGTGCTGCACGATGAGGAGAGGGACCGGCAGATCGGCCGGGAACGTCGGCAACACCTTGGCCAGGGCGTCCGGCCCACCGGTGGAGCACCCGATCACGAGCGCCCGGAACGGGCCGGTGCGCGTGCGGGGCCGGTCCGTCCCGCCCGCCGGCCGTGGCGGAGGCACCGTCCGGGGTGCGCCGCCGCCGGCCGCCCGGTGCGTGCCGCTGAGGGCCTTCAGCTTCGGGATGAGCTGCTCGCGGATGTTCGTCTTGCTCTGCTCGAAACTACCGGTGTTCGACGGTTTCGTGACGTAGTCACTGGCGCCTGCGGCCAGCGCGTCCAGAGTCGCGGAGGCGCCGCGCTCGGTGAGCGTCGAGAACATCACGATCGGCAGCCGGGGGTGCGACCGACGGATGACCCGAACGGCCTCGATGCCGTCCATGCTCGGCATCTCGATGTCCATCGTGACGGCGTCGGGCTTCAGCGTGGCGACCTGCTCGATCGCCCGCCGGCCGTCCGTGGCGACACCGACGACGTCGATCTGGGGGTCGGCGGCCAGCGCCTCGGTGACGATCCGGCGGATGACCGCGGAGTCGTCGACGACGAGGACCCGGATTCGCGGGGGCGGGGTGCTCATGCGACGAGTCCGAGCAGGGCGAGCTTCTCGGCGATGACCTCGTCCGTGAACGGCTTGATCACGTACTCGTGGGCGCCTGCGGCGAGCGCCCGGACGATCTGACCCTGCTCGCTCTCCGTGGTCACCATCATCAGCGAGATGTCCCGCAGGTCGTTCCGCGCCCGGACGTTCTTGATGAAGGTCAGACCGTCCATCACGGGCATGTTCCAGTCCACCAGGATGACGTCGGGGCGAGTGCCGGCGTCCAGCACGGACAGCGCCTCGGCGCCGTCTCCGGCCTGGGCGACGTCGAAGCCGAGCCCGCTGAGCAGGCGGGTGAGGATCGACCGCATGGCCCGCGAGTCGTCGACGACGAGTGCCAGCATCGGAACTCCTTGGTGGTCAGGGTGCGCCGGGAGCGCTGTCCAGGGGAAAGGATCTGGGAACCGTGGGGGCTGCGGGCTCAGGCGGCACGGCCCTCGACGGCGACGTCCAGCACCTGCCGGGCGTTCAGCGCCAGCAGCAGCCGGTCGGGGAGCGTGTAGGCGCCGAGGAGCAGATCGCGCACCCGCTCGTCAACGGTCGAGGGGGTCTGCTCGAAGGGCACCTGCGACACCTCCAGGACGCCGCCGATCTCGTCCACCAGGAGACTCACCGGCTCGTCGTCCACCCGGACCACGACGTTGACCGGCTCACGAGTGCTGTCGGCGGGCGGCAGACCCAGCCGGGTGCGCAGGTCGATCGCGGTGAGCACCTCCCCGCGCAGGTTGATCAGACCCGTGATCTCGGGCGCGGCCAGCGGCACCGGGGTGATCTGCTGCAGGCGGACCACCTCCTGGACCAGGGAGACATCGACACCGAACAGGTACTTGCCGACGTGGAAGGTGGACAGCTGGCTCATGCGAACGCCTCCATCGCGTCGGGGGTGTCCTGGGTGGAGCTGTAGAAGTGCGGGTCGGCGGACAGCACGGCCGCCTGGATGTCGAGCAGCTCGACGACCTTGTCGCCGACCACGATCGAGCCCACCAGGGCGTGGTCGTCGATGTCGCTGCGGGTGCCGGCACGCTCGCTGGCGATGTCGAGGATCCGCTCCACCACGAATCCCACCGACCGCTCGCCGCGGCTGTAGACGACCATCTGGACGCCCTCGTTCTCCCCGCTGGAATCGCTGTAGGCACCGAGCAGGGTGGAGAGCCGGATCAGCGGCATGATGTGGCCGCGGTACTGGACGACCTCCCGGCCGCCGACGTGCTCGATCGAGCTCGCCGGGATCTCCTCCAGCCGGGTGACCATCTCCAGCGGGATCGCCGCGCGGCGCCCGCTGCCCACCTCCACCACCAGGACCGGATCGACGCTCTCCTGCTCGCCGGTGTTCTCGACGGTCGCCACCCCCTGCGCGTTCGCCAGCACGTTGGACCGCCGGGCGAGGGTGGCGGCGTCCAGGATCAGGACGACGGCACCGTCACCGAGGATGGTGGCGCCGGCGTAGACGGGGATGCCCTTGAGGTGCCGGCCGAGCGGCTTGACCACGATCTCCTGGGTGTCCAGGACGTCGTCCACGACGAGGCCGAAGCGCTGCTGCTCGGCGTGCAGGACGACGATGAAGCCGCCCCGGTCGCCGTCGCCCCCGCCGCCCCGGTCGGTGCCCTCGTCCGCCTGTCCCAACGGGACCAGGCCGAGCTGCTCGTCCAGGCGGACCAGCGGGAGCAGCATGTCCCGCAGCCGGTACACCGGGGCGCCGGAGATCAGCTCGATGCCACCGCGGGCGTGCTCCCCGGACAGCCGGACCAGTTCCAGCACGCTGACCTGTGGGACGGCGTACCGGCGTTCGGCGCAACCGATGGTCAGGGCCGGGATGATAGCCAGCGTCAGCGGGATGGTGAGCCGGAACGCCGACCCCTGGCCGAGCCGGGTGCTGACGTCGACGGAGCCGCCGATCGCCTCGATCCGGGTCTTCACGACGTCCATGCCGACACCACGGCCGGACACGTTGGTGATCTTTGGGGCGAGCGAGAACCCGGGCAGGAAGATCAGGTGCATGATCTCGCGCGGGGTCATCGCGGCGAGTTGGGCCTGCGAGATCAAGCCGCGCTCGATGGCCTTCCCTGCGATCTTGGTGGTGTCGATGCCGGCGCCGTCGTCGATGATCTCGAGGTGCACCTGGCCGGCCTCGTGGTAGGCCCGCAGCCGGAGGACGCCTTCGGCCGGCTTGCCGGCCGCCTTCCGTACCTCCGGGGGCTCGATCCCGTGATCGACGGCATTGCGGACGAGGTGCGTCAACGGGTCCTTGATCGCCTCGAGCACGGACCGATCGAGCTCCGTCTCCCGGCCCTCCATCTCCAGCCGGACCAGTCGGCCACAGGTCTTGGCCAGGTCCCGGACGACGCGCGGCATCTTGCTCCAGACCGCGTCCACCGGTTGCATCCGGGTCTTCATGACCTGTTCCTGCAGCTCGCTGGTCACCAGACTGAGCCGCTGCGCAGACCGTGCCAGCGAGGAGTCCTTGGTGGCGTCGGCGGTGTCGTCGAGCCGGGAGACGAGCTGGTTGCGGGCGAGCACCAGCTCACCCACCAGACGCATCAGGGAGTCGAGCAACTCGACGTCCACGCGCACCGAGCTGTCGACGACCGAACGGTGTGCGCTCTGGGTCTCCAACGCGTTGTCGACGGCCTGCGGGGTCGTCTGCCCATGGTCGACCAGGATGGTCCCGATGGGTCGCTGGTCACCGAGGTCCTGCTCCATCCGGGCGATCTCCACCGCGTCCCGGGTCGCCGCCCCGGCCTCGACCAGGACGGTCCCGAGCGGCGGCGCGCCGGCCGCGGACGGCGGGACGGCCGGGTCGCCGGCCGCCGAGTCCGGATCGGTCCGGGACCCGGCAGCCTCCGCGTCGCCGGATGCCGGGTCGGCGGTGTCCGGGTCGGCGGCGTCCGGGTCGGCGGTGTCCGGGTCGGCGGCGTCCGGGTCGGCGGTGTCCGGGTCGGCGGCGTCCGGGTCGGCGTGCTGCGCGCCGGGGGCGGCCGTGGCGGTCGGCTTCGTGGCCTCGCGGGGCGGGGCGGCGGCGGCCGCCGGGTGGTGATCGGCCTGCGAACCCTCGACCGACGCGGGCGCCTCAGGCCGGCGGTGCCCGGCCGCGCCGTCCTCGAGCAGGGCGGAGAGGGTCTGGATGAGCTGGGACTGGTCGGCGTCACCCTCTGCGCCGGTGGCCTCGATGTTCGAGAGCAGGCCGCGGACGGCGTCCACCATCTTGAGCAGCGCGTTGGCCCGCTCGTCGGTCAGCGCGATCCGCCCGTCCCGCAGCCGCGAGAGCAGGTTCTCGCCAACGTGAGTGATCTTCTCGAGCTGGTGGAAGGCCAGGAAGCCGCTGGTGCCCTTGATCGTGTGGATCGTCCGGAAGACACTCGCCAGCAGCTCCCGGGAACCCGGGTTCTGCTCCAGCGCCAGCAGGTCCCGGTCCAGCTGGTCGAGGTTCTCGTGACTCTCGACCAGGAATTCGGCGACGATCTCGTCGATCGCTTCCACGGACTCCTCCTCGCCGCACAGGGACGAGGTGTTCATCGGCGCGCGCCGGATCAACTTGAGCGCTGAGCACCGAGCCCCGGAGCAACCGCGGCGAGCCGCGAACAGGCCATCACGGCGGGACGGTCGTCACAGGAGGTACCGGTCGACCCAGAACCCGTCCTCGTCGGTGACGACCCCACCCGTCGCCTCGACGATCAGCCGGGCGACCGCCCGGACCACCGGCTGGACCCGTTCCCGTGAGGCCAGGTACCCGGCCGAGGGGAGGCGGCGCTCCCGCTCCTCCCAATCCGTGGACGCCCAGCGGACCTCGTAGGTGACGAAGGGGCTGGCTGCCCAGGGATGACCGGCCACCGCCGGCTCGCGCTCCCGTCCCACATGGACGAGCACCTCCACCGCGCCGTCCCCGCCGTACGGCCCCAACTCTCCGGCGATCGCGAAGCCGTCGATGACGTCCTCGCCGGCGAGCACCCGCATGTCCTCCCGGTCGGCGAGGTGATGAAGATCCGCGAGCGCCTGGTTGCTGAGGGGGTTCTGCGCCAGGTACCCGGCAACCAGCGCCCCGGAGTAGGCGTCGTCCGAGGGCCCGCTCCAGTCCACGCCCTCGATCTCGAGGCGGGCTGTGGGCAGCGCCCGCTGGACGACGCCGAGCAGGACCTCCGGGTCGAGCCAGTACGGGGAGTGGACGATGATGTCGACGGCCCGGTCAGGGTCAGGCTGGATCAGCCCACCACCGCCGGACACCCGGACGGCGCCGTGCACCCGGCGCGCCAGCGCCACCAGGAGCGCCAGCGCCCGGCCCTCCTCCCGCCACGGCAAGCCGTGCGGAAAGGCGCGGGCCAACCCGTCACGGTCGTCGAGCCCGGGCAACGGCGGGTCCTCGCGCTCGCACGGGGCGTTGAGCGCGTAGGCCACCGTCCACGGCATCGGGACGGCGGCGTCCACCGCCTCCTCCATCGAGAGCTGGTAGGGGCCGGAGAAGCGGCTGTAACGGCCGAGGGTGGCGACCCCGGTCCGGCCCAGGTCGCTGCCCGGGACCCGGGCGCGGACGAGATCACTCACGTCGTCCGGGTGCACCGTGCTCGGCACCAGGAGCAGGTGCATCGCGCTCAACTCGACGGCCGCGGCGATCTGCGCCGTCGCCCCGCGAGGCGTGCCCACGGAGCGAGCCTGACGTCGTGCGCGCAGGACCACGTGATCCTCCTCAGACCCTGGTGCGGTGGAACGACCGGTAGGACCGGCTCGCGGTCGGCCCGCGTTGACCCTGGTAGCGCGACCCGTGGCGGTCGCTGCCGTAAGGATGCTCCGCCGGACTGGACAACCGGAAGAAGCAGAGCTGCCCGATCTTCATGCCGGGCCAGAGAGTGAGCGGCAGGGTGGCCACATTGCTGAGCTCGAGCGTCACATGACCGGAGAACCCAGGGTCGATGAACCCAGCGGTGGAGTGGGTCAGCAGGCCGAGTCGTCCGAGGCTGGACTTGCCCTCCAGCCGGGCCGCGATGTCGTCGGGGAGCGTCACCATCTCGTAGGAGCTGGCGAGGACGAACTCGCCGGGGTGGAGCACGAACGGGTCATCCGGCTTCACCTCCACCAGTCGCGTGAGCTCGGGCTGCTCCTGGGCCGGGTCGATCACCGGGTACTTGTGGTTGTCGAACAACCGGAAATACCGGTCGATCCGGACGTCGACACTCGACGGCTGCACCATGTCCAGGTCGAGCGGCTCCAGGACCACGCGGCCCGACATCAGCTCGGCGCGGATGTCGCGGTCGGAGAGGAGCACCCGCGAAAGAGTAGCCGTCTTCCGGCCTCACCCCCAGCCTGATCGGGTACCGCCAGGGCTACTGCGGGTGACATGCCCGGTCCCGTCGTCCATGCATCAGGAGCGCGCCCGACTTTGGTAGGGTGGCATCACACCGTAGCTCCGGCTGCGGGGTGCGGGTGTAGTTCAATGGCAGAACATCAGCTTCCCAAGCTGACAGTGCGGGTTCGATTCCCGTCACCCGCTCCACCGAGAAGGCCCAGGTTATGGCGTGATCCCCGACCTGGGCCTCACCACTTTGGGATTTGCGCAGCACCGTCAGCCCTGTGGCTGGCTCGTGCCCCCTCGACGGCTCCCCGAGGACCACCTGAACGAGTGCGAGTGTCGGCGGTCCTCTGCGCTCCGTCAGGCCGTAGCCGTGACTCGGCGAGCCAGGGCAAGGTAGTTGTCGATGGCGCCGGGCAGCACGTCAAGGTGGACGATGGTGCCGTTCGGGTGAGGCAAGAGGTCAACCACGACGGCGACGGCCGGGGTGTCCTCGTCGCCGGCCACGACCAAGGTGCCGGGAACGATGAGAGCTGGGTCGCGCGCTTCGTCCAGGAAGGTCCAGACGTATCCGGTCTCGTCCTCGGTATTCAGGTCGGCGACGATGTCCACTGCGATCACGACCTCACCTCCTTCGTCGGCCGGTCATCTCACCATAGTGAGGGTTCGGGCGCGCTGGGCCAAGCATGTCCAGGAGCGGCTCGACCTGATCGATGGTCTTCAGGAGCAGCGTCAGGTGCGGGCGCCCGAAGGTGGGCAGGAGGGCGAAACCGGCCTCCTGGAGGTCGCCTGCGGTGATCAGGTGGACGACTCGATAGGTCGATAGCTTGCCGCCCAGGATCCCGTCCAGGGAGGCCATGCCGATGTCATCCAGCGCGGCGAAGACCGAGATACCCAGCACGGGGACGCCGTCCAGGGCGTAGGCGCGGGCGGTGCGGGTGGCGTGTGCCGAGAGCTTGGCGATCGAGTCGGGACCGCCGCGCACGACGACGGTGGCCGTCGCAAGGACAGGCTCCTCGCGGAGAGTCGCCCGCAGCTCGGGTAGGTCCACCACGATGGCACCCTACCTCGCGAAGATCGTTCAGCCAGCTCCAGCGAGGCATCCCTCCTGCGGGGCCACCGTCGGGCCGGACGACCAGCCCCTGCTGGGGCAGTCGGCGTGCGATCGGCGTGCGATAGAGGGCGGTCAACACCGGTCCCCAGCGGCCCCTCACGGGCACCCGGACCCGCAGGTCACGGCCCCTATCGGGCCAGTTCTGTGGTCTTCCCAAGCTGACAGTGCGGGTTCGATTCCCGTCACCCGCTCCACCGGGAAGGCCCAGGTCAGGGCATGATCCCCGACCCGGGCTTCGTCGTTTTGGATCTCCATCCGGCGCGTAGGTCCATCCCCCGTGGTCCACCATTTATGACCACGACCGCCATGATTCCCGGCCGCACCGGCGAAAGCAATCCCGCCACCGATTCCGAAAACGGCCATGTCTGACCTGCGCTCGGGTGCAGGTCTCCTGGAGTGAGCCGCAGGCGTTGATGGCTTGAGCAACCGCGTGGTGGTCGGCGGTGACATCGTGGCGTGATGTCCGGTATGCCCGGCGTGTCGCGCTAATCAAGGACACGAAATACAGACTGTTTCAGCCGTCTGCACTCACCGCCAGCACCGCGCCAGCGCCAGGCCTCCGCCGGTAACCGGCGGCCGGACCGACCCGGGTCCGCTCGAACCGGAACAATCACCAGGCGTGGGAGCGAGGAGGAGCCGACGATGCCACCGTCACCGCCGCTCCTTCCGCGCGGACCCTGGAACTCGACGGTGACTGGTACTGCGCCTGGCAGTCGTACGAGGACGGCGCCGAGGTGATCGCCGTCCAACCCGTCCCGGATCACCCAACAGGGCGACGTCCTGCACCTCGAGTGTCAGCCCTCACGTAATTCCCCAGGGCTGAACTCACGTTATTCCCCAGGTCGTGGCCGGTGGTGTTGTTCTACTGGGTCTGGGCCGGCCACGGGTGGACCACGACCCCCACCGAGGTCTCGATCCGCCGCCCGGACGCGATCCAGTACGTGATCCGAACCGCCCTACGGTCGAGGTGAGACCCGCAACTCACGCAACTTGCCGTCCAACTGCCTGGTGTACGGCTCGCCGAGCAAAGGACCCCGCTCCGCCACCAGGTCCAGGTAGGACGCCGCCGTTACGAACGCCACCGTGGATAACCCTTCGAGCCAGTCACGGACCTCCGGTTCCAGCTTCAACGCCACCCCAAGCAATAGCATCAATGCTATATCAGTCGCATCCCAGGCCGACCCACAGCACACCGTCACCGACACGGGTACCCATGCGATCCGCGTGCGATAGGAGGCGGGCAACACAGGGCTCCAGCGGCATCTCTCGGACACCCCCCTGCGGTCTCCGCGGACAGCCTGCCCCAGGTACGTGAGATGGCTTCGTCCGACCACAGCTTGGGTACGCGCCTGCGCCAGGAGTCGATCCCTAGGAGGGCCTTGCGGCCCCAACTCCGGTTGATCCCCCACTCGGTCAGCTCGGCGACAGTCACGGACGTGACGCACGGGACATGCGGCGCCAGGGCACGAGACACCGCAACGGTGGGCTTGCCCCGCACGAGCGAGGAGGCGACGTCCGTGTCGACCATCAGCACGGCCATGAGCTACGCGAGCCCCTCACGCCGATCGGCGTAATGCTGCGCCAGGAACTCCTCGCACTCCTCGTCCGAGACCACCGCGGGCTCACCCATGTACTACGAACCGTCACCTACCGGCCGGTCCGCGGCCGGGCCCGGTCCGCGACGTACCAGATCAGTCGTTCGGCCGGTCCACGCAATTGGCGGACGCGTGCGAGATGACCACGCCCGACGTCTTCGACGTCAGCGACCACCCGTAGAGCGAGCGCACCCCGAGGACCATCCGGTTCGACCCCTTGCTGCCCAACAGGTAATCGTCCGTCGACGGCTTGTCGTCCTTCGAGAACTTCTCGAAGTCGTAGACGTACCCGGCCTTGTTCTGGGTCCAGCTGATCTGCACGACCATGTCCGGGGCGCAGCCGATGCTGCCACCCGAGACCGCGTTCGCCGAGGCCGGCACGGCGGTGAGCAGGACCGTTGCCGCGGCGACCACGCCCGACACGGTCAGGACCTTCGAACGCTTCATGATCTAACCCCCATGTGCGGGCTTGGGCATGGGGGTCCAGGACAGCTGCCCGGATCCGCACAGATCGGTACCCCCGGCACGGACTCTAGCGGTGTCCGGTCGACGTCGCCGGGCTTACGTAGCGACCCGGCGCAGTCGGGCCCCGGCTCTTGAGCACCGGGCCCGCGCCTGCCAGGCTGCCGCCGGCCGCGAGGCACCGCGGGCACTCGCTCTGGGCGCCGTACTGGGGGTGCCGCCTGGCCCGCCCGAGCGCTCCCGGCGTCCGAGCGCAGGAGTGTTCCAGCCGCCCGCCCCGGGCCGTTAACGGGCCATGGAGCGAGGTCGACCAGGGTCGCTCCAGGCCACTCCCGATCGACCTCCGGCGCAGCTCAGCCGAGCGGCAGACCCTCGACCGGACAGCACGTCGCGTTCCACATGTCATCAACCCGCCTGGCCCGCCCAGCACGGCGTGTCTCCGCAGACCGTCCAGGGCCGCGAAGACCGAGATCCCCAGCGCCGGCACGACCGGCGGTGAGCGTGGGTGAGCCTCTCGATGCACCGGTACGTCGATCGCGGGCGCCGCAGCCTTGATCGCTTTCAAGCGCGGCGCACCGGGCTTGGTCCAGTGCGGCCGCTCGACGATCCTGCTCGGCGGCCTGTCGATGCAGCCTGGCCCGCTCACGGAGGCGTTCGGCGTCGCCGCTACGGCCCGCGGTCTCGTCGAACAGGACGGCCGCCCGCTCGTGGGCGGCGGCGGAGCACTCGTGGCTCTGTCTGGCGTAGTCGGCTGCGCGGGCTGCTCGATGTCTGGCCTCGATGGCGGCCCTCTGGGCCTGCCGGAGCATCTCCGGGGTGCAGGACGACCCGGCGGAGAACTGTTCGGCCAGTGCCCCCAGCTCGACCGCACGGCGGCCCGCCTGCCCGGCCCGTTCCCGGGCGCGAGCCTTCTGCTCCTCGCCACGGTTCGCGGCCATGACACTATGATCGCTTCGCGGACCCTCGCACGACGCAGGACCATCGGCCCTCGACAGGGCCTCGGGCCCCGTGGTTCGAGCGCTCCCAAGGTCGCCTGGTCAGCATCTCTGCTGACGACGCCGCTTCGGTGCGCGCCACCCGCGCGGCCTGCGCACCCGGCCACGATGGACCGTGGTGGACCCGGCCGGTCGACACCGTGTCACCGCTCGCCTACCCTGATCGGTGGAGGTTTCGAGATGCCCGAGCGTGACCTTGTGGTCGTGGGTGCCTCGGCGGGCGGCCTCGGCGCGCTGCACCAGATGCTGGCGGGCCTGCCGCCAGGCCTACCAGCGAACATCGTGGTCGTGCTCCATGCACCTCCCAGCTCACCGGGTGCGCTGTCGGCCCTGATCTGGATGGGTGGCCGGCTGCCGGTGGCGTACGCGGTCGACGGGCAACAGCTGACCCGCGGGTTGGTGACTATAGCGCCCCCGGGACGACACCTGTCCTTCGATCACGACGGTCGGCTACGGCTGGTCCGGGGGCCTCTGATGAACTGGGCCCGCCCGGCGATCGACCCCTTGTTCTGCAGCGCGGCCCGGCAGTTCGGCTCGCGGGTTCTCGCCGTGGTGCTGTCGGGTGCGCTGGACGACGGCGCCAGCGGCGCGGCCGCTGTGACGGCGGCCGGTGGCGAGGTGCTGATTCAAGACCCAGCCGACGCACTGTTCGACAGCATGCCGTCCGCGGCATCGGCGCTGGTCCCGAACGCGATGCATACCTCGGCGGCAGAACTGGGGCCAGCGGTTGCGGCAAGGGTCGGCCGTCCTGTCCCCGAGACGGAGGTGCCGAACCCCGACGAGCAGGCGGCGGGGGAGGTGGACATGAGTGGGCAGATGCTTCATGACGGGTGTCAGACCGGCCATGCGTTCTCGCCCCAGACCCTGGCGGCGGCGCAAGCCCTGGGTATCGAGGAAGCGCTGTGGATGGCGACCGCCCGGTTGCAGGACCACGCGGCCATACAGCGGCGCCTGGCACGGCGGATGGAAGGCCGTAGCCAGCTGGTGACGATCCGGGCGCAGGAGTCTGCCGAGCAGTCCCTGCACGCCGCTAAGATCATCACTGAGCGGGTGCTGCCTGTCATGTTGTCGGCCGGTGAGGACCGCGAGCCGATCGAGGAGTCCTCGTAGCGGGCCTCGCACCCGACCGCGACGCACCCTCTCCGGCCTCGGCCAACCGCCGGTATCAGCCAGCCGCCGGAATCGGTGGACGGCGTCGGGCCAGCTCCGACTGGTAGGTGGCCCCCAGTTCCCGCCCCCGGGCGGCGAGGTAGTCGGTCAGCCGGGTGGGGCAGGTCGCCTCGCCGTCCACGTGCACGTACTCGGCCATCAGACCGCGCAGCTCGTCGCTGGTGAGGACGACGTCGTGGGCCAGCAGGCCCAGGAGCGGCAGGACCAGACTCACCGCGGCCGGGGGCACGTGGACCGCCCGGTACCGCACCCCGACGGCGCCGGCGACGGCGGCGACCAGGTCTTCGAAGGCGAAACTCTGCGGACCCACCGCATCGACGGTCACGTCGACGGGGCTGGCGGCGAGCCGGACGGCGAGGTCCGCGAGATCCGCGGTCGCGACGGGCCGCAGCCGGTACCGGCCGTCCCCGGGGATCGCGAACACCCGGAACCGACGCACCAGCCAGGCGATGTTGTTGATCAGGATGTCGTCGCCCCCGAACAGAACCGTCGGCCGGACGATCGCATAGGACAGGCCACTGGCCCGGACGGCGTCCTCCACCTCGGCCTTGCCCCGGTAGTACGCGTAGAACGAGTCGTGCTGCGGCTTGGTGATGCTGATGTGCACCAGGCGCCGGACGCCGGCCTCGACCGCGGCCTCGATCAGGCGGCGGCTGTTCCGCACCGCCTCCGGGTAGCTGGTCCCCGCGTGGGTGTACCGAACCCAGTAGGTGTTGAACAGGGTGTCCGCTCCGCGCAGCGAGCCGACCAGGGCATCCGGATCGTCGAAGTGGTAGGGGTGGATCTCGATCGGTGGCCCGCCCGCGGGGTCGTGCGGCCTCGGATGCGCGGTCAGGGTGCGCACCCGCCGGCCGGCCGACCGGAGGCGGCGGGTGAGGTACCGTCCGGTGTAGCCGAAGGCCCCCGTCACGACGTCCAGGTCACCAGGTCGATCCGACATGCCGCACGCACCTCGCTCTTCCGTCGCCCGTTCCGGGTCGAGCATGATCCCGCGTCGAAATCATACATTCGCATGACTGAACAGCGCCAGGGGACGCGTGAGCGGTTACTGTCCGCCGCGCTCACGGTCGTGGGCGACGCGGGAGTCGCCGGTGCGACGTCCCGGCAGATCGCTGCCGCAGCAGGGACGAATCTGCAGGCCATCACGTATCACTTCGGGTCGAAGGACGAGCTGGTGGCGCAGGCGCTGGTCGGAGCCGTCCGGGCCTGGCTCGAGCCTGCCCGGGCCGCCCTTCGGGGCCTCACCGAGGATCCGGCAGGACACCTCGTCCGCGCCGTCTGGGAGCTGCAGGCCGCGCTCGCCGACGCGCGGCCGCGCGTTCCCGCCTACCTCGAGGCACTCGCCCTGGTGCCGCGCAGCGAGCCGTTCCGGGAGCAGATCCGGGAACTGATGCGGCAGCTGCGGGCAGAACTTGCCGCCCGCCTCGAGGAACTGCAGGAGGCCGGCTACCTGGCACCCTGGGTCGAGCCGGAACCCATGGCCGCTCTCGTGCTGGCCGCCGCCGACGGGACGGCGATCCACCTGGCCCTCGATCCGGACGGCATCGACCCGGACGACGTACTCGCCCAGGTGGTACCGCTGCTGCTGGCGGCGTCCACGCTGACCCCGGATCCCGGCGACCCCGATGGTAGATTGCGCGGCGAGCTCGGGCGCCACCCGGGGCGCACGGGGGTCGAGTGAGGGGGCGACGTGCTGTCTGCCGACGAGTTCGAGGCGACGTTCACGACGATCGACAAGGACGGCGACGGGCTCATCACCGCCGATGAGATCACGGCCATGCTCGCCGCGATGGGTCAACCACTGAGCAACGACGCCGCCAGCACGATGCTCGGCTTCATCGACGCGGACGGCGACGGCAAGGTCACCCGCGACGAGCTGAAGGCGTATCTGGAGAAGGCCTGACCAGTCGCCCGGCCGGCTCGCCGCCCGCCCGCCGGAGCCGCTGGGCGGGCGGGCGGCGCGACGCCGAGCCGGATCACCGGCGCCGTCCCCGAGCGACCTCAGCTACCCCAGGTCAGGGACCGGTACAGGGCACCCGAGGCCCCGTTCGGACCGTTATAGATCTTGAATTTGCGTTCGGCGTTGAAGTAGACGTCGTAGACGAACCGGCCGGCGTTGCTGACCGCGCCCTTCTGCCCGGGGTGCGCGGCCATCAGGTCGTGCACGCCCTTGATGAAGTCCGGGTGGTCACCGTACGGCAGTCCCCATTCGGGCAGCGCGATGGGCTTGCCCCGGCGAGCAGCCCACACCCGCCAGGCGGCAAGACCTTTGGGGGAGTGCGGCGTCGACCACGCCGAGGAGGACTCCTTCCACACTCCCGCGCTGGTCACCTCGGGGTAGCCGTCGTAGATGTCCGGCCCGACGACGTCCACCACGTCGTCCCCGGGGTACAGCTGATCGATCGACACGTCGGTGTGGTTCCCGCCGTTGGGTGACCAGGTGAGCCGCGCCTCCGGGAACTCCTTGCGCACGATCGAGGCGTACAACCGGTATCCGGCCTGGTAGGCGGCGAGGTTGGCGGCGTTGACACCCCAGGCCATCCAGTCACCGTTGCACTCGTGGGCGATCCGGACGTACGTGATCCCCTTGCCGGCGCGCATCCCCCGCAGGGTGCGCATCGCCGTCGTCCAGCGCTGCACGAACTGGCCTGACGCCGCCTGCTCCCAGGTCTCGCCACGCACCAGGGCCCCGACCGCGACGTCCAGATCGCCGGTGTAGCCGGCATAGGCGGTGACGGCGCTCAACGCCGTCTGCGCGTCGGCGTCCGTGTCGCTCCAGACGGCTACCGCCCGCACCGGTGAACCGCGCCACGTCCCGAAGGCGTCCGTCTCCGCGGCGGTGTCGGCGACCCCGGACGCCCAGCCGTCCCAGCTCCACCGCGGGCGATCGAGGGCGGCGGCCGGGCTCTGCTTCGACTCGGGCAGGGGAACGGTCGTGGCGACCCGACCGAGTTCCACCATGCCGTCCCATGCCGCCCGGGCCATCGCCTGGTCGGCGGCATCCCCCGCACCATCGGCCGCTGCCGCACCGATGGTCATCGCACCGTCGGGAGCCCGGGCCCCTGCCACATCCGCCGCGTCGGCCGGTCCGAGCCCTGCCACCACTCCGATCCAGACCGCGAGAGCGCTACTGAGGACCGCACTTCGGGTATGGCGTCCCAGTCCGGCGCGCACCTGCGATCCCCCTCCCAGCCGCACAACGGATCACCCGGATCCGGCGAGTCGATGTCACGCAGGGTGAACAGCACATGAGCCGTTCATCACGCAGCACGAAAGGTAGCACCGGCAGTGACGTCGGGTGCTCCGGACGGACCGACTACCCCAGGGTTGACCTGAGGTTGACCTGTCCCTATCCGTACCGAATGCCAGCCGACGGTCAGCTACCCCACAGCAGACCGCGATACCTGGAGGCCGCGTCCGGATTGGGGCCCCCGTAGATCATGAATCCGTTGTTCCCGCCGTTGGCGATATTGAAGTAGATGTCGTAGATGCACTTGCCGGCCAGGCTCGCGTCGCCCGGCCGGGGGGCGCACTCGGCGAGGAACTGGTGCATCTTGGTGATGTAGAAGGGGTTGTCCTGGTTGCGCAGCCCCCACTCGGGGAGCGACATCGGCTTGCCGTGGTCGGTCGCGAACCGGCGCCAGGCCCCCAGGCCCATCGGGCCGTTCCGGGTCGAGTCGATCCAGTCGTCCCACAGGGACTGGCTGGTCTTGTTCGGGTAGCCGTCGTACGAGTCCGGGCCGACGACGTCCACGACGTCGTCACCAGGCCAGATTTGGTCGACGCCGGCGTCGGTCGCGCTGCCGTCGTTGGGCGAGAACACCAGCCTGGCCTGCGGATACTCGCGCCGCAGCATCCCGGCGAAGAGCCGCCACGCCCGCTTGAAGTCGGAGGCGTCAGCGGAGGTGACCTTCCAGGGGAACCAGTCGCCGGTCATCTCGTGGGCGAAGCGGATGTAGGCGACACCGCGGTGGCCGGAGCGCTGGGCCCGGATCGTCCGGACGGCGTGGGTCCACCGGTCGAGATACGCACCGGACGCCGCGGCCGACCAACTCTCCCCCGAGACCAGCGCCCCGATCGCGATGTCCAGGTCACCGTCCCAGTCGGCGTAGCGGTACAGCGAGTCGACGTCCCGCTGGGCCTCGTGCGTGGTGTCCGACCAGGTGCCCATGATCTGCAGCGGCTTGCCCCGCCAGCCGCCGAAGGCGCCGCTCACCGCCGCCTCCCCGGCGGCACCGGAGTGCCACGCCACCGGAATGCCGGCCACCGCCCCGGCGGAGGTGGGCGCCGGCGGCGGGCCGCCGGCGGCCGGGGCCGCCGAGGGGCCGGCGGCCCGCCCCAGGTCGATCGAGGGGTCCGGCCCCTTCACCTTCATCACATGCCGGACCTCGAGGCCGGCCCCTGCGATCGCCGCCAGACCCATGAGCTCCGAGTCACCCAGCCCGGACAGGGCCGGATTCGCCGCCGGGTTCGCCGAGGGCCTGGCCGCACCGGAGAGCGGATGCGTGCGGCCCGGCGCGGCATGGACCGTGGACGCGACGACCCCCAGCAGGGCCACCGCCACCACACCCCCGGAGAACGCCGCCCGCGCGCCCCTGCTGGCCACCCCGTTCCTTCCTGCCCTGCCGCCCGGATCGCGTCGACGACCTGCCGCCCCCGCGCAGATGGTACCCGCGACCGGGTGACGCCGTCGCCGATCTCCTGCCGAGATCAGCAGGACTGATCCAGAAGGGCCGCGGATCCCTGCCCCACCACCCCGGTCGAGGTTTGGCCTCCTGCCGGGCTTGCGTTGGTTACTGACCAGTAGCATCATCAAGCTACCGCCGAGTAACCCGGCGACGCTTCCCCTGATCAGCCCGTCCACCGGCCCAGTCCCCCTGCCCCACCCGCCTTGGCCCCGAGCCAGCCCGTGACGAGAGGTCCGGCATGAGCCACTACAAGCACAACCTGCGCGACATCGAGTTCAACCTGTTCGAGGTGCTGGGCCGCGACAAGATCCTCGGACAGGGGTCCTATTCGGATCTGGACGCCGAGACCGCCCGGTACATGCTGGCCGAGATGGCCCGGCTCGCCACCGACGACCTCGCCCCCTCCCTGCCGGACTCGGACCGCAACCCGCCCGTCTTCGACCCCGCCACCCACGAGGTCCGGCTGCCGGAGAGCTTCAAGCAGGCCTACCGGGCCTTCCTGGACGCCGGGTTCTGGGCGATCGACGTCCCGCACGAGTTGGGGGGAACCCTGGCACCACCCAGCCTTCGCTGGGCGATGAACGAGATGGTCCTCGGCGCCAACCCGGCGATCCACATGTTCGCGTCCGGGTTCGCCTTCGCGCACATCCTCCACAAGCTCGGCAACGCCCAGCAGAAGCGCCTTGCGCAGCTTATGGTCCAGCGCAAGTGGGGCTGCACGATGGTGCTCACCGAGCCGGACGCCGGATCGGACGTGGGAGCCGGCACGACGAAGGCCGTCCAGCTCCCCGACGGGCGCTGGCAGATCACCGGCGTCAAGCGCTTCATCACCTCGGCCGAGGCCGACGACCTCTTCGAGAACATCGTGCACCTGGTGCTGGCCCGGCCCGAGGGCGCCGGTCCCGGCACCAAGGGGCTCTCCCTCTTCGCCCTGTCCAAGCACCACGTCGACCTGGAGACGGGCGAGCTCGGCGAGCGCAACGGCGTCTTCGTCACCAACCTCGAGAAGAAGATGGGTCTGAAGGTCTCCACGACCTGCGAGCTGAGGTTCAGCGAGGTCGACGGGATCCCCGCGATCGGCACCCTGGTCGGCGACGTCCACGACGGCATCAAGCAGATGTTCCACGTCATCGAGAACGCCCGGATGTTCGTCGGCACCAAGGCGATCGCCACCCTGTCGACCGGCTACCTGAACGCGCTGGAGTACGCCAAGGAGCGCGTCCAGGGGCCGGACCTGACCCAGATGACCGACAAGACCGCGCGCCGCGTCACGATCACGCACCACCCCGACGTCCGCCGCTCGCTGATGCTGCAGAAGGCGTACGCGGAGGGCATGCGTGCGCTCGTCCTCTACACCGCCAGCCACGAGGACCTCACCTGGGCGGCGGAGTCCGAGGGCGGCCACGACGTGATGGAGGAGCGGGTCAACGACCTGCTCCTGCCGATCGTCAAGGGCGTGGGGTCGGAGCGCTCGTGGGTGCTGCTCGGCACCGAGAGCCTGCAGACCTTCGGCGGCTCCGGCTTCCTGGCGGACTACCCGATCGAGCAGTACGTCCGGGACGCGAAGATCGACACCCTCTACGAGGGCACGACCGCCATCCAGGGAATGGACTTCTTCTTCCGGAAGATCGTGCGGGACAAGGGCGTCGCGCTGGGCTGGTTGGCCAACCAGATCGTCCAGTTCGTCAAGTCCGACCCGGTGGACGAACGGCTCGCCGCCGAGCGTGAGCTCCTGGGCAAGGCGCTGGACGACGTCCAGGGCATCGTCACCTGGATGATCGGCACCCTGGTGGCGACGGACCCGGCGTCCGGCGGCGACCCGCGGAACGTCTACAAGGTCGGCCAGAACACCACCCGGTTGCTGATGGCGGCCGGCGACCTGGTGATCGGTTGGCTGCTGCTGCGGGGCGCGGACGTCGCGGCCTCGGCGCTGCTCGAGGGCGGCGAGGCCCTGCCCGCCCGGGAGAAGGCGTTCTACCAGGGCAAGATCGCCGCCGCGCAGTTCTTCGCCCGGAACGTGCTGCCGAGGCTCGGCGCCGAGCGGCTGATCGCGGAGTCCACCGACAACACGCTCATGGAGGTCGACGAGAGCGCTTTCTGATCGGGGTCGAGAAGAGCGAAGGGCCCGTTCGTCCGTCGCCGACGCCGGGAACGAGCCGCCGCTGCGGTGACGTCGCCCGGGTCGCCCCGCCAAAGACCTTCCGCGGGGGCGGGAAGTTCGGCATCATCCGTCTCACCGGACAGGGCTCGGACAACGGCGTCCGGGCCCTGTTCCACGCCGGATCCCAACGTCCACTTCGGATCTCAACGCAGGAGCTCCGGCACCTCCCAAGGCCGGTCGTGCACGGTGACCGCGAGGAACGCCAGCACCGTCTGGTACCAGAGCTTGGCGTGCTGCGGGGCGACCACCCAGTGGTTCTCGGTCGGGAAGTACAGGAAGCGGTGCGGGGTGACGACCTCTCCGGACCTGGCGTTGAGCTCCCACCACAGCCGCAGTGCCTCGCCGATCGGCACCCGGTAGTCCCGGTCGCCGTGGATGACCAGCATCGGTGTGCGGATCTCGTCGACGAAGCGGTGCGGGCTGTTCGCCAGCACCATCTCGGCGGACAGCTCCCGAGCCCAGTAGTAGGCGGCGTCGGTGGTCGGGCCCATCTGATCGAGCGCCCAGAGGCCGGCGTGCGAGACGATCCCACGGAAACGGTCGGTGTGCCCGGCGATCCAGTTGGCCATGTAGCCACCGAAGGATCCGCCCATCACGGCGGTTCGCTCGGCGTCGACGTCAGGCCGCTTCTCCGCCGCGTCGGTCAGGGCCATCAGGTCGAGGTAGGGCGCACTGCCCCAGGCCCCCCACCCCCGGGAGACGAACGCGTCGCCGTACCCGGTGGACAGCGCGGGGTCGGGAAGCAGGACGGCGTAGCCTGCGGCAGCCATCAGCCACGGATTCCAGCGCCAGGACCAGCTGTTCCAGGACATCAGCGGGCCGCCGTGCACCCACAACAGGAGCGGCGCCGGTGCTCGGTCGCTCGCTCCCGCCGGCAGCACCAGCCAGCTGCGCAGCCGGGTGCCGTCGTCGGCGGTGGCGGTGACCTCGGTCAGGCTGCCGGGTAGGGCCGGGGCCGACGCCGGCGCGGGCAGCGGCTGGGGAAGCCCCGGCGTGCGGGCGTCGAGGCGGACGGGTGCCGGCGGAGCGTCGACCGCGCTGCGCAGCGCATAGACCCAGGCGCCGTCGGGGCTGACCCGGACGTCGGTGTAGGCGCCGTCGTCGAGGCAGAGTCGCGTCACGGTGTCGTCACCGGGAACGGCGCCCAGGTCGACCCGGAAGATCGGCGAGCGCCCACCCTCGTCGGCGGTGACGAAGAGGGAACGGCCGTCGGCCCCCCAGACCGGGGATCCGGGCCAGCGGTCCCAGCTCTCGGCCACACCGCGAACCTCTGCCAGACCCGGATCGATCACCACGAGCCGCCGTACCGGCGGCCGAGTGGGCGTCGTGCGGGCCTCGGCCACGGCGGCGACCCGCCGCCCGTCGGGCGAGAACGCCGGCTCGGAGTACTCGTTCTGCGGATCGTCGACCAGGACCACCCGATGCCCGGTCGCCGTGTCGATCGCCACCAGGGTGCTGCGCACGCTGCCGCCCGGCTCGGCGACGGCCCAGGTGGTGACGACCCGCGAACCGTCGGGGCTGACGTCGAGTCGCGCCTCGTGCAGGGCCCGCCCGGGCGCGGGCGTGAGGTCGCGGAGCGCCACCCGACCCCGTTCGAGCGGGTCGACCCCCGCCTCGACCACCGCCGGCACGTGCCCGGCCAGCAGCCGCGGCTCGTCGGGGCCGAGGTCGTGGTCCCAGAACCGGATCGGATACGTCTGGTGCAGGATGGCCGTCACCTTGCCCTCCTTGCGGCGGGTGCGCGCCTTCTCGTCGTCGTCCGCGCCGGCCGCCGACGGCATGGTCGGCGACACCAGGACGACGGTGCCCTCGTCGCGCGCGACGGCCACGCCGCTGATCCCGCCCGGCCGGCTCGCGACGACCCGCGCCTCGCCGCCCCCCTCGGGCAGCACCCACAGCGCGGGCCGAGGATCGTCACCGGCCCGCTTGGCCTCCTGGTCCGGGCGGGTCGACACGAACAGCAGGTCACCACCGGGCAGGAAGGCCGCGTTCTGCTCACCCTTCGCGCTGCGGGTGAGGCGCCGGGCGGGCCGTTCGCCCGCCGGGTCGACCTCCCACAACGCGGTGACGTACCCGGACCGCTCGGGGTCGAGGGCGCTCACCACGGTGACGAGCCGGTCGCCGGCCGGCGAGAGCACGAGCCCGGACAGGCGCGGCAGCGCCAGGTAGCGGTCCAGGTCGTGGAACGGCGTGGCAGGCTCGGGCAGCTCGTGGACGGGGCGCGTGCCTAGGGTCATGAACCACAGGTATCACGCCCACCGACACCTCGCCCGCGCCGGCGTGGCCGGGGTCGATCAGGGACGGCGGTCCTGCTCGGCCAGCCGGGCGAGCATCGCGTTGTAGGCGGTGAGCTCGGCGTCGCCGTCCCGGTCGGCGGCCCGGTCGCGGCGCCGCGCCTCCCGGTCGTCGCTCATCGCCCACTGGACGGCGATGATCACGGCCAGCACGATGGCGGGGACGTCGCCGATCCCCCACGCCACCCCACCCCCGGCGCGCTGGTCGGCCAGCAGGGACGTTCCCCAGGTCCGGCCCAGCCCACCGAAGTAGCCGGGTTGGAGGACCGTGCTGCCCGACAGCAGGGCCACCCCGAAGAAGGCGTGGAACGCCATCGCCACCAGCAGCGTGATGAGCCGCAGCGGCTGGCTCACCCGGTACGGCCCCGGGTCCGTACCGATCAGGACCCAGGCGAACAGGTACCCGGCGAACAGGAAGTGGGCGTGCATCAGTTCGTGGCCGACGTGCGTGCGCAGGGCCAGGCCGAACAGCGGCGAGAAGTAGAAGAAGACCAGGCTGCCGGCGAACAGGAACGCCGCCACCGGGGGGAAGGACAGCAGCCGCGCATACCGCGACTCGACCATCGCGAGCAGCCACTCCCGCGGCCCGCGGCTGCCGTCCCGGCGCCGGGCGAGCGCACGGAACGCGAGGGTGACCGGCGCCCCGAGCACCAGCAGGACCGGCACCACCATGCTCAGCGTCATGTGACCGACCATGTGGGCGCTGAACAGCACGCGGCCGTAGACCGCCGGCGGACCCGAGGTGACGTAGACCAGCAGGGCGACCCCGGCGAGCCAACTCACGGTCCGCAGCGGCGACCAGGCGTCTCCGCGGGACCGCAACCGGCGCACACCGGCGAGGTACAGCCCTGCGGCCAGTGCGGCGGCCAGCACCCAGAGCAGGTCGGGCTGCCACTCGGTGAGCCAGCGGGCCGGTGTGGGCTGCGGGGGCAGGGCGTACCCGGTCACGGATTCGGCGAGCGTCGGCAACGCTCGGCGGCCTGGGGACGGTGGCGGGCTGGCACCCAGGGCGGCCGCCAGTCCCAGCGTCGTCCCCATCACCGCGACCTCTCCGGCGGCGAGACGGGCGAACGGGCCGGCAGCCCCGGCGTCCAGGACGGGAAGGGTGCGTCGTCGCTGCAGTGCACCGGCGACCCCGAGGACGGCGAAGGCGGCCGCCTTCAGCGCCAGCAGCAGGCCGTAGCGGGTCGCCAGCCCATCCAGTCGGGGCACCCGGATCGCGGCGTTGATCAGCCCCGAGCCGCCGACGAGCAGGAACGACCACCCGGCGAGCGCGGAGTACCGGCGCACCACCTCGGGCAGCGCGTCGCCCAGCCGGCCCCGAAGCAGGACGACGCCGGCCAGCCCGCCGACCCACACGCTCACGCCGAGCAGGTGCAGACCGAGGCTGGTGACCGCGGTCTCGTGATCCCCGGACCCGGCGGCGTGCCCGGCCAAGGACGGCGGCACCAGGGCGACCAACCCGAGCAGCACCAGCAGCCCCAACGCTCCCGGCGAGCGCGCCCCAGCAGCGATCACGGTCGTCACGGCGGCCAGCGCGACGGTCAGCAGCAGGCCACGGCCGGCGTCCGTGTCCGCGACGAACCCGGCGAGCTGCCGCCCGAAGGCCGGATCGGCGAGCGGCGTCCCGGAGGCCTGCGCGTACTGCAGCACCAGCCGGAGCGCAGACGCCAGCGTCCACACCGCGGCGGCCCCGGTGACCAGGCGCAACGCTGCGGGCACGGCCTGCGGGCCGGCCTGAGGGGCGGGTGGTCGCACCGGGAGCGCCACCGCCGCCAGCACCAGGACACCGAGGGTGACCGCCGCGGCGAGGTCGCCGACGGCGGTGACCAGCGGGACCCCCCATCGCACG